>DATIWD010000115.1:0-16587 GCA_035519565.1 Gemmatimonadales bacterium | reverse complement strand
TCCGCATGCTCGTCGGCCAGGAGGCGCCCGACGCGGGCTCGGTCGCAATCGGCGACACCGTCCGGCTGAGCTACGTCGACCAGGCGCGCGACGAGCTGCGCCCCGACCGGACCGTCTTCGAGGAGATCACCGACGGCGTCGAAGTCGTGAAGGTGGGCTCGCGCGAGGTGCCGGCGCGGGCGTACGTCTCGTCGTTCAACTTCCGCGGGCCCGACCAGCAGAAGCTCGTCGGGGCGTGCTCGGGCGGGGAGCGCAACCGGGTGCACCTCGCGAAGCTGCTCCAGTCGGGGGGCAACGTCCTGCTCCTCGACGAGCCGACGAACGCTCTCGACGTGGACACGCTGCGGGCCCTCGAGGCGGGCCTGGAGTCGTTCCCGGGCTGCGTAGTCGTGAACAGCCACGACCGCTGGTTCCTCGACCGGATCGCGACCCACATACTCGCCTTCGAGGGAGACAGCGAGGTGCGCTGGTTCGAGGGGAACTACCAGGACTACGCCTCGGACTATCACAAGCGGAAGGGCGTCTCGGTCGATCAGCCACACCGGGTTCGCTACAAGAAGCTCGTCCATTGAGCTCCTCCCGGCTGGCGCGCTCGAGGCTCCTGTTTCAGGATCGTCCATGACCCCGGACGGCAGCCGGATCCCCTATCTCCCCGAGCGGATCGAGGGGCTCGCCCCGATCGCGATGAACCTCTCGTGGAGCTGGAACCTGGACGCGCGGGCCCTGTTCCGGCGGATCGACGAGCCGCTCTGGCATCTCACCCGGCACAATCCGATCGAAATGCTGCGCCGGGCCGACCCGGCCCGGCTGGCGGGCTGCGCCACCGATCCTGCCTATCTCGCCCTCTATGATCGGGTGATGGTCGCGGCCCGGGAGCGAGCCGGCAGAGCCAGCTGGTTCTCCTCCACCTTACCTCACCTTTCCCGCCAGCCGGTCGCCTACTTCTGCGCAGAGTTCGGCCTCCACGCCACGGTCCCGATCTACTCGGGGGGACTCGGCGTCCTGGCCGGCGATCACTGCAAGGCGGCCTCCGACCTCGGGGTTCCACTGGTCGGCGTCGGCCTGTTCTACACCAAGGGCTATTTCGACCAGCAGCTACGGCTGGATGGCTGGCAGCAGGACGGAGATGTGCGGGTCGATCCGCGCTCGACTCCGCTCGAGCGCCTCGACGGCCCTGACGGCAAACCCTATCTCGCCGTGGTGCCGACCTTCGGGCGTCCGGTTCACGTCGGCGCCTGGCGGATCATGGTCGGCGATGTGCCGGTCTTCCTCCTCGATACCAACCTGGAAGAGAACGATCCCGCCGATCGCGATCTCTCGGGAAAGCTCTATGCCGGCGGTCCCGACCTCCGGCTGCGACAGGAATGGATTCTCGGAGTGGGAGGTGTGCGCCTGCTCCGCGCCCTCGGCATTCAGCCCGCGGCCTGGCACGCCAATGAAGGGCACGCCGCGTTCATGATGGTGGAGCGCCTGCGCGAGCTGGTGATGGGGGGGACCGCCCTGGATGCCGCCATCCACGAAGTGCGGGCCCGGAGCATCTTCACCACCCATACGCCGGTCGCGGCGGGGCACGACAACTTCACCAAGGACCAGATCGAGGGATGCATTGGACCGGTACAGGAGACGCTGGGGCTGGATCCCGAGCGGCTGCTCCGGCTCGGCCAGCACCCCGACAACCAGGACGGCCGCTTCCATATGACGATTCTGGCGCTGAGGCTATCCCACCGGGTCAACGGGGTGTCCCGGCGACATGGAGAGGTCTCCCGTCAGATCTGGCACCCGTTGTGGCCCAATCGTCCGGTCGAGCGGGTGCCGATCGGTCACGTGACCAACGGCGTCCACCTCGAGACCTGGATGTCGAGCCGGATGTTGCGGTTCATGGAGCGCGCCCTGGGAACCGACTGGGTGGAGCGGGCCGGCACGCCGGGATTCTGGGAGGCGGTCGAGCGGCTGGACGACCGGGAGATCTGGGCCGTGCACGTGGACATGAAGCGCGGCCTGGCCAGCTACGTGCGTGAGGAGACCCGGCGGCGCTGGGCGGAGCGGTGGCGCGAGGCCGCGCACGTGGTGGGCGCGGGCACGCTGCTCAACCCCGATGTCTTCACGATCGGCTTCGCGAGGCGTTTCGCCACCTACAAGCGGGCCTCCCTCCTCTTTCACGATTTCCATCGCCTGCACGACCTGCTGGTGAATCCCTGGCGACCGGTCCAGATCATCTTCGCCGGGAAGGCCCATCCCGAAGACGGGCCCGGCAAGGAAGTGCTCCAGACGATCTACAGCTTCACGCGAGACCCGGCGCTCGAGGGACGGGTGGCGTTCATCGAGGACTACGATCTCCATCTCGCGCACCGGCTGGTCCAGGGGGTGGACCTCTGGCTCAACCTGCCCAAGGTGCCGCTCGAGGCCTGCGGGACCAGCGGCATGAAGGCCGCGCTCAACTGTGTGCCGCAGCTGAGCACCCTGGACGGCTGGTGGGAGGAGGGTTACAACGGGCAGAATGGCTGGGCCATCCCGGTGGCGTCCACCGACGGCGACGTCGACGCGCAGGACGCCGAGCGGTTATACTCTCTGCTCGAAGAGGTGGTCGTCCCGCTGTTCTACACCCGGGACGAGCGCGGTCTGCCGGCCGACTGGATCCGGTACATGAAGCACGCCCTCAAGGCCGCCGGAGAGCGGTTCACCGCCCGGCGGATGGTTCAGCAGTACGTGACGGATTCCTATGTCCAAGCCATCGGGGGGGAAGCCCCGGGAGACGACCCGCCGCTTGCGTGAGGATGCCGCACCGGTGACCGCCCGCAAGAGGAAATCGGCGGCCGCGGCGGGATCTCCACTACGGCTCGCAAACGGCGAGGCCGTGGGGGTCGTGCATCTGGTAGCGGAGTACTGGCCGCTCGCCCGTACCGGCGGGTTGGCGGAGGCGGTGAGCAGCCTGGCGAGCTATCAAGCCGCCAGCGGCCTGCAGACGTGCGTCATCCTCCCTCTGTACCGTACGGTTCGCCGGGCAGCGCCCCACCTCGAGCCGGTCGGCCCACCCTTCACGGTCACCGTCGGTCCCCGCCGCGAGACGGCCCGGATCCATCGCGTCACGCCGGCTGGTACTGGACCCCAGGTCTATTGCGTCGAGCACAACGGCTATTTCGATCGACCGGGCCTGTATGGCGAATGGGGCGCCGACTATCCGGACAACGCGCGCCGCTTCGCCTTCTTCTGCCAGGCCGCGCTCACCGCGATGCCCAGCCTCGCCCCGGGCCCGCACGTGCTGCACGCGCACGACTGGCACACCGCGCTGGCGCCGGTCTATCTCCGAAGCATCTACGCCCACGACCCCTACTATCGGCGGCTCGCCGCGGTCCTCTCGGTGCACAATGCGGGGTTCCAAGGCCACTTCCCCTTCGAGACGCTGGCGGACATCGGCCTCCCCAACGAGCTCTACGACTGGCGGAAGATGGAGTGGTACGGGCGGGTCAACTTCCTCAAGGGAGGGCTCATCTTCAGCGACGCGGTGACCACCGTGAGCCCGACCCACGCCCATGAGCTCCGCACCGCCGCCGGCGGCTTCGGGCTCCACGAGGCGTTCATTGCCTTGGGCGACCGCCTGGTCGGGATCACCAACGGGATCGACTTCAACGTCTGGAATCCCGCCGACGATCCCGCCATCGAGGCCCACTACACGCGCGAGAACATGAGCGGGAAGGCCCGCTGCAAGGCGGCCTTGCAGCGCGACTTCAAGCTTCCCGAGTCGCCGACGACGCCGCTGTTCGGGATGACCGCCCGGTTGGTCTCCCAGAAGGGACTCGACATCATTCTTCCCGGCGATCTGCTCCATCGCGAGGACACCCAGTTCGTCTTCCTCGGCGAAGGCGAGGCCCGCTATGAACGGGCGCTCAAGGCGTTCGCGGCTGAGCGACCGGAGCACATCGCCGTCGAGACCAACTTCTCCGATCGGGTCGAGCATCGCCTGATGGCCGGGGCCGACCTCTTCCTGATGCCGTCGTTGTATGAGCCCTGCGGCCTCACCCAGATGCGCGCGCAGCGCTACGGGGCGATCCCGGTGGCACGACGCGTGGGCGGGCTGGCGGACACCATCGAGGATGGGATGACCGGATTCCTCTTCGATGAGTATTCACCCGAGGCGCTGGCCCTGGCCGTGGAGCGGGCCATCCAGTACTACCGGGATCAGGAGTCATGGCAGCGCATGACCTCGGAAGCCATGGCGCGAGACTTCGGGTGGGCCCGCTCGGAGCAGAAGTATGGCGCGTTGTACCGGCGGGTGGTCGAAGCCCGCCCGGCGAGGGGCTGATGGATTTCGCCCTGGCGCTCCATACCCATCTGCCCTACGTCCTCCGGCACGGGCGCTGGCCCCATGGCAGCGACTGGCTCTGCGAGGCGGCGATCGACACCTACCTGCCGCTGATCGAGCAGTTGCAGCGACTCTCCGCCGAGTCGGTTCTCGCGCCCATTACCATCGGCTTCACCCCCGTGCTGGCCAATCAGCTGGCGTCCGCCGAGTTCGTTCGCGAGTTCGAAGCCTACCTGACCCAGCGCCTGGTCACCTGCGACGAAGCGCCGGAGTCACTCAAGGCCACCGGTGAGACCGCGTTGCTCCCGCTGGTGGACTTCTGGCGCTCGCGCCTGCTGGGGCTGCGCCGGCTGTTTCGAGATCTCAATCACGACCTGGTGGGCGCCTTTCGCCGGCTCGAGGCCGCCGGCCGGCTGGAGATCATCGGCTCCGCTGCGACCCACGGCTTTCTCCCGCTGCTGGCCCGGGACGAGAGCATCCGGCTCCAGCTGGCGGTGGGACGGAGCGAGCATCGCCGCCTCTTCGGGCGGGCTCCCGCCGGATGCTGGTTGCCCGAATGCGCCTATCGGCCCCGCGGCGAGTGGGCCCCGATCGCCGGCGCCCCGTATCGGGGGATCCGGCGCGGGATCGAAGAGCACCTCTCCGACGCCGGGTTCCAGTACTTCTTCACCGACGCGCACCTGGCCCACGCCGGACAGCCGCTGGGCATCTACGGGGAGGTGACGGCCGGACTCGAGCGGTTCGACGCCGATCTGGAGCGACATGTCACCGCGCACGGCGGGAAGAGCGCCGTTGCCCGCACCCCCTATCAGGCCTACCGGGTCACCCCTCCGCGCCTCGACCGATCGGTCGCCGCCCTGGTGCGCGACCCGCAATCCTCCATGCAGGTCTGGAGCCGTCATCACGGCTACCCCGGCGACGAGTGGTACCTCGAGTTCCACAAGATCCGGTGGCCGGGCGGCCTCAAGCTCTGGCGTGTGAGCGAGTCGGGGAGCGATCTCGGTTGGAAGCGCGCCTACGAACCGATCCGGGCCCAGGAGCGCGCCCGGGACCACGCCAATCATTTCGCGGGCCTGCTGGAGAAGCTCGCCCGGGGAGAAGCGGGACGCGGCAACGGCGACGTCGTGGTGGCCCCGTTCGACACGGAGCTGTTCGGCCACTGGTGGTTCGAGGGGCCCGAGTTCATCGGAGCCGTCTATCGAGCCCTCGCGCGCCAGTCCGAGGTGACCCCGGTGACCGCTTCCGCCCATCTGGCCGCTCACCCGGCCAAGCAAGCCCTCCGGCTCGCGGTCGGCTCCTGGGGCGCCAATGGCGACTTCAGCATGTGGCTCAACCCGCAAACCGAGTGGACCTGGCGGCGCCTCTGGCCCCTGGAGCAGGCTTTCTGGGATGCGGCACCCCAGGCGCTGGGCCGTCCCGAGGCCTGGCCGGTCCTGGCCCAGGCCGCGCGGGAGCTGCTGCTGGCGCAGTCCTCTGACTGGCAATTCATCATCTCCACCGGGGCGGTCGCGGACTACGCCGAGCGCCGGTTCCTCGAACACTGTGACGACGCGGAGCGGCTGGTGGCCGCGCTGGCGGTTCCGGGCGGGAATCTGGAGGAGGCGCTGCGTCGCGCCGACGAGCTGGCCCGCCGCGATGACCTCTTTCCCGACGTGCTCTCGTCGCTGGCGCTGGTGGTGAACGGGAGCCGGGCCTTCGCGTGAGCGGGCCCCGGCCGGAGCCCCGCGCCCTGGTGGCCATGCACGGCCACTTCTATCAACCGCCCCGCGACGATCCCTGGCTGGAGGAGGTCGAGGCCGAGCCCTCCGCCGCGCCCTTCCACGACTGGAACAGCCGCATCGAGCAGGAATGCTATCGAGCCGTGGTCGCCGCGCGGATCCCCGGAGCCGAGCGGAGAATCGCCGGCATCATGAACACCCTCGAGTATCTCAGCTTCGATTTCGGCCCCACGCTCCTCGAGTGGCTCGAGCGGGAGGCGCCGGAGACCTATGGGGCGGTGATGGCCGCCGATCGGGCCAGCCGCGCTCGACTGGGGCACGGGAACGCCATCGCGATGCCGTATCACCACACGATTCTCCCCCTCAGCTCCCGGCGCGACAAAGTCACCGAGATCCGGTGGGGCATCGCCGATTTCCGGCGACGCTTCGGGCGGGAGCCCGAGGGGATGTGGCTCCCCGAGACGGCGGTGGACCACGAGACCCTGGAGGTGCTGGCCGCTGAAGGGATCCGCTTCACGGTCCTGGCGCCCCATCAAGTCGTGACACCGCCTGACCGGGGAATGCCGGGACTCTACCGGACCCGCGATGGGCGCGAGCTGGCCGTCTTCGTCTATGACGGGACGCTCTCCAGCGACGTGGCCTTCGGTTCACTCACCGACAACGCAGAGCTGTGGGCCTCCCGGATGCTCGAAATGGCCGGAGACGAGCAGGCGCCCGCGGTCGTCTCGTTGGCCACCGACGGGGAGACCTTCGGTCATCACCGCCGCTTCGGGGAGATGGGGCTGGCTCACGTCATTCAGCAATTGGCAGAAACTCCAGTGGCGCGGATCGAAAACTTCGCTTCCATCCTCGCCCGCTACCCGCCGCGCCAGTCGGTGGAGCTGGTGAGTCCCAGCTCCTGGAGTTGCCCCCATGGGGTGGAGCGCTGGCGGTCGGATTGCGGTTGTCGAATCTCGCATTCCAACGAGCGGGTGACTCAGCAGCGGTGGCGGGCGCCGCTTCGCGACGCGGTAAACTGGTTGACCGCCGAGCTGCACGCGGTGTTCGATCGTGAGGGGGAACGCCACTTCAAGGATCAATGGGGTGCGCGCGATCGCTACGGCAAGGTCCTCGGCGCGGAGCCGGGGGAGAGCCGAGCCTGGGTGCGGTCGGAGCTGCGAGAGGGCTTCACCGAGGACGCGTGGGTCCGGGCGGCCGAACTGCTGGAACTGGAGCGGAACGCGCTCCGCACGCTCACCTCGTGCGCCTGGTTCTATGACGACATTGGCGGGATCGAAGCGGTGCAGGTCCTTCGCTACGCCGCGCGGGCGATCGAGCTGGCCGGTCCCCAGGGCCCCCGGCTGGAGCAGGGACTGATCGAGCGCCTGGCTCCAGCGGTCAGCAACGAGCACGCGTTGGGTACCGGCAAGGACATCTACCTCCGGCAGGCCAAGCCCCAGATCCCGAGCGAGGCCCGGATCGCCGCCGGGTTCGCGGCCGCGCGGGAGTTCGCCCCGACCGCCGCCATGTCCGTCGCCTACGCGTTGCGGCCGGGAGCGAACTCTTCCAGCCTCGAGCTGATCCACCTGAGAACCGGCCGCCGCACCGAATTCGGCGTCGAGGTCCATTTGCAGGGCCTCGACGTCGAGACCGTGGTCTCTTCGCCGACCCTGGCTCAACCCGAGCGCCTCCGACTGACCCACCTGCCCGACCGTCAGCGAGACGCGCTCCGACTGGTGCTGCGCGCCCGCGTGATCGAGCGCTGGTTCAGCGCCGAAGAACGCGGCAAACTGAGCCGAGGCGAGCAGCCGCTCGACACCATCGCTCACCTGGCGCTGCTCCGCGCGGTGGCCACCCTGGAAGCCGACCGCTCCGACCCGGCCATCACCGGCGCGCTCGAGCTTCTGGAGCTCTATCAGAGCCTCGGGTTGTTCGTCCCCTTCGACGTGCAAACTCGATTCTATCGATCGTGGAAGAACGATGATGCGAACGGCCGTCGTCTTGGCGGCGTGGCCCGGGCGCTGGGATTCACGGTCGCCGGCTCGGAGTCGGCTTCATGAGACCGATCCACTTCGCGTTCGGTATCCACCTGCATCAACCGGTTGGGAACTTCGACCACGTGATGGCCCAGCACGTGGCGGAGGTGTATCGCCCCTTCCTCGAGCGGCTCGACGAGCGGGGCTGCTTTCCGATCAATCTCCATCTCAGCGGTCCTCTGCTCGAGTGGCTGGAAGGCCACGATCCCGGGTATCTGGATTTCGTCGGGCGATTGGTCACCGACGGCAAGCTCGAACTGCTGCTCGCCGGGATGTACGAGCCGGTCCTCGCCTCGCTCCCCCGTCGCGACCGGCTGGAACAGATCGAGTGGATGCGGGACGCGTTGGCCCGCCGCTTCGGGGTCAAGGCATCGGGACTCTGGCTCACCGAGCGGGTCTGGGAGCCCGAGCTGGCCGCCGACCTCGCCGAGGCGGGGGTCCGCTATGCCCTGGTGGACGATCGGCATTTCCTGGTCTCCGGCTTCCGTCGAGAGCAGCTGCATCGCCCGTACCTCACCGAGAGCGACGGCCGGCGAGTCGCACTCTTTCCCATCGACGAGCGGCTCCGGTACCTGGTGCCGTTTCGTCCCCCGGCGGAAACCGCCGCGTATCTCCGGGAATTGCGCAGCCAGGGTCACCGGCTGGCCGTGCTGGCCGATGACGGCGAGAAGTTCGGCGGCTGGCCCGGGACCCGGGAATGGGTCTACGAGCGCGGCTGGCTGGATGATTTTCTGAGCACAATGACCGGACTGGTGGAAGCCGGCGAGGTCTCGCTCACCACGCTGACCGAGGCGCTGGCCCAGGTGGACCCCGGCGGTCTCGCGTATCTCCCGACCGCGTCCTACCGGGAAATGGAGGGATGGGCGCTGCCCGCCGATGCGGCGCAGCGGCTGACCAACCTCGAGCACGATCTGGGGAAGGACCGCCTGACCGGTCCCGACGGAGCGCTGGTCCGGGGAGCGCATTGGCGCAACTTCTTCGTCAAGTACTCCGAAGCCAACCGGATGCATAAGAAGATGCAGGCGCTCTCGCTCCTCTGCCGACGAACGGGCGACCCCAGCCTGGCCCGCCGCGCCCTGGGGCGGGCGCAGTGCAACGACGCCTATTGGCATGGGGTCTTCGGCGGCCTCTATCTCCCGCACCTGCGCAACGCCATCTGGCAGCAACTGGCCCGGGCCGAAGCCGAGCTCAGAAGGGAGGAGCGCCTGGGCTTCGAGTGGCTCGACCTCGACTACGATGGCCATTCCGAGCTCTGGATCCACAGCGCTCGATTCTCGGCGTTGATCAGTCCCTTCCGGGGCGGAGCCCTCGAGGAGTACACGCGGTTCGACGAGGGGATCAACTATGCCGACGTGCTCACCCGGCGGCGGGAGCCGTACCATCACACCCCGATCGGCATCGAAGGCGGCCACCAGGGAGAGGGCGCGCCCAGCATTCACGACCTGGAGTCGGGCATGCGGTTGACTGAGGCCCCGCCCGTCGACCAGCGCGATCGGGCCATGCTGCTCGAGCACGTGCTCCCCGCCGACCTGGCGGAGGACCTCTATATCCGGGGTCAGTACCGGGCCCTGTGGACTCCCGGCTCCAGTACCACCGTGGTAGACGAGAACGAGGGTGGGTTGACGGTGGGGCTGGTCCGGATGGAAGGGACGGCCACCGGTCTGGAGAAGCGGTATCGATTCTCCGGAAATGGGCTGGTCGCGGTAGAGTATCAGTGGGACCCCAAGGTGTTTCCCAACGCCAGCCGCTTCGCGCCCGAGCTGTCGCTGGCCGCGCCTATCGAGGTCACCTTCGACCCCGGCGTGGACGTCTGGACCTACGGGATCACGACCGTCGCCAAGTCCGAACGCGGCCTGGAGGAGACCCTGCAAGGGCGATCGCTGACGCCGCTTTGGCCGATCGAAGCGGCCATGGCACGCATCGAGTTCGGCCGGTAGAAAGGCCGACACCAAGGCGGGGACACCGACCGGTTCCCCCGTTCCCCTGTTCTCCCGTTCCCCCGCCCTTTACTCTTTCCCCATGCCCGAATCCGCCACCGTCACGCTCGGCCTGATCCAGATAGGGATGACCGAGAATCCCGCGGAAAATTTCACGCGGGCCGTGGGACGCGTGCGGGAAGCCGCCGGCAAAGGCGCGCAGATCATCTGCCTTCCTGAGCTGTTTCGGAGCCGATACTTCTGCCAGAGCGAAGAGCACCGGTTCTTCGAGCTGGCGGAAACGGTGCCCGGACCGTCGACCGAGAGCCTGGGCCGCCTCGCGGCGGAGCTCAAGGTGACGATCATCGCCTCGCTGTTCGAGAAGCGGGCGGAGGGGCTGTATCACAACACGACCGCCATCCTCGATGCCGACGGCCGCTACCTCGGCAAGTACCGGAAGATGCACATTCCCGATGATCCGCTCTATTACGAAAAATTCTACTTCACCCCCGGAGACCTCGGCTTCCAGAGCTGGGAGACCCGGCACGGCCGCCTGGGCGTTCTGATCTGCTGGGACCAGTGGTACCCCGAGGCGGCCCGCCTCACCGCCCTGGGCGGGGCGCAGATCCTGTTCTATCCCACCGCGATCGGGTGGCTGCCGGCGGAAAAGGCGGAGTTCGGCGCGTCCCAGCAGGCGGCCTGGGAAACCATCCAGCGGAGCCACGCCATCGCCAATGGGGTCTTCGTGGCGGCGGTCAACCGCATCGGGCACGAAGGCGACCCCAAGGGGGGCATCGAATTCTGGGGCGGCAGCTTCGTGGCCGATCCCAACGGCAACATCGTGGCTCGAGCTGGGCAGGCCGAGGAGACCCTGATCGTCCCGTGCGACCTGGGCCGTGTCGACTCGGCGCGCACCCACTGGCCCTTCCTGCGCGACCGCCGAGTGGACGCGTACGAGGGGATTACGAAGAGGTTTTTGGACTAGGGAGGGAGTGGGGGAATGAGGGAGTGTGGGAATGGGGGAATTAGGGAGTAAGGATGAATGGAAGGGGGCTCAGCAGGTTAAGAGCGCTTCCTGGCAGTGGATCGGGCCGCGACGAGGATGGCGATGAACTGATCGGCCTCGTTTCGCAGAGGCTGGACTCGCGCGCCTGACACGATCTGGAGATCTACCAGGAGATCCAACCAGAAAAGGGACTCATCTGCCTCTTCCACCACGACTCCGGCCCTGGCAATAAACTCGCGTCTCGAGCGGGCACGTAGCAGCGAGCGGTAGTTGGCCCCAACCGAAGTGCCGGATCTGAGAAGCTGGTTGCCTATGATCCGCGCTTCGCGCGCGCGAGGCAGTTCTCGAAACAGATGCACGATGTTCACGGCAAAGGTGGCCGTTCTCCGTTTGAGCAGTTCGCCCCGTTCGACTGAACGGCGCAATGGTTGACCCACGGTCATGGCACCAGACCTGAGCTGATCGCCAAAGCTGTATCTGGTCTGACTGGAGCGGCGTACCTCAAGCCCGCGGATGGTACCCGTCTGATTCGATCAGGAAATGGTTCCAGCTCGCTCCTCCATTCCCTCATTCCCACACTCCCCCATTCCCTGCCCCGATGCCCCTTAGGCCGAGCCAACTAGGATTCCGCATGCCCCCCGAATGGGCTCCTCATCGCGGCACCTGGCTGAGTTGGCCCCACCGCGAGTCGTCGTGGCCCGGGAAGTTCGGCCCCATCCCCGGGGTGTTCGCCGAAATTGTGCGACACCTGGTGCCCGGCGAGGAGGTCCACATCAATGTGCTCGGGCCGGAGATGGAGGCGGATGTGCGCGGGCTGCTGCGAAAGCAACAGGTGCCGCAGGAACGGGTCTTCTGTCACCACCACCCGACCGACGACGCCTGGTGCCGTGACCACGGGCCGATCTTCGTCCAGCGCGCGGTGAACGGCCGTTCCGAAGAAGCCATCGTGGACTGGGGATTCAATGCCTGGGGTGGCAAGTATCCTCCCTTCGACCTGGACGACGTGATTCCTACCCGCATCGCCGAGGAGTACGGGATCCCGGTCTACCACCCGGGGATCGTGATGGAAGGCGGGTCGCTCGACGTAAACGGGCGGGGAACGGTCCTGACCACCGAGGCCTGCCTGCTCAATCCGAACCGCAATCCTACGCTCAGTCGGGACCAGATCGAGCGGTACCTGTGCGATTACCTCGGCGTCACCAAGGTGCTCTGGCTGGGAGACGGGATCGTGGGGGACGACACCGACGGTCACGTTGACGATCTGACGCGCTTCGTGGATCCGGGGACGGTGGTGACGGTGATCGAAGAGGACCCGAGCGACGAGAACTTCAAGCCGCTGGAGGAGAATCGCCGCCGGCTGAGGACGATGACCGATCAGGACGGCCGGCCCCTCCGGGTCGTGACTCTGCCCATGCCTCCCGCCCTGTATCACGACGACCAGCGGGTACCGGCCAGCTACGCCAACTTCTACATCGCCAACGGACTGGTGTTACTCCCGGCCTACAGCCCCCCTCACGATGCGGTGGCGCAGAGCATCCTGCAGCGGCTCTTCCCCGATCGCCGCGTGATTCCGATCGACTCCCGCGACCTGGCCTGGGGCCTCGGCTCTTTCCACTGCGTGACCCAGCAGTGGCCGTCGCTGGTCAACTCGGCGAGTTAATGGATCCTCGACTCAAGGCTCGAGGCTCCTGCGCACCACCCACCACTCCCCGCTCCACTCGCGCGTCTGGTTGACCAGCCGGGTCGTGTACCTGCCCGATAAGGTGTCCCCGTGCAGTTTCCCCTGAAACGTGGTCAGTGCCGGACAATGGCACTCGGGATCCTGGAAGCTATCCATTCGCCCAGTGACGGCCCCACCGGTCACCCTCACGAAAGAGATCTGAAGCGTCTGCGACTCCGCGTGAGACACGACCCGGGTCGAGTCGCTCGAGACGCCCTGGGAGGTGCCACTGGTCTTTGGCACCATGACCACCTGGCCGCGCGCGGTGTCCTGTCCCGCCACCAGCGTGAACCCAATGCTTCCGCTCCGTCCCGCGGTCGTGCTGTGGTATTCTCCGTCCCACTGGCCCGCCAGCGCGGCGATATCCTGCTGTCCACCCAGAACCGGGACCGGGGTCCCCGGTGAGCCACAGGCCGCCAGGATCAACAGCAGGGCAAGCAAAGCACGATGCCGGTGTCGCATCGACCGATCCTCGTGATGTCTGGAAGGTTGACCGATCTCCCCTATAATACTGCCTTGACCGTCCGGGGCTGAGGGCCGCCCGGCCGACCTGGAGCCGACCCATCGACATCCTTCTCCGCTGCGCCTCCGGGAAGCATCGAGTCCGTCTCGACCCCCACCGCTATTGGGCGGCGGCGCGCTGCCCCGTCTGTAAGACCGCCGTGGACCCAACTCGGTTGCGGCGTCTCGCGGTGTGGATCCGGACCGGATGCTGGCCTCCGGGTGGCGAAGGCCGGCGACGCCGTCCGGCTTGGTGGATCGGCTGGGCGACCTGGGCCTACCTCGGGCTCGCGGTGCTGGCGGCGATCTTCATCTGGGGATTCGGTGATCGGTGGTGGCCGGCCACTATTCTTCTCTACGCCCCGCGCTACTTCCTGCTGGTCCCCGTGGCCGTGCTGGTTCCGGCCGCGGCGGTGCTGCGGCGTCCCCTGCTCTCCCTGCTCTTCGTGACGGCGCTGGTGGTGATCTTCCCGGTCATGGGCTTCAGGACCGGGTGGCGCAACTGGTTGGCCCCCAGGCCAAGCGGGCCCCGGCTGAAGATCGTCACCTTCAACGTCGACGGCGGCGAGGTGATCGGCCCGCTGCTCCCCAGCATGTTGCGCGATTGGGCCCCCGATCTGGTCGCGTTCCAGGAATGCGGCGAGCCCCTGGTGGAGGCGATCCAGCGCCTCGACGGATGGTACCATCGCGAGCGGGAGAATCTCTGCTTCGTCTCTCGCTACCCGATCGCCAGCGCTGAGGGGAAGGAAGAATTCTTCCTGGGAGACATCGGCAGCACCGGGTCGGCCAGCCGTTACGACGTCCTGACGCCGGCCGGGAACATTCACTACGTCAACGTCCACCTCGAGACCGTGCGAAAGGGACTCGAGCCACTCATGACGTCCGGTAACCTGGCCCGCATGACCGGAAACGCCGAGCTGCGCGACCTGGGCTCGCGGCGGATCCGGGCCTGGGTGGACAGTATCCCGGGCGCACTCCTCGTCTCGGGCGATTTCAACATGCCGGTCGAAAGCGCCATCTACCGCCGCTATTGGGGGGATCTCGGCAACGCCTTCTCGCAAGCCGGACATGGGGTGGGCGGGAGTCGGGCCATGGCCCGAGGGGGCGTCCGGATCGACCACGTGCTCTTCGGAGACGGATGGCGACCGCTCAGCGCCCGCCTGGGGCCTGATTTTGGCACCGACCACCGGCCGATGTTTGCCGAGATGGAATGGGTGGGAGCCGGCCCGTGACCCCGGCCGGTTCAGGTCAGCGCGCTTCCGCGGATACGAGTCGCCCATTTCGCACCACGCCGATCTGCACCGCGAGCTGCGGGACATCGCCATTGCGGTCGAAGGCGATAGTGCCGACCACGCCCTCGTAGGGCGGCGCGGTCTGCCCCACGGCCGCGAGGACGTCCCGGATCCGGCGCCGATCGGGGCCGGCCTCCTTGATCACTTTGGCCAGCAGTCGGACGGCATCGTACGTGGCGGCGGCGCCCTGGTCGGGTGGGATCGCCTCGGGATAGCGCTTGTGGTAGGCCTCGATGAAGCGCCGGTTGGCGGGCGTGTCCTCGTCGGGCAAGTACCCCGTCGAGATGAACATCCCCTCCGCCAGTGACCCGCGATCCTCGATCCCCACGAATCCGTCGCCGCCCAGGAGCGGAAGGCCCACCTTTGCCGCTCTGACCTGCATCAGAACCCGCTCCCCTTCGGCGATGTTCGCGGCCAACACCAGCACGTCGGCTCTTTTGGCGTCGGCCATTCGCGCCAGGTAAGGGCCGACGTTGGGCCGCTCCGCCAGAAACGGGCTCACCTCTACCACGGTTCCGCCCAACCGCGTGAACTCGGCCGCAAAGGTGACCCGCACCCCGCGGCCGTACTGGTCGTTCACGAATAGCACCTCGGCCCGCCGGCGGCCGAGACGCTGATAGGCCCAGCGCGCCAGGGCGGCACCGTAGGCCAGGTCGCTCGAGCAGAGCCGGAACGTGTAGTCTCCGGCATCGGTCAGATCGGGAGAGGAGGCGGAGGGGGCCAGCTGCACCAGAGGATGAGAACCCGAGTTGTAGATCGGCGCAGCGGCAAGTGTAAGGCCGGAATAAATGCTGCCGACGACCGCGACCGCCTTTGAATCATAGAGGTCGGACGCCACCCGCATAGCCGAATCCGGATCACCGTAATCGTCCCGCTCGATCAGGGCCAGCTTCCGCCCGTCGATCCCGCCGGCCGCATTGATCTCCTCGATGGCCAGGGCGGCGCCGCGACGCATCGGTGCGGCCGCGGAGTCGGCCAACGGCAAGGCCAATCCGATCGAGATCGGCGTCGAGCCCCGGCCACAGGCGAGACCAAGCAAGACCACCAATGCGGTGGCGCTCTGGGGCCGCAGGCGCCTTCCCTGCGGGCGGTCCTGCTTGGCGATAGGGCCATGGCGAGTCATATTGGCAACATACCAACCGTTATTCGGCCCAGCAATTCAACCGGCGGCCCGCGCGGCCACCGGGTCCCCGCCATCTGATGCCCGATTCCTCTTCCTACGATCTCGTCGTGATCGGTGCCGGACCCGCCGGTGAGAAGGGCGCCGCCGCCGCGGCCTATTTCGGCAAGCGAGTCGCCATCGTCGAGCGAATGCCGTATCCCGGCGGAGCGGGGATCAATACCGGCACCGTGCCGTCGAAGACGTTGCGGGAGACCGCCCTCTACTTCTCGGGACTCCGACAGCGCGGATTGTACGGCATCGACTATTCGCTGAAGGAAGGACTGACCGTCGCGGAGTTTCTGTTCCGCGAGCGGCAGGTGGTCGAGAACGAGCGCCTCATCGTCCAGGCCAACCTGGAGCGCCACGGCATCGACCTGATTCAGGGAGAGGGGAGCCTGCTCGATTCCCACACGGTTCGGGTCCGCCGTCCCGACGGCACCGACCTGGATCTGGCCACCGAGATCGTCCTGCTGGCAACCGGATCCTCACCCTTTCGCCCCGCCGACGTTCCGTTCGACGATACGGTGATCTATGACTCGGACTCGATTCTCCGGATAAAGCGGCTTCCGGCCCGCCTCGCGGTAGTCGGCGGCGGTGTCATCGGCGTCGAGTACGCCTCGATCTTCAGTGCGCTGGGCGTGACGGTCACGGTGGTCGATGGCCGTGAACGGCTCCTCTCCTTCATCGACCGCGAGATCGCGCTCCGCCTGCAGGAGCGGCTTGGCACCCTCGGCGTCCACTTCAGATTCTCGAGCACGGTCAGCGGGATCGACAAGGGCGGCGGTGTCGTCCGGCTCACCCTTTCCGAGGGAGAAACGGTCGAGGTCGACACCGCGTTGTTCGCCGCTGGACGGCAGAGCAACGTCGCCGGCCTCGGCCTCGAGCGCGTCGGCGTCGCGACCAAGGAGCGAGGCCTGATCGAGGTCAACGAGAAGTACCAGACCACCGTGCCCAACA
>DATIWD010000114.1:0-6430 GCA_035519565.1 Gemmatimonadales bacterium | reverse complement strand
TCGGCCACGGTCCAGATCACGACCCTGGGCCTCGGCTCGGTCACTCGCGCGGACGGCCACTATACGCTGGTGGTTCCCGCGAGCCGGGTCCAGCCGGGCGAGAGCGTGACCCTGACGGCTCGAGCCATCAACTACAAGCCCCAGACCGCGTCGGTCGTCGTGACGGCCGCCGAGGTCACCCAGGACTTCTCGCTGGCCGCGAACCCGCTTCAGCTGGGCGAGCTGGTGGTCACCGGGCAGGGGACGACGCAGGAGGTCGAGAAGCTCGGCAACGTCCGCAACAATGTGGACTCGACCCTGCTCCAGAGGAGTAACGAGCAGAACATCGTGACCGCCCTGGCGGCCAAGGCGCCCAACGTCGAGGTCACCTCGACCGCCGGCGACCCCGGAGCCTCATCGTCGATCCGGATCCGCGGGGCCAACACGCTGAACACGGCCAGCGAACCGTTATTCATCGTGGACGGGATGCCGATCGACAACTCCACCGTCACCACCTCGACCTACGACGGGACCGGGTTCGGGAACCAGCAGGGCACCTTCCCGCCCAACCGGGCCATCGACCTCAACTCCGATGACATCGAGAGTATCGAAATCCTGAAGGGCGCGGCGGCCGGATCCATCTACGGCGCCCGGGCGGGTCAGGGGGTGATCCTGGTGACCACTAAGAAAGGCCACTCCGGTCCCACCAGCTTCTCGTTCCGGACCACGGTCTCGGCCAATGATGTGACCCGCTTCCCCGAGCTGCAGCGTACCTACGGCCAGGGTGAAGGCGGGGTGGCGGAGGCCTGCGTTCCGATCACCAATCTGGCAACGCAGGACAGTCTGGTGGACTGCCTGGGAACTACGCGGAGCTGGGGCCCGGCCATCCCGGCGGGGACCCCCACCTACGATCACTCACGTGAGGTGTTCAGGACTGGCTTCACCACGGACAACACGCTTACGGCCTCGGGCGGTAACGACCGGACCACGTTCTACATCTCGGGTTCGGCCTTCTATCAGAGCGGCACCTTCGTCGGGCCCCACAACAACTTCACCCGTTATGCCTTCCGGCTTAAGGGCGATCACCGGCTGACCAACTGGCTCAAGGTGGGCGGGAACGTGGCCTACTCGGCTGCCAACGGCGATGGTGTCCAGAAGACCTCCAACTTCAGCGGGATTCTCCTGGGATCCTGGCGGGCCACCCCGACCTTCGACAACCGCCAGTACCTGGACCCGGTCAACGGCATGCACCGGTCCTACGCGTTCCCCAATCCCTCGGCCAACTCGGCGGACCTGTCCCGGGGCTACGACAATCCCTTCTTCACCGCCAACGTGCCGGTCAGCACCACCAACGCCAACCGGGTGACGGGCAACATCAGCGCCGACGCGACTCCGATCGGGTGGCTCCGCATCAACTACACGCTGGGCGTCGACTATTCGGGGGACAACCGCCTGCAGGGCCAGCCCCAGACTTCCTCCAACACGCCCTTGCCGCTGGGTCAGGTGATTCAGCTGGGGATCTCCAACACCCAGATCGAGAGCAACATTCTGGGGACCGCTTCGTTCAAGCTCAGTCCCAAAGCCTCCGGCACCTTCTCACTGGGCCAGAATTTCAACAGCCGGAGCTTCGATCTGATCGGGGCCACCGGGAACGGGTTGATCGCACCCACGCCGTACAGCCTCCGCAATACGGCGCAGATCAACCCGCCGGTGGATTCGGTAGCCAAGGTCAACATCGTCGGCTTCTACGGCCAGGCTACGTTGGACCTGTATCAGCAGCTGTTCCTTAAGGGCGGCCTGCGGTATGACGGGGCCTCCACCTTCGGGCAGGACAACCTGCGGGCGTGGTTCCCCAGCGCCAGCGCAGCCTGGCAGTTCACCAAGGTGACCGGCAACCTCAACGGGATGCTGACCTACGGGAAGGCGCGGGTGGCTTACGGCGAAGTCGGTACTCAGCCTCCGCCGTATCTGGGATCCAACACCTTCCTGGGTGGTGGGAGCTTCGCCGACCCGTTCGGCCCCTTCCTCAGCGCCAGCCAGGGCGGCAACGGCGGTCTGTTTACGCCCAACGTGAAGCCCGCAACCGGCCTCGAGCCCGAGCGGACCAAGGAGCTGGAGCTGGGTGCGGATCTCGGCCTGTTCAAGGACTACGCCGACCTCAGCTTCACCTGGTACCAGAAGAATTCGACCGGCGTCATCCTGCAGGTACCGGTGGCCGCCTCGAGCGGATACCAGTTCCAATCGGCCAATGGCGCCGAGATCCAGAACGCGGGAACTGAGTGGTCCCTGAACGTCCGGCCGATCACCAAGCGAGACTTCGCCTGGGACCTGGGGTTCATCCTTGGCACCAACCGGAATCACGTGAAGAGCCTGACCGGCGCCCAGTTCGTCTCCTACGGCGGCCTGGGCGCCTTCGGGCTCACGGTCGCCGACGTCGGCGGATCGGTGGGAGATTTCCTTGACTACGACTACGTCCGCTGTGGCCGCGGCATCATGCTGGACGATGGCACGGGCAACCAGAACTACTCGGTGGATGCCAACTGCACCGCGGATCAGAACAAGAAACACACCCTCTTCCTGCCCGATGGCACCGTGGCCGGCGCCAACGGCGGGCTGGGCCAGGGATACCCCCTACTGGATGGTGAGAAGCGCATCATCGGGAGCCCCGACCCCAAATGGACCGGGTCGGTCCGGACCTCGGTGCGGTACAAGGGTGTCACGGTCTCTGCCCTGGTAGACGTCCGGCACGGCGGCCTGATCTACAACGGAACCAAGGGAGCCCTCGTCGAGCTGGGCACCGCCAAGATCACCGAGAAGCGGGGCCAGACTGAGACCATGACCAGCTTCCTCGGCGAGCCGGCCGCCGGCCCTGGGGCCGCTACTCCTGTGGTGCTCGACGAGTCCTTCTTCCGGAACTTCTACTCGACATTCGCCCTTCTGGGTCAGCCTTTCTACGAGGATGGCAGCTACACCAAGCTCCGCGAGATCTCGGTCGGGTACACCTGGACCGGAAAGTTCGTCAGTCAGACGCTGCACCTGAGCAGCGTGGACTTCCGGGTCGCCGGCCGGAACCTCGCGGTGTGGACCAAGTACTCGGGCATCGATCCCGAGACCAGCTTCGCGGGGGCCGAGAGCGGAACCCGGGGAGTCGATTGGTTCAACAATCCCCAGGCTCGATCGTTCGTGTTCTCCCTGGGCCTGAACCGCTGACCACGAGAGACTGAGGAATCATCCCATGCGCAACGGCGTTCGTTTCAGCCTGCTCGCCCTCGGCCTCTCCATCGCGGTGAGCGGATGCGATCTGACCGGACCCAAGCTGTCCGACAACCCCAATGACCCCAGTGCGGCGTCGAATGTCAGCCTCTTGTCGTCGGCCCAGGCCAACCTCTGGGTCCAGTCCGAGGCGGATCTGGCCCGCACAGTGTGCGTCTGGCTTCAGCAATGCTCCGGCCGCCAGAGTCAGTACTTGAGCGTCGGGAACTACTCCCTCGGCGACGGAGACTTCTGGTTCCAGAACTATGCCGCGACCTACGGCGGGGGCGGCCTGATCGACCTGCGCCGGATTCAGAGCAGTTCGCTGCAGGCGGGGGACTCGACCTTTGCGGGTATCGCCGCGGTGATGGAGGTCTGGCTGGTTGGAACCGCCGCGGACATCTGGGGAGACGTCCCCTACAGCCAGGCCGCGACCTCGGTGGCGAATCCCGCGCTCGACCCTCAGCAGCAGGTTTACGACCACCTGCAGGCCAAGCTCGACTCGGCCATCGCTTTCCTGAGCGATACAGGCGGGCGGAATGTTGGTCCTAAGGGAGCAGAGCTGGTCTACGGCGGTAACGACAGCCTCTGGATACGAATGGCGGAGACCCTCAAGGCCCGGTACTTCATGCACGTGGCGGAGCGGATCCCGGCTGCCTACGACTCGGCCCTGGTGCATGCGCAGCTCGGGATTCGGCAGGGACAGGATTACAACAACTACCACACGAGCGTGCTAACCTCGTCCAACATCTGGTTCCAGTTCTTCACCACGGCCGCGTTGAACTACGTGGCCGCCGGCCAGTTCCTGGTGGATCAGCTCAAGAACACCAGCGATCCCAGGCTTCGCGAATACTACAGTGGAACTCCGGTGGACACGACGGTATTCGCAGGGGGCCTACCGGACGGCAGCGACGGCCTGACCGCCGGGACGATTTCCAGCTTGAGCGCGACCCGGGAGGCGCCCGACTTCCAACAGCCGCTGGTCACCTGGGCCGAGACCCAGTTGATCATCGCGGAGGCGAATTTCAGCAAGGCGGCACCCGACGAGGCAGCAGCCAGAGCGGCGCTCAACAACGTGCTCGCCACGGTACCCATGCCGCCGGTGGGCGGCGGCGTCACTGGTCCGGCTCTCCTCAACGCGATCATGACCGAGAAGTACATCCAGCTGTTCCAGACCATCGAGGTCTGGAGCGACTACCGGCGGACCTGCTTGCCGGCTTTCACGGCCTTCCCGACCGGATACACCCGATTGCCGCGGCGGCTCCCGTATCCATTGCAGGAGCGGAACGCCAACCCCAGCATCCCGGACCCGGGGCCCGACCCCTTCACCGGAGGGAACTGGAACGATCCCAACCCCTGCCCGTAAGACTCGCGGGGAGGTGACGGGGGCTCAGTAGACGCCGATGCTGGAGCGGTAGAGGTCGGTCTCCAGGGTCCAGACGATCTGTTGACCCGGTTGGACCAGGAGATTGTCCGAGTTGTACTGGCTGGGATCGCCCACCGGGTCGGCGATCAGGTAGACCGTGCCTCTTGAGGCGAAGTAGCGCCAGGGGAGCATGAAGTCAGCGGTGCTGGCGGAGACCGCCAGGCCGATTCGCTCGGTCACGCCGTCGTGCACGATCAGGATGGTGATGTCCTGCCAGTTGTGATTGACGACGCTGAGGGCCACGTCAGCGGCAGGCCCGGTCGGGCGTGGCTGTGGATTCCCGTGGCAGGCCAGGCCGACCGCGGCAACAACAACGGCGAGGGTGAGGCGGGATCGTAGCATCGCGGCGTGCCCTCCCACCCGATCATATCGCGCCCGCTCCATGACCGATAGGGGCGGGCGCGATTCATTCCGCCCTGTCTATCGGTTTGGCTGACTAACCCCCGCAGCGGCCTTCACCACCTCGCCGCCCTTCATCACGAAATCCACTTTCATGAATCGGGAGAGGTCGGCCAGCGCGTCGCCCTCGACCGCGACGAGGTCGGCGTACTTCCCGGCTGCGATCGAGCCCACCCGGTCCTCCCATTGCATGAGCTGGGCAGCGCTGATCGTGGCCGATTGAATCGCCTGCATCGGGGTCATCCCATAGCGGACCATGTAGGGGAGCTGCGAGGCCACGAAGGCGTGGGGATAGACCCCGCTGTCGGTCCCGTATGCGATCTTCACCCCCGCCGCCACCGCCTTCCGGAAGCCGGCCCGCTGAGCCTCGGTGGTCTCCCGATTCTTCCTGAGGATCTCCGCCGGCCAGCCGTCCCGCTTTCCCACGCTGTCGATGTAGTCGCCGTTCCAGATGTCGGCCACCAGCCAGGTGCCGTGCTCCTTCATGAGAGCGATTCCCTCGTCGTCGATCAGGGAGCCGTGCTCGATCGACCGCACCCCCGCCCGCACCGCTCGTTTGATCCCTTCGGCGCCGTGGGCATGCGCGGCGACGAAGGTCCCGTAGAGGGCCGCCTCGGTAACGGCGGCGTGGATCTCTTCCTCGGAGAATTCCGGCGCGCCCGGGGTGGTCCCCTGAGTCAGCACCGCCCCCGTAGCAATGACCTTGATGAAGTCGGCACCCCCGTGGAGGATCTCGCGAACCCGCTGGCGCACCTCGTCCGCCGAGTTGGCGACGCCGAACCGGTAGCTCCGGGGCAACACGATATCGGGCGCGGCCCCCACGACCTCACCGCCACCGCTCGAGACCGTCACGTAGGCCCCCGCCACCTCCATCCTCGGCCCCAGGACCACGCCGGAGTTGATTGCATCGCGCAGGGCCACGTCCACGAAGGCTCGATAGGTTCCCACGTCTCGCACCGTGGTGAAGCCCGCCATCAGAGTGGCCCGCGCGTGCTCGACGCCGGTAAAGGCGTCCTGGGCCTCGGAGTGCTGAAGGGGAGCGGTCGGACTGGACGACTCCAGGTCACCGACCTGATGGCTGTGGCAGTCGATCAGCCCGGGGAGCACCGTGTACTTCGAGAGATCGATGACCCGCGCCCCCTTAGGGATCGCGGTCGAAGCGGGTTGGACCGATTCGATGTTCTCGCCGCGGATCACGACCTGCTGATTGGTAAGGACCTTACCCTGCTCGACGTCGACCAGGCGGCCGGCCTTGATGACGGTGAGGTCCTGGGCCTGAAGGGTGCCGGCGGAAAGAGAGAGGGCAAGAAATGCAGTAAGCGTCTTCAATCGTCACCTATTTCGTTGATGCGGTTCCCCTTCTTCCCTCACCCC
>DATIWD010000113.1:0-27870 GCA_035519565.1 Gemmatimonadales bacterium | reverse complement strand
CCGTCGCCGAGTCGGACGGGACCCTGATCGGAGTCGCAGGGATCGAGCGCTATGCCGATGGCGTGCTGCTTCGCTCGGTGGCAGTGGACCCCGGATGGCGAAGCTCCGGACTCGGACGCGCCCTGGTGGAGGGGGTCCTTGGTCGGGCGGCCTGCGCGGGGAATCGCGACGCGTATCTCCTGACGACGACGGCGGAGCGGTATTTCCCGCGCTTGGGCTTCACCGTCGTCTCCCGAGCGACCGTACCCCTGTCAGTTCAGCAGTCGGTCGAGTTTCGCCAGGCCTGCCCCGCGAGCGCCGTGGTGATGCATCGGTCAATCGCGCCGGCCTAGAACGCCAGCCTCCCCGCTCTTGAGGATTTTGCTCATGACGACGCTTCCCGTCGATCGTCCCCTCCGCGTGCTGTTCGTTTGCACCGGGAACAGCGCACGCAGCCAGATTGCGCAGGCCGTTCTCAACCGGAAGGCGCGCGGGCGATTCCTGGCCGAGAGCGCCGGGGCTCGGCCAGCCGAGCGCGTCCATTCCATGGCGATCAGTGCGTTGGAGCGGCATGGCTTCTCGTGGAACGGGCACCCGCCTCAGAGCCTCGACGCCGTGATGGGGCAACCGTGGGACTTTGTGATCACCGTCTGCGATCGCGCCAAGGAGACGTGTCCAATTTTCCCCGGCCAGCCGGTCGTTGCCCACTGGGGGATGCCGGACCCGGTCGAGGCGAGCGGGACCGAGGAGCAGCGTCAGCGGGTCTTCGACGACACGTTGTTGCTCATCAGTCGACGGCTTGATCTCCTGCTGGCCCTCCCGATCGAAAAGTTGGAGAAGCTCGCACTGCAGCGTCGCGTCAACGAAATCGGCGGGGCCGGTGCCCCACCTTTGGCCATGACCGGCCTCTGACGGGTCACATGCCCATCGCCCAGATGCCCGATCGAGGATCGAGGACGTCTATGGGGGCAGCCTCCAGCCCTTCCATGACATGACTGCCCTCGCTGGCGACACGCCGGTCCTGAAGCGCCTTTCGACACTCGATCGGTTTCTGCCGCTCTGGATCTTCGCCGCCATGGGGCTGGGGTTGCTGCTGGGGCGCATCTATCCCGACCTGGGGGCAGCGCTGGATCGGGTGCAGCTTGCGGGGGTATCGGTCCCGATCGCGCTCGGGCTGCTCTGGATGATGTATCCGGTGCTCGCCAAGGTGCGCTACGAGACCATCGGGGCACATGCACGCGACCCGAAGCTGTTGGGCACGTCGCTGACGCTCAATTGGATAATTGGGCCGCTGGCCATGCTGGGGCTCGCGTGGCTCTTTCTCCCCGACCTGCCCCATTATCGCAACGGGCTCGTCCTCATCGGGCTGGCCCGCTGTATCGCGATGGTTCTCGTATGGAATACGCTGGCGTGTGGCTCAGGCGAGTTGGCTGCCATGCTGGTGGCACTCAACTCGGTGTTTCAAATTCTGACCTATTCCGTGCTTGGGTGGCTTTACCTGAGCGTACTTCCAGGCTGGTTCGGAGCGGCTGGCGCAGCGCTCGATGTTTCCGTGGGTCAGATTGCGAAGAGTGTGGGGATCTTTCTCGGCGTGCCGCTTGTGGCCGGCTACCTCACTCGCCAATTCCTGGTCGGGCGACGGGGAGCGGCCTGGTACGATACCGTCTTTATCCCCAGGATTGCTCCTACGGCCCTCGTTGGCCTGCTCTACACGATCGTCCTGATGTTTGCCATGCAGGGACATCGGATCGTTGAACGGCCCCTCGATGTGCTTCGCATCGCGCTGCCACTGCTCGCCTATTTCGGCATCATGTTCAGCCTTGCCTTCTGGCTGGCGAGGCGACTTGCATTTGACTACCAGGCCACGGCCTCGCTCGCGTTCACCGCAGCGGGCAACAACTTCGAGCTCGCCATTGCCGTAGCCGTAGCCACCTTCGGGATTGGGTCGGGTGAGGCGCTCGCCGCGGTCGTCGGACCACTGATCGAGGTTCCGGCGCTGGTGGGCCTGGTGTACGTTTCGCTCTGGGCGCGACGGCGCTACTTTCCGCCCGCCCCGACCGTGGCGTCAGCGGCATAGGCTTGCAGCATTCCGACCGACAAGCGCTTGACCGCGGTGGTCCACCGAGGCACTTTCGATCATCGGGGTCGAAAAGAGGGAAGGGTTATGGAAGGGCTTCGCCGCCGGAACTTCCTGAAGCTGAGCGCACTGGTTACCGCAGCGCTCGCGGGTGAAGGCCTGACCGGCTGGCTGCGCCGTTTGCGCGCCGCGGCGCTACCCGTCCACGGTGGCGAGGATCCCGATCCCCCCAACGAGACGGTGGCCAGGCTGATCCACGATTGCGTCGGCGATCGGGAGATCAAGCGCGGCCATGTGGTCCTCGACATGCCGGACCTGGCCGAGGATGGCCGGATCGTGCCGGTCGAGATCAACTCCGACCTGCCGGTGGCCGGGGATGCCTACGTGAAGGCGGTCTATCTCATCGTCGACTTCAATCCCGATCCGCTGGTAGGGGCCTACCATTTCTCGCCGGCCAATGGCCCGGTGGCCCTGACGACCCGGATCAAGATGCGGCGGACCTCCTGGATTCGGGCGATCGTCGAGAGCAGCACCGGCGAGGTGTGGGCCGACTACAAGAAGGTGGAAACCACCTTGAACGGGTGCGGCTGATATGCCGGAGATCGGGAAGGCCAAGATCGTCATCCCGGCGCGCATCGCCAAGGGCGACGTGATCCGCGTCCAGGCGATCATTCAGCATCCCATGGATACCGGCTTCTTCCGGGACGCCAACGCCAACATCATCCCGCCCTATTTCATCAACAACGTGGTCGTTGCGTACGGGGGCACCGAGGTCGCCCAATTCGTGTGGACCTCGGGGATCAGCAGGGACCCGATCGTCGGGTTCACGCTCAAAGCGGACCGGGAAGCCCCGCTGGCGGTGACCTGGAAAGACAACAAGGGCGGAGTGTACTCGACCTCCGTCGACATCGCCTTCGCCTCCAGCTGACGCACCGCTTCTTCCTCGGCACGGCGCTGGTTCTCTTCGGTCCTCTGGGTCCCCTGGTGGCCCAGGACTCGGCAGCGGTCGCGCCCCGGCGTCCGTTCTCCCACACCGGTCCCACCACGGTCTACCCGCTTCGCCGGCTCGGCGATGGGGTCTACGCCATTCTGGGTGACACGGCGCGGGACGTCGAAGGCCGCCCCAACGCCGGGTGCGTCATCACCAAGGAGGGGATCGTGGTGGTGGGGGGATTGGCCAGCCCGATCCAGGGTGAGGCGGTGGTGCGAACCGTCCGCACGGTTTCGGCGGCGCCGTTTCGATGGCTGATCCTCTACGCCCACCACCCCGACATGCAGTTCGGCGCCATCGCGCTTCGACGAGTTGGCGCCCGGGTGATCGCGCATCCGGACACCCATGTCCTGGCGGCGGAAAACGGTCCTGACCAGATGGTGGCCGACTGGGATGGGGTGGTTGGATTGCAGGAGATGCTTGGGTTCGAATACGCCAACACCCCGGATCGCCCCGTCACCGGGGTGGACACCCTCACCATGAGCGGCCGCCAGATCGTGATCATCCACCCTGGCGCGGCGCATTCCGCCGGCGATCTGATGGTGTGGTTGCCCAAGGATCGAGTACTCTTCGCCGGAGACATTCTGGTCGAGGACGGCGTCACCATGGTCATCGACGGCAGCTCGCCGGCCATGCTCAAGGCGCTGGACCTGATCACCGGACTCAACCCACGGGTAATCGTCCCCGGGCACGGCCGGATCCCCGAAGACCCGATGCGTCTCGTGGATAGCACGCGGCACTATCTGGAGACCCTGCGCTCCAAGATGCGGGCCGCCGTCGAGGGCGGAGTATCCATGCGGAAGGCGATGGAGGACCTGCCGCCGGCCGACCGGGACCGGCCGGTCTCGATGAATTCCCGGCTTCGGCGCAACGCCGCCCGGGTCTATGTAGAACTGCAGAACGAAATCATGGGGATCGAGTAGTGGAGCAGCGGCGGAGTCGGATGCGACCCGCCCATCGGGCCCGATGGCGGGCGGTGGCTGCCCTCTGGTCGGTGGTCGCGGCCGGGGCGATCCTGGGGCCGCGACTCTCGCTGGCTCAGGGAAAGCCGGGCGGGAGCCAGCCTCAACTGATCTCCACGGACCGCCTGGCGGAACTCGTGGCAGCGGGAGAGGGTCTCACCCTCCTCGACGTCCGGGTCTCCTGGGTCGATTACGTACAGAACCATCTCTCTGGCGCCCAGTGGGCCAATGTGGAGACGTTCCGTGCCGGCGAGGCCGGGCTCCCCTTCCAGCTGCTGCCCTGGGCGAGTTACCGGGTCCTGTGGTCGAGGCTGGGAGTAAGACGGGATCGTCCGGTCGTGGTCTACAGCGCGGGCATCAGCCTGGACAAGGACGCGACGTTCCTGGTCTGGCTGCTCGCGGCCTCGGGGCAGCCACAGGTGTACCTCCTCGACGGCGGTTTCGCCAAGTGGGAGGCCGAGGGCCGGCCGCGCACGCAGACGTTGCCCCGTTTCACGGTCTCGGAGTATTCCAAGGGGGCTTTTAGGCCGGAGACGGCAACGTTGGAGGACGTCCGGCGCGCGGTCGAACGGCGGGATGTGCTCTTGGTGGACGCCCGATCTGCCGTGCAATTCCAGGGGCAGGCAGGGGCTCAACCCCGGCGGGGTCACATTCCGGGGGCGGTCAGCCATCCTCTCGACGATGACCTCGAGCACCGCGACGCTTCGCTGGTGTGGAAGCCGGTCGAAAGCCTTCGCGCTGCCTACGAGGCCCAGGGGATCACGGCCGATCGGGACATCATCGTGTACTGCAACACGAGCACCGAGGCCTCTCACCTCTTCTTCGCGCTGCGCTACCTGCTGGGGTTTCCCAAGGTCCGGATCTATCTGGGCTCCTGGACGGAATGGGCGGAGCGCCAGGACCTGCCGATCGAGACCGGACCCTAGGGCGAGGCCTCCCGCCGTAGCTGTTCGGGGCGGAGGAGTTGCCCGCCCTGCATCACCCACTCCACCTCCTTCACCGCGCGAATGTCCGCCAAGGGATTGGCCCTGAGCAGGACCAGGTCGGCCCGCCGGCCGGCGGCGACGATCCCCAGCGTCTGAGCGGCTTCTCCTCCGATCGCGGCTGCCGCATCGGCGGTCGCCGCCCGGAGTGCCGCGGCGGGGGTGAGCCCGATGGAATCGACCAAAAGGGCCAGCTCACCAGCCATGGAAGCCCGCTCATCGGACGGCCCGTAGGCCACGTGATCGGTTCCGGCCGTGATTCGCACTCGGCGGCGAACCGCCTCCCTCATCACCTCAATGCCGAAGTCGGCCGCGGCCTTGGTGTAGGCTTCCGACTCGGATGCATATCGGGGATGGGTGGCCTCGTAGTGGGCCACCCGGTGCACCGTGGCGTCGAGAGTGGGCTCCAGGAAGGTGCCACGCCGAGCCAGGGTATCCAGGGCGGCCAGGACTCTCGGATCGTGCGCGCTCTCCCGGGTAGCCGCCGCCGCGGTGGCTTCGAACAATGCGGTCGCCCCTCTCAGGGTGTCACGGACGGAGGCCGGGTAGAGCTCACCGGCCAGTCCCGCAACATGAACCACCCCGTCCTGCCCGGCCTGGGCCTGCTCCATCACGCTGGCCGGCTGAACCCAGGCGTGGCCCCAAACCGGGAGACCGGCTTTGTGGGCCGCCTGCACCAACTCTCTGACCTGGGCGGCGGTCAGGTCGGCGTAGAGCTTGAGTCCGATTGCGCCGGCCGCCTTGGCTTGCGCCACCACCGAGTCGGGCCGATCGCCGCGCTGGTAGAGGATCGGCGTCCAGCCCAGCAGCCTCATGACCTGAGCGGGCGGCAGGCGATAGGCGCTGACGCTTCCGTCCGAGTTGTGAACCGCCTCGCGGCCGTAGAAGAATCGCGGCCCCGCCACCAGCTGCATTGGGTAGATCCGAGGGGAAGGGATCGACCGGGTGAGATCGAGCAAGGTGCGGGGATCGTTCCCCATGTCCCGCACGGTGGTGATCCCCCGCGCCAGCAGGTCTCGCAGGTCGGCCTCCATGCCGCGGCCGCCCCCGCGCTGGTCCCTGAACAACAGGTGTACGTGCGTGTCGATCAACCCGGGGAGCAGCCACCGGCCGGCGGCGTCGATCACGCGAGCGCCGGGAGGGACGGGACAGACTCGAATGGTCCCGGCGCAGACGACCCGGTCGCCATCGATTACCACGGAGGCCGACGGGGTGGTCTCGTTCCCGGTGCCATCCCACAGGGTGGCTCCTTCGATCGCGACCAGTGACGAGTCGGCGGCCTGCTGGGTCCAGCCCGTGGTGACCAACGGACCGCTCCAAACCCACGCGGCGACGAGCAACGAGGCGCCGAACCGGCGACCGGGGCGCCGGTTCAAGGGCAGGGAGGGCGTCCGGGAGTTGGCGGGGGCGCGCATGTCTCGTACTCTACATGACAACGAGTTTGCACGCCGGGCTGATTCAGGGGGGATGGGAAGCTGAGGAACGGCCGGTACCGGTGCCGGTCGTCTTGTTTAGTTTCAGCGGCTGTCGGGGCGGTAGCTCAGCTGGGAGAGCACCTGGTTTGCATCCAGGGGGTCGAGGGTTCGAATCCCTTCCGCTCCATTGATTCTCCGATCTAGCGCTTCAGGGCCAGTTGTCCCGCCTGCCCCAGCGTCAGCGTGTAGATCCCCACTAGGGACAACCCCTTGACCACCGCGGCGCGGAAGCCCGCGATGGCGTCCGGCTCGATCACCTTCCGAATGGCCAGGAAGTCCTTGGCCAGCAGCAGACCCAGGCCCACCGCTCCGAGGGCACCCACCAGGGCTATCAGGCCGACGCTGACAGCCACCCACCGGCGGTCGACTCCTCGGAGATAACACCCCCCGAGGATCGCGCCGAGGCCGATCAACAGCAGCGAGTAGTGGTCGAGCGTGGTAACGACGGCGGTGAATTCCCACTGGGCATTGGGCTGGCGCTGGACTGCCCAGAGCACCGCCAGGTCGAGGATAGTGGCTAACAGGATGCCGGTGCCTCCTCCGATCAGGAGGGTGGCGGTCGCCGGTCGAAGGTCGGTGCCTGCCACGGACCGGGAAGAAGGCTTGGGTTCGATGATCTGAGGGCGGGGCATGGCCGGTTCAGGCTCGGGGATTTTCAAATGGAGTCCGGGAAAAATCTGGTAGGCTTGTCAGTGCATCGCAACACGTTGTCGGTGGCGATCGCCGTGATTCAGCCACTCCCGAAGCGCCGGTCCTGGCCGGGGCTCTCTTGCTCTACACAACTCATTGCCAATCAAGCGGTTCACCAGGTGTCGGCGGCCTCTGATCAGCCCCGAAACAGTGGCCCGATGGTTGCCTGTTGCCGGTCCGAACTCCGAAGCCGGATCGACCTCGAACCTGGGGAACTCCATGCGACTGCGGTCGAGCCTTCTCGCTGCGTTCTCAGGGTTGGCATTGGGGGCAACGCCGGCCTCCGCCGGCCTGACCACCAGCGCCGCCGGTCGTTGGTCGTACCTGACCTTCGAGGGGCGACCAGTCCTGTTCGTGGCCTTTCCCACGGTAGCCAGTGCGGCGGCCTTTGGGGTCACGCACAAGGCGCTGGGGCAAGATGACTCGTGCTGGAGAGGGAGTACCTGCGCGGTGATCCTGGCCAACGCACCGCATGTGGAGCGTTGGACGGTCGATGAGGAACGACGGGTCCGCTACGTGCCGGTCGGGGGCGGCCAGGTGACGATTCCCGGCGGCACCACGCCGGAGCCGGTCTCCATGTCGGTCGTCGCTACGGGACTGGCGGGCATAGGGCTCTTCGGCGCCCTCCGGCGCAGGAAGTCATCCGAGTAAACCGGACCCTGCGACTCCAGCATGTTCGCATGGGCGCTCGCCTTCGGGTGAGCGCCCATTGTGTTGTCGCACAGCGTTGACCCTCCCTCCCGCCCGGTCCATATTGTCCCACGCCGGCCGTTGCTCGAATCGATTTCCGTTTCACTCGGTAGGAGCACCTCTCCCATGGCCTTTACCCTTCCGTCTCTTCCATACGCCTACAACGCGCTGGAGCCGCATATCGACGAACAGACGATGCGGATCCACCACGACAAGCATCACCAGGCCTATATCACGAACCTGAACACCGCCCTCGAGCCCCACGCGGATCTGCAGAAGAAGAGCATTGAGGCGCTGATCTCCAATCTCGATGGAGTTCCCGAGGCGATCCGGACGGCGGTCCGGAACAACGGCGGGGGCCACTACAATCACACCTTCTTCTGGGAACTGATGGCGCCCGGCGGCGACAAGGAGCCCTCGGGAGCGCTGGCGGCTGCCATCGACAAGGCGTTCGGCAACCTGGCCAGCTTCAAGGAGCAGTTCGTCAAGGCGGGGCTGGGCCGCTTCGGCAGCGGATGGGCCTGGCTCACGCGGGATGCCAAGGGGGCCCTCGCGATCGAAAGCACAGCCAACCAGGACAGCCCCGTGATGTCGGGCAAGACGCCGATCATCGGATGCGACGTCTGGGAGCACGCCTACTATCTCAAGTACCAGAACCGTCGGGCCGACTACCTGGCGGCCTGGTGGAACGTGCTCAACTGGAGCGACGCCGCCCGCCGCTTCGGCAAGTAACCGGGTCCCCGAGATGCAGCTGCCCCCGATCGGCGTCGCCGCACCCGACTTCACCCTTCCCTCGACTTCGGGCGCTGACGTCTCGCTCTCCGCGCTCCGCGGAAAGAACGTGCTGCTCGCGTTTTTCCCGCTGGCGTTTACCAGTGTCTGCACCGCGGAGATGTGCGAGTTCACCGAAAAGTTCACCGAGTTCCAGGGTGCGGAGACGGTAATCCTGCCGATCAGCGTGGACTCGATCCCCACGCTGAAGGAATTCCGCGCCAAGGAGCAGCTCGGTCTCGATCTGCTGAGCGACTTCAAACGGGAAGTGAGTCGGGCCTACGGGACCCTGATGGAAGACAAGTTCTACTCCAATCGGGCCTATGTCCTGATCGATTCGGCGGGCCTGGTACGCTGGACCTTCGCCGAAGATACCCCCAGGAGCCGCCGGAACAGTCAGGAGCTGTTGATCCAGATCGACGCGCTGGGATAAGCGCCCGACACCCCCAACGCCATGCTCTCCGTCCCTGTCGCTGGAGCCGAGCGGTGAACCGATGGCGGGTTGCATTGCTCCTCCTGCTGGCTCTGGTTCCCGCCTGCCGCATTGAAGACCACACACCCGCTGGTAGCCGCCGGGACGAAGCGATCGTCCGGGAGGTGGTGATCGAGTTCTTTCAGGCCAGGGCCTCTCGAGATTGGCCGGGCCTGAAGGAGCTGTTCGAGCCGGGGGCGACGCTGGAAGGGACCCTCTCTCCCGAGCAATACGTCTCCCAACTCGGGGCACAGCCCGGGGGCGGCCCTCCGGGCGATCGGGTCCTCCGAGCCGACTACCGGCAAATGGCTGACCTCGCCAGTGCCTGGCTCCTGGTTCGGCCGGAAGGGGGAGCGCCGATGGCCTACTACTTCCTTCTCCATCGCACCGGGCGGACCTGGCGAATCCGCCACGTCGCCTCGACCACGATTCCCTCAGGGGCGGAGCCATAGCCGACCGGGGACCTGCGGAGCGCCGCGGATTCCAGGCCGGACCGCTGGTCGGAGCCGTGGTCGCGACGGTCGCCGCGATCATCGTCCTCCTGGCCGCCCGGTCCGGCGGCACTCGCCTCGAGGACGCCGCCAACGACATGGCCGTCCGAGGGGCGGCAGGCTACTTGTCGCTGCGAGCCCGGCCGGATGGCCGGGGACGATTCCTGCCGGCGCACCTGCTTTCCCTCTCATCCTCGCTGGCCTCGTCGTCTTTCTGGGGTGCCGGCCTTCAGGTCACGTATGGTACCACGCCTCTGCTCCCCGACCTGATCGACCTCTCCCCCATGCTGGCTCAGTTGCCCCAGACTCAGAGCGGTGACAGCGTGCGACACTTGGAACTCGAGTCCCCGGTCTCGGGGCGGGTCTCGGCCGCGCAGCTCTGGAACCACCGGACCGGTCTGAGGGAGGGGTGGATCCTGGTCTGGGGCGCAGCTCCGGTCGGCTCGGAATCCAACCGGCGGCGGCTGGTGGGCCTGGTGGCGCTGGCCGGCGTGACTGCTCTGGCGGGGGCCTTCTACGGTTGGCGTCGGGTGCGGGTGCTGGCCTCCCTGGTCGGCGCCCTGGCGCTGGTCCTCCTGGGTGGCTCGACCAGCCTGAGCATCGCACGGGAGGGACGGACGGCCACTGATGTGAGCCTGGTCCGCCTCCGGCGGCTGGTGGAGATCGCGGCCAGCTCACGGGAAATCCGCCTGGATGACCTGTCGGCGCTGTTGCCGGATGTCACGACTCGCCTCGTGAGACCGCCCTTCGAGCGGAGGAGCGACCCTCCGGTGGCTCGTGAGACCAGGGCCGGTGAGCCATGGGCCTTTTTGATCGCCTCGCTGCGCGGCGGGAATGGCCTGGAGATCGGAATCCGACCGTTGGAGTCGGGCCTGGGGCCGTACCACTGGAAGATTTGGCTGGCCACCGTGGCGGGTCTCCTGGGGTTCCTGTTGGCATCCGGGGCGGGGGGTGCCGGCCGGGGCGACTGGACGCCGGGGCGGATCAAGCCATTTTTCGATGTAGCATGACCTCGCCCGAATCGGATCTCGAGCTGATCGGTACCGTTGCCCGGCTGCTGAACCAGGGCCTGGCGCCCGAGGAGACCCTCGCCAAGGTGGCGGAGGCCCTGTGCCAGGGGCTGCCCGCCCGGTCGGCCGCGATCTGGTTGCGCGAGCCGAACGCGACGACCGTCAAGGCGATCGAGCATCCCCGGACTCCCGCCGCCCGTACCTCCCGATCGTTGGCCGCCATGCCGGAGGGCTCCGAGGATGGAGAGCTCAAGATCTCCCTCCTCCACGAAGGGGAGCGGCTGGGCCAGCTCGACGTAATGCCGCTCCCTGACCATCCAATCAACGGGGATGGCAGGGTCCTGAAGGTGGTGGCGGACATCGTCGCTCCCTTCATCGCCTCGCTCGAGCTGTCGGAGGATCTGGCGCACGAAGTCGCCCTCCGCTCGCGCGAGATCGAAGAGCAGCGCCGGTTCATCACCCTGGTCGTCGACAGCCTGCCGGTGGGCCTCTACGTCGTCGACCGGGACTACCGGATCCAGATCTGGAACCGGAAGCGGGAGATGGGGACGCAGGGCCTGCGGCGGGACGAGGTGGTGGGGCGCCTGGTGTTCGAGGTGCTGACCCGCCAGCCAGCGGAGCAGCTCAAGGCGGAGTTCGACGAGGTCTTCGCCACCGGGCAGCCCCAGCGGATGGAGATCGAAGTCGTCGTCCAGGGCGAGCCCAAGCATTTCCGGATCACCAAGATCCCGATGCGGCACGAGGGCGACGCCATCAGCCACGTGATCACCATCGGCGAGGACGTGACCGAATCGCACTCGGTGCAGCAGCACATCATGCAGAGCGAAAAGCTGGCGGCCATCGGGCAGCTGGCCGCCGGCATCATGCACGAGATCAACAACCCGTTGGCCACCATCGCAGCCTGTGTAACCGCCATCGGGCTCCACCTCGAGGAGCTGCCGGTCGAGATCCCCGCGACGGTCAAGGAGTATCTCGACATCATCGAGAAGGAGGTGCATCGCTGCACCGCCATCGTGGACGGCTTGCTCGACTTCAGCCGGCCCAAGGAGAAGAACCGGCGGGACGTGGACCTGAGCCTGCTGGTGGAGGAGACCCTGTTCCTGCTCAAGCACCATCAACGCTTCAAGCGGATGCGGATCCAGCGGGAGCTGGTGGCCAACCCGCCGATGGTGCAGGCCAGTCCCGAGCAGCTGATTCAGGCCTTCATGGCCATCATGCTCAACGCGGTGGACGCCATGGAGGATGGCGGGCTGCTCACGGTGCGAACGCTGGTGAACCCCTATCGCGGCGACGAGATGGTGGTCGAGATCGAGGACACCGGGGTCGGGATCTCCCGCTCCGAGTTGTCCAAGATCTTCGAGCCCTTCTTTACGACCAAGCCCCCGGGGCGGGGCACCGGGCTGGGCCTCTCGATCTCCTACGGCATCGTAGAGCAGCACCGCGGCCGCATCGAGGTCGACAGCCAACCGGGACGCGGCTCCATCTTCCGGGTCTTCCTTCCCACGACGACATGAAGATCCTGGTCATCGAGGACGACCGGACGGTCGGGCAGTACGTGAAGCGCGGGCTGGAAGAACACCGGTACCAGGCGGACGTGGTGGACGATGGGTTGGAAGGGCTGCGCATGGCTTCGAGCGGCCGTCACGACCTGATCATCCTCGACCTCCGATTGCCCGGACTGACCGGGCTCGAACTGGTCCGGACCCTGCGCGACCGGGGTGGCACGGTCCCGATCCTGGTGCTCACCGCCCAGGACTCGGTCGATTTCAAGGTGCAGGCGCTCCGGGCTGGTGCCGACGACTACGTGACCAAGCCGTTCGCCTTCGAGGAGCTGCTGGCCCGGGTCGAGGCCCTCGGCCGGCGCCCCAAGCAGGTGAGCTCCCCGGTCCTGACCGTCGCCGATCTGCGACTCGACTCGGCCACCCGTCAGGTCACCCGCTCCGGCCAGCCGATCGAGTTGACTCCCAAGGAATACGCGGTGCTGGAGTACCTGATGCGCCACGCCGACCGGGTGATGTCCCGCACGCTGATCACCGAGTACGCCTGGGACTACCACTTCGACCCAGGCACCAACGTCGTGGACGTGGTGATCAACCGGCTCAGGAAGAAAGTGGACTCGGGCCATCGCCAGAAGCTGATTCATACGGTGCGAGGGGTGGGGTACGTTGTGAAGGCGGGCGCGTGAGTCACCTCGCGGTGGGAAACCGTCGTGTCTAGTATCCGCGCCCGATTGACGATCGGCTATGCCGTCGCGCTCAGCATCACGGTGGTCGCGTTTGGAGCGGCGCTCTACGTCGACCGGCTGCGCACCAGCGTCCGGGAGCTGGACCAGCGACTCGGCATCGAAGCCAGCCTCGCGGTGAACTACCTCAACACTTCTCGCGAAGTCCTCGGACGGATCGTGGCCGACGGAGCGCAGCCGGCCCTGATCTCTCAGGTCGGTAGCTACTTCGACGCAGCCCAGGACTATCAGCTGGTGGTGGACGCGGAAGGGCGGGTCCTGTCCGCCAACCAGGCGGCGAGCCAGCGCCTGGGCTACGAGCCGCTCACCAGGCTGCTCAACCTGGCGCGGCCGATCCCGGCCGAGACCCGGTTCGGCACGCTGGATCTGGGGCCGACCTTCGAGCCGGTCCGGTACGTCGTCGCCCCGGTCACCAACCTGGGCTCCACGCCCGGTGCGGTCGTGGTGGCCAGCCCGGTAAGCAGCGTCTCCTTCAGCCCTGCCGCGCTGCTCAAGGCGATGATGGCGATCGCGCCCATCATTTTCCTGCTCTCCGCCACCATCGGCTTCCTGCTGGCGCATCGCAGCCTGCAGCCGCTCGAAGGGATGGTGGATGAGATCGAAGCCATCACCGACGGTACCAGCCTCTACCGGAGATTGCCGGTCCCGCCCGCGACCGAGGAGCTGAGCCGCGTGGCCGGCTCGGTCAACCGGATGGTCGCGCGCCTGGAGGAGAGCTTCACCGCCCTGCGCCGGTTCACCGCCGATGCCAGCCATGAGCTCAAGACCCCGCTCATGGTGCTTCGAGCCAACGTGGAACGGGCGCTCACCCATCCCGGAACTCCGGGGGAAGCCGCCGCGGCGCTCGACGAGGCGCTCGACGAATTGAACCAGATGGCGGAGCTGGTGGACAACCTGCTGACCCTGGCGCGAGCCGACGAGGGAAAGGCAACGCTGGCCCGGGAGACCACCGACCTGCGCGAGCTCATGGCCGAAGGGGCGGAGACGGCCGGAATCCTTGGCGAGGGGGCCTCGATTCACGTGCGCACCGAGATTCCAGATCAGCCGGTGCTTCTGGAGGTGGATCGGAGCCGGATCCGGCAGCTGCTCCTCAACCTCATCACCAACGCGATCAAGTACACGCCTCCCGGCGGGAAGATCAGCCTGGCCCTGGTGGACCGGGGCGACGCCGTGGCGATGATGGTGGGGGACAGCGGGATCGGGATCGCGTCGGCGGATCTGCCGCACATCTTCGACCGCTTCTGGCGTGCCGAATTCTCACGCGACCGGAGCGGCGCCCGTCCCGGCACCGGACTCGGCCTGGCGATCACCAAGTGGATCGCGGAAGCGCACGGTGGAACCATCGTGGTGCAGAGCCGCGTGGGACGGGGAACGGTGTTTACGGTCACCCTTCCTCGTGCGGGGCTAGCTCCGACGCCGGTGCCGAGTCAGCTCCAGGAAGCCGCCGCAAGCTGAAACTCTCTTCCCTTAGTATCTCCAGCAGATCACTGAGCCCATCACCGGTCTAGCGCGCGCGGCGCGCCGGCCTATATTAGCGCGACTTCGCCGAGGGGCCGCCTCGGCGTTTGCTAATCGGGCTGTCATCGAATTGTCATCTCCCCGGAGGGTTGCCCGAAACCTCCGGCGTCTAGCTTCCCGGCCAATACGGACCCATCAGGGAGGCAGGTGTCGTGTTCGACAACCTGGTTGAGTCGAAGCCCAAACGTGCGCGAAGCGTCAAGGAGACGGCGTTCTCCGTGATTCTTCACGTGGTTCTGGTGTATGCCGCCGTCAAAGCCACGGCCGGCGCGGCGGAAACGTTGAATAAGGTGCTGACGGATACCACGGTGGTCTTCCTGGAGCCGCCCAAGGCTCCGCCACCGCCGGAACCGCCCAAGGACGTCGTCGTTACAGCCAATCCGCCGCCGCAGGGATTCCAGACCGTGGTTCCCCCGGCAGAGATCCCGACCGAGATCCCTCCGATCAATCCCAATGAGCACTTCGATCCCAAGGACTTCACGGGGAAGGGGGTCGAGGGTGGTATCGCGACCGGCGTCGTGGGTGGAACCGGTCCGGTGCCGACCACTGGTGAGGTGTTCCTGGCCGCGGACGTCGAGCAGGTGCCGACCGTGGTCTCGATGGCATTGCCGCGGTATCCGCCGGTCATGCAGTCGGCCGGGATCCCGGGGCGGGTGGAGATGAGGTTCGTGGTCGACACCCTGGGCAAAGTCGAAGAGGGTACGTTGCAAGTGGTGCAGAGCACGCACAAGGCGTTCGAGGAGCCGGCGCGCGAAGCGCTCCTCAAAGCGGTGTTCAAGCCGGGTCGCTCCCGTGGCAAGCCGGTGCGGGTGCTGGTCCAGCAGGCGATTTCGTTCAAGCCGGGGCAATAGGCGGTCGGTGGCAGATCATCCCGGGGGTGACACCCCGCGCCGGCGTTCATCTGGAGGGAGGAAACCGTGAATCTGAGTTTGATGGAACTGTACAACTCGATGGGGTTGTTCGCGAAGTTCATCGTGTACACGCTGCTCTTCATGTCGATCTTCTCCCTGTCGGTGGCGGTGAACAAGTGGTGGAAGATCCGCCGCGCCTCCGCCGCCACGCGGAAGTTCGCCCCCTCGTTCTCCCGGGCGATCCAGGAGGAGCAGCTGGATCAGGCGATCGCCCTGGCCGAGCGCAACAAGACCAGCCATGTGGGGCGGGTGTTGGGTGAGGCCCTCTCCGAGGTGAAGCCGCTGCTGGCCGATCGCGCCACCATCACCGCGGTCGACATCAACTCGATCGAGCGGGCGGTGGAGCGCGAGATGCTGATCACCCTGACCGAGTTCCGCCGCGGCATGGCGGTGCTGGGCACGGTGGGCGCCACGGCGCCGTTCGTGGGTCTCTTGGGGACCACGATGGGTATCGTGAACGCCTTCACGGGCATGGCGGCCGCCGGCGCATCAGGCGGTCTGGCGGGCATCTCCGCGGGTATCGCCGAGGCGCTGATCACCACCGCGTTCGGCCTCATGGTCGCGATTCCCGCGGTGTGGCTCTACAACTACTTCACGGTCAAGATCGAGAATCTCACGGTCGAGATGACCTACACGTCGAAGGAGCTGATCGACCACCTCATCAAGAGCGTCGGCAGCGAGTTCGGCCGTTCGATCTTCACCAAGGAATTCCAGGCCCAGAAGGCGGTGAGCAGCAGTGGCCATATCCACCCGTGACGCCGGGAGGGAGGCCGTCAAGGCCGACATCAACGTGACGCCGATGATCGACGTCATGCTGGTGCTCCTCATCATCTTCATGATCGTCACTCCCCTGATCGCCGCCGGGTTCAAGGCCACCATGCCCAAGGGTAAGAACCTGGACCCGCGGCCCGAGGGAGAAGGGGAGGTCGTCCTCGGCATTGATGCGTCGGGAAACTACTTCCTGAATACCCGTCCGATCCCCGCCGGGACCCTGGCGGATCAGCTGAAGGCGATCTTCGCGGCGAGGACCGAGGACAAGATCCTCTACTTCAAGGCCGACAACCAGCTCAAGTACGGCAAGATCCAGGAGGCGGTCGAGGTTGCCCGGCAGGCGGGGGTGCGGGTGATTTCCGCGATCACCGAGCCGCGGTCGGCCGCGCTCTTCAAGAAGGAGGAGAAGTAAAGATGGCGATGGCAGCGCCCTCCGCATCTGGCGTGACCAGCGACATCAACGTCACGCCCATGATCGACGTGCTCCTGGTGCTGCTGATCATCTTCATGATCACGCAGCCCCTCTCCCGCATGGCGCTCGACGTGCAGGTCCCGCCGGTCGAGACCGCCACCAAGTCCACGGCGGCCAGCAATCAGATCGTGCTCGAGCTGGGCGATGACGGGGGCTATGCGATCAATGCCCAGCCGGTTCCCAAGGACCAGCTCGACACCCAGTTCCACGCGATCTACGACAACCGCCCCGCCAAGCTCCTGTTCATCAAACCGGGCGTTTCGCGCATCTACCAGGACGTGATCGAGGCCATGGACATCGCGCGCGGGGCCGGAGTGCAGGTGATCGGTTTGACCCCCATCGAGGCCTATAAGCGCTAGTACGAACTTGGGAGAAGCGAAGGGATGTTCGGCAGGGAGTGCGGCATAGCCGTCACTCCCTGCTTTCTTTATTCGTTATGGCTTCCGTGACCCCGCCAGTCCCACCCCCAGCTCCGGCGCCGCTGGTGCCCATCCGGCCCCGCGTCGGGAAGGACCGAGGATGGAGGGGGTGGGCCGTTTCGCTCCTGGCCCACTTGTTGTTGCTGCTCGTCCTGGCGAGAGCGGTCACGCACGACCTCACCCGCGCCAGTGAGGCGATCCCCGGCGGAACCGCCGCCCCCGGCGGTGGCGGGGGCGGAGACGCGGGATATATTTCGCTGCCCGCGCTCCGGCCTTCCGCACCCATCGCGACCCGGCCCGTCGCGCCCGTGGAAGCGCCAACAGCTCCCGTCAGTCCTCCGGTCACTCCACCGGATTCGACCCCACCGCCCGAACCGGCTTCGGTCGCCGTGGCGTCGCAGGATTCGGCCACCGCCGCGAACGGCGAGGCCTCGGGAGTCGGTCCGGGGACCGGCGGTGGTGCCGGGGGAGGAATCGGGACCGGGATCGGCACCGGGACTGGCGCCGGGGAGGGACCGGGAACCGGCGGCGGGCCGGCAGAGAGCAGAGGCACGGCACCCCAGGCCCGGCAGATCATCCTGCCTCCCGAGGACCGGCCCAGCGACCTGCGCGGGGTCTCGCTCCGAGTCACCTTTCACGTGGACGCCCAGGGCCGGGTGGAGCAGGTCGAGGTGGACCCGGAGATCAAGGATCACGGGTACGCCAAGAAGTTCATGGACGTGATGCGGAAGTATCAGTTCCGGCCGGCGCGGACTCCCGACGGCACCGCGGTGCGGGGAGTCGCGGTCATCGTGGTGACGCTGTAGCGCGACCCTCATCGGGGAAAAACCATGTCCTCGCTGTTCGTTCGCAAATCGATCGCCGACTGCGAAAACGACATCGCCGAACGGGGCGGGCTCAAGCGCTCGCTCAACAAGTGGCATCTGACGGCGCTGGGCGTCGGGGCCACTATCGGCGCGGGCATCTTTGCCACCACCGGCACCGCCATCGCCGGAGACCCAGCCCGGCCCGGCGCCGGCCCGGCGATCATCCTCTCGTTCATCCTGACCGCGGTGACCTGCGGTTTCGCGGCCCTTTGCTATGCGGAATTCGCCGCCATGGTGCCGGTCTCCGGGTCGGCCTATACCTACGCCTACGCCTCCCTGGGTGAGTTGGTCGCGTGGATCATTGGCTGGGACCTGATCATCGAGTACGCGGTAGGGAACATCGGCGTCGCGATCGGATGGGCCGGCTACTTCCGGGAGCTGATCGCCCATTTCGGTATGAGCTTGCCGCCGTGGCTGAGCACGGACTTTCGATCCGCGCGCTTCGCCGCGGAAGCGGTGGCGGCCGGGGCCGCCGACCCCGCCAACCAGTTTCTGGCATCCGCCTTCGGCACGGCACCCCACCTGTTCGGCTTCCCGGTCATCCTCAATCTGCCGGCGTTCGTAGTCGTCGCGTTCATCACCGTGCTCCTGGTGATCGGAATCCGGGAATCGGCCAATGCGAACAACGCCATGGTGCTGCTCAAGATCGGCATCATCATCTTCTTCGTAGCGATCGGCGCGTTCCTGATAAAGCCGGTCAACTGGAACGACCCGAACACCGGCGGGTTCGCCCCCAACGGGTTCGCTGGAATCAGTGCGGGGGCCGCGATCATCTTCTTCAGCTACATCGGGTTCGACGCCACGTCCACTGCGGCCGAGGAGGCTAAGGATCCCGGCAAGGACATGCCGTTCGGCATAATCATGAGCCTGGCGGTGTGCACCGTTCTGTATATCGTCCTTGCCGTGGCGATGACCGGCATGGCTCCCTGGAAACAGTTGGGGACCGCGGAGCCCATGATCACGGCGCTTTCGCTGGCGGATGGATCTCCTGCGCTGCTCAGCGCCTCTCGTCTTATCGTGGCGCTGGGTGCGGTGGTGGCCATGACCAGCGTGCTCCTGGTCTTTCAACTGGGTCAGCCGCGGATCTTCATGTCCATGGCCCGCGACGGCCTGCTTCCCCCGGTACTGGCCAAAGTTCATCCCCGCTTCAAGACGCCCTACGTCGGCACCATTATCACCGGAATCTTCGTGGGTGTCTTCGCGGCCGTCGCCAACATCGCCGAAGTGGTGGACCTCACCAATATCGGAACCCTGTTCGCCTTCGTGCTGGTCTCCGCAGGCGTGATCGTGCTCCGCATCGTTGAGCCGCAGCGAGCCCGGCCGTTCCGGGCTCCCTGGGTGCCAATCACGCCGATCATTTCGATCCTGGCGTGCCTCTACCTGATGTGGCAGCTACCGGGGGTGACCTGGAAGCGATTCGGAATCTGGCTGGTGGTGGGTCTGGTCTTCTACTTCAGCTACGGCGCCAGGCACAGTCGTCTGCGAAACCAGGAGCGGAGAGCGGCCTAGCTGACCGGTCTACCCCAGCTTCGCGGCGAGCCGCGCCGCGCCCAGGGCTGGATCGATCGCTTCGGTGCGGAGCACGACCCGCCGCTCCTCCTCGAGCTTGCGGGTCAGCATGGTGAACAAGGGAAGCCCGCCTTGCAGTAGCCCTCCGTTGAAGGCCACCGGCACTTTCGCCTCCCCCGGGAAGTGGGGGAGGAGGTGCAGGACCAGCTGAGACAGCTCACGCGAGGCGTATTCGGCGATGCCGGTCGCCACTGGGTCTCCTCGAATCGCTTCCTCGAGCACCGCCGGGGCCAGGCCCGCGACCTCTGACACGGCCGCGTTCGACGCCCAGCGGATCAGCGCGTCCAGGTTCTCACAGTGGGCGGCTGCCAGGAGACGCGTCGAGAGGCTGGTCGCCGGGCTCCGGTCATCGGCCGCCCGGCCGACCGCGCCCAACGCCGCTCGCCCGATCGCGTAGGCGCTCCCCTCGTCTCCCATCTGCCACCCGTATCCCCCCGACCGGCGAATTGCCCCGCCGGGATCGCGCGCTACCGCCACGCTACCGGTGCCGGCCGTGACCACGATTCCCGCTCCATCCCCGAAGGCCGCGGCCAGCGCGATGTCGATGTCGCCGGTGACCTGCAGCCGGTTGGCCAGGGCTTCGCCGCGCAGGGCCTCGCGCAACTCGTCCCGCTCGAGCTGGCGTCCCGCTCCGGCGGCGCCGACGACCAGCGCTTCCGCGCGGAGCGCTCGGGCGGTTCCGAGGGCGCGGCGCACCACATCCGCGATGGTCGTCGCGGACATCAGCCCTCGGCCCGGGCGCATCGCGGCGCCGGGGCCCTCGGCCTTGCCGGCCACCCGCTCGCCATCCAGTACCAGGACGGAGGTCTTGGTGGCGCCGACGTCCGCGCCCACGAAGAAGCTGCTCATCGGATCGTCTCTGACGGTGGTCGCAGCGCGCTCGAGGTGATTCCCACCAGGATGGTGAGGACGGTACCCAGGGGCACGTACCACGGCCAGGCCAGGCGACCCAGCGGAGCCAACCAGCTCAGCGACGAGTAGGTCGCGAGGCGGCTGGCGAAGATGACGATCAGCATGGTGGCCATGGTGAACCAGAGCGCGGTGATTACGTCACGACCGCTGGCGCGAGGCCACCGCTCGGCCATGAGATAGGTGCCGAGGAGACCCCCATAAGTCACCGACGCGATCGAGAGGGCCAGGACCACGACCGGTGTATCACGCTGGCGGGTGTACTGCTCGAAGAACCAGGCGCCGCCGACCAGGAGCACACCCCATGCTGCCGAGAAACGACGTCCCACCCGAAGCAGATGGACGGGATCGCTTTTGCCGGTCCAGCCGACGTAGAAATCGTGGGTGACCGAGGACGCCAGCGAGTTGATCGCAGAGCTGTGGGTGCCCATGGCGGCCGCCAGGATTCCCGCGATCACCAGGCCAGCCAGACCGGCGGGCAGGTGATCCACCACGAAGCGGGGGAACAGCTGGTCGGTTGGAACATCTGCCGGGGCCTGACCCGCCGACCAGATGGCGGACCCGACCAGCAGGAAGAGCAGGAACTGAAGGATCACCAGCACTCCCGAGCCGACCAAGGCCACCTGCGCATCGCGGAGGGACCGGGCGCCCAGGAGTCGCTGGACGATCAGGTGATCGGTCCCGTGTGAAGCGGCCGAGAGCATGGCGCCGCCAACCAGACCGCCGAGCAGGGTGTAAGTCGAGGTCAGATTGAGGGAGGGGTCGATGACCCGGAGCTTCCCGGCGTTCTGCGCGAGGGAAAGCGCGGCGGCCGGCCCGCCGGCCATCTGCCAGGCGATGGTGAGCACGGCCACCCCACCGGCCACGTAGACCACGAGCTGCATGACGTCGGTCCACACCACGGCTTTCAGCCCTCCGAACCAGGTGTAGATCATGGTCACGATCCCAACGGCAAGGATGGACGTCGTGACACTCCAACCGGTCACCAAGGCCAGGGGGATCGCGCTGGCGAAGACGCGCACCGCATCGGCCAGAAACCGCGTGACCAGAAAGACGCCCGAGGCCAGGCGACGAGTCCCGGCTCCAAAGCGGGACTCGAGCCGGGCGTAGGCCGTCTCCTGCTGACCTCTGAAATAGCCGGGCAGGAGCCAGGCGGCTACCCCGATCCGCCCGAGCAGGTAGCCCATCGGGAGCTGGAGGAAGGTCAGGTCACTCCGGGCGCCGATCCCGGGCACCGAGATCACGGTGAGCGCGGACGTCTCGGTCGCGACGATCGAAAGGAGAATGGCCCAGGCGGGGAGATTGCGGGCGCCCAGGAAGTAGTCTCCGGCCGTGCGCGCGTTCCGCGCGACCCAGAGTCCGATGCCGATCGAGAGGGCGAGATAGACGAGAACGACGGCGAGGTCGAGAGCGTGCATGGACCGGCTCAGGAAAAGCGAACGGGCCCATCGCCGTGGAGCGATGGGCCCGAATGTTCGTTGACCGGAATCAGGACGGCTCGACGATCAGACTGCAAAGCTGCTGCCGCAGCCGCAGCCACCGGTGGCATTGGGATTGTGGAACGTGAAGCCCGACCCCTGCATCGAGGAGGTGTAATCCACGGTGACGCCGCTCAGGTACTGAAGGCTGAACCCATCCACGAAGACGCGGATCCCATTGACCTCAGTGACCAGGTCGTCCTCCAGCGAGTGTTCCTCGATGTTCAGGCTGTACTTGAATCCCGAGCATCCACCGGGAAGCACGCTGATCCTGAGACCCGCGGTTTCCACCGGCACCTGCTCCCCTGCGATGAACTTGCGCACTTCCTCGGCGGCCCGATCGGTGATCGTCAGGGAGACGCCGGGTGCGGGGATCGATTGAGCGGTCGTTTCCATCCTTACATGACTCCTCGAGAAAATCGCCGGCTACCATCGCCGACGAGAACACCGGTCAAAGCTAGGCATTCGGGGATGGGGTGTCAACGCCGAACATGAACGCCTTATCACGGCGTAAGTTCCGTTGTATCAAGAGGAAAGCCAACACCGCCACGCCCCCATAGACCCACCCCTGGAGGTCCCGTCCGGTGAGCCAGGCCCCCAGGGCGAAGACCATGCAGTAGACCGAAATCACCCCCGCCAGCCAGTTGACCCATGAGAGCGCACCTCCCGGAATCTTGTCCTCCTTGAATCCGGCCCATTTGGCAACCGTGCTCCAGCCGCGCCCGCCCGGGCGGACCTGCTTGTAGAACTTCATCAACGTCGCGTCGGTCTCGGGCGGCGTCAGCATGGTGATGGCAATCCACACGACGGTCGATGCGACCACGGTGATGAGCATGGCGATGGCATAGTCGGGGCTCGAGGTGTCGCCGGAATTGAAGCCGATGACCTGAAGCGCGATCGAGATCACGAACGAGGCGGTCATGGCGCTGATCTCGGACCAGGCGTTGATCCGCCACCAGTACCATCGGAGGATCAGCACCAGGCCGGTCCCGGCGCCGAGACCGATGAGGAGCTTCCACCCCTGCTCGACGCTGGTGAGGAACTGCAGCACCACGAGAGACAGGGCGATCAGGATCCCGGTGGCGAGTCGAGAGGCCCGCACCTGGTCCTTCGGGCTTGCATTGGGACGAATGAACCGGAGGTAGACGTCGTTGACCAGATACGAAGCCCCCCAATTGAGGTGGGTGCTGATGGTGCTCATGTAGGCCGCCGCAAAGGCGGCCAGCAACAACCCCTTCAAGGGGGAGGGGAGCACGTCCACCATCACCCGGACGTACCCCTGTTCCGGGTTGGGGAGATCGGGGTAGCGCAGCACCGCCACGAACCCCACCAGGATCCAGGGCCAGGGCCGCAAGGCATAGTGGGCGATGTTGAACCAGAGCGTCGCCAGGAGGCCGTGCCGCTCGTCCTTGGCGGAGAGGATCCGCTGCGCCACGTACCCGCCTCCACCCGGCTCGGCGCCCGGATACCAGGTGGCCCACCACTGGACCGAGAGGAAGACCGCCAGGGTGGTCCATGGCAGCCAACTCTGATCGGTGGGAGGGAGCACGCCGAAGGCGGCTTGGTAGGAGCCGAAGTGGGCGCTCGACTGGGCCACCAGCGCATCGAGCCCGCCGGTCGCGTTCACGGCGAACACCGCCAGCAGGATGCAGCCTCCCATGGCCACCACGAACTGGAAGGCGTCGGTCACGATGACGCCCCAGAGGCCGCTCAAGGCGCTGTACAATGCGGTCAGGCCGAACAGGGTGAGTGCGGCGGGCCAGGGATCGACGTTGAGGGTGATCTCGAGAATGGTCACCATCGCGCGGGTGACCCATCCCATGATGATCAGATTGACCGGGAGGGCCAGGTAGAGGGCGCGGAAGCCTCGCAGGATCGCGGCCGGGCGCCCCCCGTAACGAAGCTCCGCGAACTCGACGTCGGTCAGGACCCCGGCCCTCCGCCACAGGCGGGCGAAGAAGAAGACCGTGAGAATCCCGGAAAAGGCGCCGTTCCACCAGAGCCAGTTCCCGGCCACGCCGTACTTGGCGACCAGCCCCGCCACCACCAGGGGGGTGTCGGCGGCGAAGGTGGTGGCCACCATCGAGGTGCCGGCCAGCCACCAGGGCAGCGATCGCCCGGAGACGAAGTAGTCCGCCAACGACCGTCCCGCCCGGCCGGTGAAGGCCAATCCGATCGCCGCCGAGAGGGCGAAGTAGATCGCGACGATGAGCCAATCCGAAGCAGCGAGCGTCATCGGACGTCCGGGGCAAGGGTACGGGTGAGGCCGTAGCTGATCGGATAGCCCGGCGGCAGACTGATGGGCAATCGGCCGGTCAGGGGGGCGCGGCCTGCCAATGCGCGTGCGACGGCGGTCTCGCTGAATCGATTGGAGCTCCAGGCCAGGAGGTACGAGCTCACGTGGGGCGCCTGGTTGATCAGGTAGGGCGACCCCAGCGAGACCAGCGCAGTCCGTTTCTCCTGCGCCGTCTCGTCGATCAGCGCCGCCACCGAGTCGGGGAGCGTGATGGTGCCGCGAAAGGCCGAAGCCTTGATGGCGACCGCGAAGACCACCATTCGATGGCGCGCGATGTAGACCCGCGCAGTATCGAGGCTGGCCGGTCCACTGGCCGGCCAGAGCTTGAAGAAGGTGGGGGAGTACCCCAGGCCGCGCAGCTCTCCGGCCAGCGTCGTGCCCGCCTGCGGAGCGGTCTCGTCGCCGTAGACGATCAGGGCCAGTGGCTGAGGCCCCTGTCGGAGGCTGTCGATGGTGCCCTGGTTGTCGCACACCATGACCACCGACCGCTGGGCGATGTCCTGAGCGGTGGCCTGGAACCCGCCATTCCCGACCACGTAGGCGACGCTGTCGAGCGGGACCTGGCGGTGTTGGAACAACCCCAGGCGAAGCTTCAGGGCCACGACCCGGCGCACCGACTGCTGCAGGCGCTCCCAGGTGATCCGTCCCGACTCGACGGCCTGGCTCATCGCGGCGATGACCACGCCGGGATCGGTCGGCTGGAGCAGGAGATCCGCCCCGGCCAGAAAGGCCTGGACCGCCGCCTCGCCGCCACCGTAGCCATTGACTACGCCACCCATGTTGAGCGCGTCGGTCACGGTGAGCCCGCGGAAGCCGAGGGAGTCGCGGAGCACGCCGGTCAGGAGTCTCGGCGCGAGGGTGGCCGGACGGATGCGGCCGCTATCGAGCCCCGGCACCGCCAAGTGAGCCGACATGATGACCGCGACCCCGGCGTCGATCGCGGCCCGGAAGGGTACCAGCTCGACGGCGTTCAGTCGCTTCCAGTCGGCCGTGACCACCGGGAGCGAGAGGTGGGAGTCGGTACCCGTATCCCCGTGTCCCGGGAAGTGTTTCGCCGTGGCCAGCATCCCGTGGTCCTGGATCCCGTGCACTTCGGCAGCCACCAGCCTGGCGACCGTCTTGGGATCCTCCCCGAAGGACCGGGTGTTGATGATGGGATTGGCCGGATTGTTGTTGACGTCCGCCACCGGTGAGAAGGTCAGATGGATCCCGACGGCTCGCCCTTCGATCGCCGTGATGCGCCCCATCTCGTAGGCGTCCGCCTCCCTCCCGGTGGCCGCCACCCCCATATTCGTGGGAAATGGGGTCCCCCCGTTGAGGCGACCCGCCGTACCCCCTTCCAGGTCGGCGGCGACCAGGAGCGGGAGCGGAGAGCGCTGCTGGAGGAGGTTGAGCTTCCAGGCCACATCGAGCGGGGAGCCGATCGAGACGATGAGGCCACCCACGTGGAATGAGTCGACCCAGGCCCGCATCCGCGCGAACACCGAGTCGTCAAAGGCCGCGTAGCTCCCTGGAATCCAGGGCATGACCACCTGGGCGATCTGATCCTGGTGGGACAAGGTGGACATGATCTGGTCCACGGTGGCCGGGCCCTCAGGCAATTCGGGCGCTCCCCCGGGCGGGAGATTCACCGGCAGCGGCTCGGCGATGGCTCCCGTGGCGGGACCCAGCTCCGGGGAGGGAGCTACTCGCGGCGCGCACGCCGCGAGGCTCGCCGCAACGATCACCACCACCTGGCAACGATGCACTGGCTTCTCGGGTTAGCTGGCTTGTTGTGCTGGGGGCCGGGCTGTCGGGCGTCCCGACCTGCGCCGGCCGTCCGGCCGGGCATTGAAGTCCTGCTGAGCGATAGCGCCGCCCTGATTCGGGGTCGCCGGCTCGGGTTGGTCACCAATCAGGCCGGAGTGGACGCACACGGCGTGAGCAGCGTCGAGCGGCTCCGCGCGGCCGGCGCCCAGCTGGTGGCCCTTTTCAGTCCTGAACATGGATATCGCGGCGCCGCAGACCCCGGTGCCGCCGTGGCCTCGACGATCGACAGCGCCACAGGTCTCCCAATCTATAGCCTCTATGGGCGGACGTCCGCCCCCACGGAGCAGATGCTCTCCGGCATTGACGTCATGGTGGTTGATCTGCAAGACGTAGGCGCCAGATATTTCACCTATCTCTACACCACCGTCGAAGTGATGCGGGCCGCGGCCGGGGCCGGCATCCCCGTGATTGTGCTCGACCGCCCGAATCCGTTGGGCGACGCGATCCAGGGGAACGTCCTGGATACCGCGTTCCGCTCGTCCGTCGGCCTGCTGGCAGTACCGATGCGCCATGGAATGACCTTGGGCGAATTGAGCCGCCTCGCCGTGGCCGACCTTGGCCTCACGACTCGGCTCACGGTGGTGCCGGTGTCCGGTTGGCGGCGGTCCCAGCGCTGGGCTGAGACCGGACTCCCCTTCGTGCCTCCCAGCCCCAATCTGAAATCGCCGGCTGCGCTGCTTCACTATCCGGGACTCTGCCTCTTCGAGGGGACCGACCTTTCGGTGGGGCGGGGCAGCGATGCTCCCTTCGAGCAGATCGGCGCTCCCTGGCTCGATACCAAGGCGGTCCTCCAGGTGGTCCAGGAGTTCAATCCTCCGGGGGTCAAGATTCGGGCCACTACCTTCACGCCCCGTGCTCCCGGGGACGGCAAGTTCGCCGATGTTCCGGTGGCGGGCCTCCGCCTCACCGTTACCGATGCCGGCCGCTACGATCCGATCCATACGGCTTTGCTCCTCCTGGCGGCGATCCAACGGCTCCAACCGGACCGGATCGGATGGCGTCAGGCGGCCTTTGATCGGTTGGCGGGAGGGCCGACTCTGCGGGAAGCAATTGTGGCGGGACAACCCGCCGCCGCGATCATTCTGGGGTGGCAGGCGGACCTTGCGAAATACCAGGTGCGTCGGAAGCCATATCTCCTGTATTAACAGCGCCATGGGTCAGGTCTGACCGGCCAGCTCCAAGCCATCTCCTGAGCCCCCGTTTGCCCCTACCCCGGGCCCGCCCCCGGGGTTATTCTTTGCCCCGACTTTCTCCCGGTGGGTTGTGATGCGACCGCTGGAAGACGCCGAGCCATCGTGAAGCTGATTCCACGGCCGGTCGAGCAGGGGTTCCTGGCCGTATGCCGACCGGTGGTGGACGGTTTAATCCGGGCGCGGGTCCGCCCCAACACCCTGACCACCATCGGAACGATCCTGGTTCTGGTGTCCGCCCTGGCCTACGGGCTGGGGCAGATCCGGATGGGCGGGGTCCTGCTGCTGTTGAGCGGGGTGGTGGATACCCTGGATGGCGCCGTGGCTCGCGGCAATCAGATGGTCACCAAGTTCGGCGCCTTTTACGACTCCACGCTGGATCGGGTGGGGGATGGGGCGACGTTCATGGGGATCGCGATGTACCTGCTGCAGGCGCCCGATGTCGCGTACCGGTCGTGGGCGGTGGCGACATGCATGGTCGCCATCATCGCTTCCCTGATCGTGTCCTACGCCCGGGCCCGAGCCGAAGGGCTGGGACTCGATTGCACGGTGGGGATCGCGCAGCGGGCCGAGCGGATCGTGGGATTGGGAGTCACGTCGGTGGTCGTTGGGGCCGGGCCGCAGGCCCGGGTCCTGGAGGCGGTGGTCGCTCTGCTGGCGATCGCCTCGATCATTACGGTCGTTCAGCGATTCGTATACGTGTATCAGGTCACCGAAGGCACAGGAGGACAGCGTCGATGAGTCGGGCCACCAAGAAGTCCCCCGCAGCGCCGGCGGCTCCCCACAAGGTGGCCCCCGCCAAGGGCAAGCTCGGAGTGCTCTGCGTGGG
>DATIWD010000112.1:0-2570 GCA_035519565.1 Gemmatimonadales bacterium | reverse complement strand
ATTCTCCCGTGGGAACATCGGGGATGTCCCGGAGCGACAGCAGGCCCAGCGCGTGGCCCGCTTCGGCAAACAGCTCGGGGTAGGTAGCCGCGTGGACCAGGAGCTGCATTTCGCTGGTGTGGGACAGGAATTCATGAGTGGCCGGATAGGTGCCAGCCATCCAGGTGCCCGGTTGCTGCTCTCGATATCGAGGGAAGAGCATCGTCGTCATGGATTCCTCCTTGTCTGGCAAGCGGTTACGGTGCCGGTCAATGGCGCAGGGCCATCGCCACTTTGGATCTAGCGTATCGTACTATTTCCAGGGGGAGCGGAATGTGAAGTCAGGATGAAGCGATCCCTACCGGCGATACGGGAGCGAGAAGGTCAGGTAGGAGGCAGCTACACCGGCCAGTCCGGCTCGATTTCCTGGTACTGGCCTGGGTTACCCCACAAAGAAACCTTGCTGCCATCACGCCCACGGGTACATTCTCGCCATCGATCGGAGTGCCCATGGCGGAATCGTGGATCGCCCCGCTCGAGGCAGGTGATCCCGAACGCGCCTGGAGTCTCTTCCTCGAGCGCTATCGGCGCCTGATCTTCGGCGCGATCCGTCATTACGCCCAGGACTATGATGATGTGATGGATGTCTTTGCGCGGGTCTGCGAGGCCCTGCGCGAAAACGACTTCCGCCGACTCCGAACTTACGCCGCACAGCCGCTTCACCACGCCCGGTTCTCCACCTGGCTGGTCACCGTCGTTCGAAATCTCACTATCGATTGGTTCCGACAACGGGATGGCCGGCGCCGGCTCTCCGCCGTGGCCGAAGGCTTACCTGTCCTCCAGCGCAACATCTTCGAGCATGTCTTTCTGGATCGCCACAGCCATGCCGAAACCTACGAACTGATCCGCGCCCGCGACGCGCCGACCCTCACCTTCAGGCAATTCCAGGTCGAGCTCAGAGCCACCTACCGTGCGGCCGCTGATAGCCGGCGCGGGAGCGTGATGCGAGAGCTGGGAGGACACCTCTCGTCCGACAGCGAGCCCGAGCGCGACAGCCCAGCCGAGAACGACGAGCGCCGTAGCGTGATCGCCAAGGCCTTCGACGCGCTGGATCCGGCTGACCGGGTGGCGCTCCAGTTGTACGTCGTCGAGGAGCTTCCGGCCGCAACCGTGGCTGGAATCCTCGGGGTTCCCAATGCCAAAGCCGTGTACAACCAGGTCTACCGGGCCCTGGCCGCACTCAGGAGTCACCTGGAGCGAGCCGGGATCCGGCAGGATGACCTCTGAGCAATCCCGGGGATGGTGACCGTTTCATGACAGCGATCGGGCCGTTGTGCCCCGCCACAAAGGATTCTGCCCAGTGATGCAATCGGATTCGCTCGACCCGCTGCGTGGCGAGCTGGAACGCTACGTCGGCAGAGCGGACAACGAAGGCGAGGCGACGACAGAGTGTCTGGATGACGACACGATCGCGGCGCTGGCCGAGGGAACCCTGGCCCCAGCGGCCCGCGCCGCGGCGATGCCTCACCTCGCCAGTTGTCACCGATGCCGGAGAGCAGTCGCCTCGGTAGCCCGGGCGCTGGCCGATCCCGTGGTCGCGCGCGAGGTCTCGGCGATTGATCGCGGCGGTCGCCGGCGCTTTCTCCGGATTGCGGTCCCACTGGCCGCGGCGGCGGTGCTTCTGCTCTTTCTGGGCCCCTGGCCGCGTAACGGCTGGATTCACCGAGGGCCGGTTGGGTCAGGGCAGGGTACGCCGGTGGCGTTGACTCCGTCTGGGCCGGTATCGGCCGCCCGGGTTCTGCAATGGACGCGGGTAGCGGAAGCCGATCGATACCGGGCCACGCTTTTCGATGCCGAAGGTCGGCTTCTCTACGAGACCGAGGTGACCGATACCCTGGTCGCCCTCCCCGATTCCATCGTCCTCCGCCCGGGACCGCCATATCTATGGAAGGTGGAGGCCCGCATTGGGTGGAACCGCTGGTCTGCCTCCGACTTGACACGGTTCTCGATTGCGGGCGGGACGCCGCCATGATGGTGCCGGGGTCACCGCTTCTATTGGCTGCGCTCATGGTCCAGTCGCAGGCTGCGGACTCCCTCCGGCTTCTCGCACTCGAGCTCTCGGGCTCCCCACTGGTGACCCAGGTCCGGGTCCGCTCCTACGCCGTGCATGATGCGGTGGCCCAGTCGCTGGCCCGCTCGGTTTCGAGCTCGGCATCCGGTCATGATGAACTTATCGCCGCCCAGCGTCTGGCCGCGTCCTTTGCGACCGCGTGGCGCGACTCGTTTCTGGTCCGTGAGGTCGCCCGGTTCGCGGGATCCTCGACGGCGCGCCGCGCGGCCAAGGTCGCCGTTGACAGCGCGCGCCGAGCCGGCATGGTCGCCTTTGCGCGGGACGGTCCTGCCGCGGCCATCACGATCTGGCGCCGCTCCCTCTCCCGTGCCGTGGCCATCGACGACAGCGCCGACGCCGCGGCGATTCTTGCCAATCTGGGGGCGGGATTTCTGCAAACCGGAAAACCGGATAGCGCGGAGGCCTACCTGCTGCGAGCCCGCGACCTGGCTCGGAAAGTCGGTGACGTCCGGGTCGAGGG
>DATIWD010000111.1:0-4350 GCA_035519565.1 Gemmatimonadales bacterium | reverse complement strand
TGCTCCAACGTGTTCATGACCTTCGCCTGGTACGCCCATCTCCGGAATCTCCGAACCAAGCCGCTCCTCATCGCGGTGGTGGCCAGCTGGGGGATCGCCTTCTTCGAGTATCTCCTCCAGGTGCCGGCCAACCGGATCGGGTTCACCAGTCTGACCCTGCCTCAGCTCAAGGTGCTCCAGGAGGTGATCACGCTCCTGGTCTTCGTGCCGTTCGCCGTGCTCTACATGAGGCAGCCGATCAAGCTGGACTTCGCCTGGGCCGGTCTCTGCCTGGTCGGCGCGGTGTACTTCGTATTTCGCGCCTAGGCACGCCAACGCCTTCCTGCCATCCTTCAGCCATGACTGCCACCGCCTCCATCAGCCGAGTCCGGGCCGTACGCCGTGGCCAGTGGCTTACGTGGGTCACCCTGGGATACAACAGCCTGGAGGGGCTCCTCTCGGTTGGCGCCGGCCTGCTCGCCGGCAGTGTCGCCCTGATCGGATTCGGCGTCGACAGCTTCATCGAGGTTACCGCCAGTGCGTTAGCGATCTGGCGGCTCCGGGTCGACGCCGATCCAGGCCGGCGCGCGCTTGCCGAAGGCCGGGCACTGCGAGTCATCGGCCTGTGTTTCCTGGCGCTCGCCGTCTACGTCATCGTCGACGCGACGTGGGCACTCGTCAATCGATCCCAGCCGGAGGAGAGCGTGCTGGGCATCACGATCGCGGCCATTTCGCTCGTGGTGATGCCGCTGCTCGCTCGGGCGAAACGCCAAGTGGCCGAGGCGCTTGGTAGTCGGGCCATTGGCGCCGAAGCGCGACAAACCGACATCTGCATGTATCTGTCCGCCATTCTGTTGGGTGGGCTCGGCCTCAACGCGCTGTTCGGCTGGTGGTGGGCTGATCCAGTCGCCGCACTCGGTATGGCGCCCTTCATCGCCTGGGAGGGTCGTCAAGCGCTCCGTGGCCGGGCAGGGTGCGACGCCTGTCTCGACGACGGGGCTGCCTGAACAGCGCCCGCGCCGCGCGCCAGGATGACATCCAGGGCTGCATTGGCCTTCGTCCGACGTCACGGCGTCGTGCTGGAGAGCGCCAATGGGCCGGTCCCCTCGCTGGCAGGTGCCATCGTCGGAAGGAAGATCCGAGGGAGCTGGTGGGGGCATCCCAGGGGTAAAGAGATCTTTTCGCTCACCCGTGTAGTCCGCGATGCAGAAGACGTGCTGGTCTGCCGCATAGTCGAAGGCAAGATCACCTACGTGCACCGGCGCCTCTGGCCTACCCTGATCAGGGTGGCGCGTCGGTTTCCCCGCGCACGGTTGGCCGCTCTGCGGGAGGTCCACACGGCCAAAGGGCACCACGTGATCCAGCTGGTGCCCTTCCCTCGCTGGGCCACCGAGGCTGTCCGTCGGCAGGCGGCGCGCCTGAGCGAGGAAGTTGCTCGGAAGCGCCTGGGCACCTGGTGTCCCTAGGATCGCCCGTCGTGGTGAGCCGGGCGGAACACCAGGTCGAAGGCCAGAAAGAGAGTCTTGGAAAAGGGAAAGAAGAGGAACGGCGCTACGCCGGCCAGGATCACTCCCCCGACCTGTAACAGCGTCCACGGCGGCGTGGGCCAGGTCCAGGCCAACACACCGAGAAAAACGGCCGCGAAGATCAGCTCGGAGGCGATGATGTTGAACATGTAGGAGCCGACCTGGTATCCCTCCTCGCCTCGTTCGAGCAGCAGCCCGCACTGGGGACAATCGTGCCGCATCCCGAACCAGGAGGTGAACAGGGGCCCGCCCCCGCAGTTGGGGCAGCGCAGACGTGCCGCCCGCCAGAACAGTTTTCCCATCCGGGTCAGGCTCATGGGGACGGAAAGCTAGTGGGTCGGAAGGGCTCACCACCCTGCTCTGGCGACCGGGCCCCCCCGGTGGTAACGTGGTTAATTGCATTACGCCCGTGAAGTCACCCAGCGATCGGAAAGGTCATGTCGGTCTTCACTAATGCAACCGCCTCGGGACAGTCAAAGGCCTACGTTTCGGCCATCCTCGAGGTCCTGGGTCCCCGCGACCCGATGGAGGTCCTCCGCACCACTCCGGCGGCCCACCGCGCCATTCTCCAGCACTTCCCGGCGCCCTACCTCGGCATCCCCGAAGGTCCGGGCAGGTGGTCCGCCCAGCAGTTGCTCCAGCACCTGGCCGATTCGGAATTGGTTTGGGGGTACCGCATTCGGATGACGCTCGCCGAGGACAAGCCCCCCCTGCACCGCTACGACCAGGACGCCTGGGCCGACCGGCTCCACTACCAGGACGCCGACATCTGGGAGGCGCTCGACCTGCTCACCTTCCTCAGGCGGGTGAATCTTCGCATTCTGGCCCGGGCCACTGACGCCGACCTGACCAGGGTGGGGCTCCACTCGGAGCGCGGCGAAGAGAGCCTGGAACACAGCATCCGGCTCTTCGCCGGCCACGATCTGGTCCACCTGCGCCAACTGGAGCGGATCCGGACCGTGGTGATGCCCAAGCAGGCCGGGTGATTTGCGGAGGACGATCATGCTCGGACCCAAGGGACCGTTCTGCCAGAGCTGCGGAATGCCGCTGAGCCGGGATCCACTGAAAGGGGGCACCGAGCGCGACGGCTCGCGGAGCGCCGAGTATTGCAGCCACTGCTACCGGTCGGGACGCTTCACCGAGCCAGAGATCACGCTGGATCAGATGATGGCCAAGGTCGAAGCCATGCTCCGCGAGAGGCATTTCCCCGGATTCCTGGCCCGGCATTTCTCCAAGGGAATCCCCTCGCTCCGCCGCTGGCGGACCGGCGTGCCCGCCTAGACTTTCTCTCCGTGCGGCCAGGAACGCTCCTGCCTCTCCTCGCAGGCCTGCTCGCATGTGGCCCGTCCGCTCCCTCCGCGGATGCGCTGGCCGGTTCCCGACGCTCCGTCGAAGCGGCGATGGAACACTACGCCACCCTGACGCGTACCGGTCCGGTGGATTCGATCGTGGCGGCCTATATCCCGGACGGCGAGCTGCTGGAGCCGGGGATGAACGCGCTCCATGGCCGCGAAGCGATTCGGAGCTTTCTCACACCTCTGGCTGCCGCGTTCACGGTAGAGTCCGCCAGCATGACCAGCGACACGGTGGATCTTCACAACCATGTCGCCTATCAGTGGGGACGCTACGATCAACGCGCGGGGCCCAACGGCGGTCCCGTTGCGGAATACCGTGGACGCTTCGTGGCGGAGTGGCATCAAGAAGCGGACGGCCAGTGGCGACTGGCGAGACTCCTGGTCCAGCCCTTCCCCCCGCCGCGCTCCTAGGCTCGGTCCGGCTGCCGAATTCGCGGACCTCCCGGTTCCGGTTATCTTGTCTGGCCATCGAATCGAGAGTGCGGACTCATCCTCGACGCGTGAGACCAGCATGACTCAACCCTCCGCCAAGCCGGCAGCACCCAGCCGCCCCAGCGGCCGACCGTACCTGATCGCCGGTCTGATCTGGTTCGCGGCGGCGGTCGGGGTGGCCGGCTCGGGACGCCTGAGCCAGCTCCAGCCACCGGTTCCTCAGGCGGTAATCCTCGGGCTCACCGTCACGCTCATTGTCCTCGGCGTAGCGCTTCCCCGCTTCAGGGCCTGGCTCGCCACCTGGAATCTTCGCCAGCTGATCGCGTTCCACGTGATCCGGTACGTGGGGATCTACTTCCTGATCCTCTACGGCCGCGGCGCCCTTCCCTTCGACTTTGCCGTCCCCGCCGGGTGGGGGGACATTGTGGTGGCGACCGCCGCCCTGGTCCTGGTGCTGTTCACCCCAGACCTGACCTCCCACCGTGCCGGGGTGTTCATCTGGAACGTGGTCGGATTCCTGGACATCGGCTACGCCGTCCTCACCGCGACCCGCCTCGCCCTGGCCGACCCCCAATCGATGATCAACATCCTGCGGTTGCCGTTGAGCCTGATTCCCACCTTTTTCGTGCCCCTCATCATCGCGAGCCACGTGCTGATCTTCTCGCGGCTCATGAAACGAGTAAATCCGACATGACCGAAGAAGGCGCTCGGAAATTCCGATCGTTCGCGCACTCCGCGCTACGCATTGCGGCCGGGCTGACCTATTGGACCCACGGCACTCAGAAGCTGCTGGGCTGGTTCGGAGGATTCGGCCCCAACGGCGGCACGGCCGCCCTGGGCAGCCGGTTCGGGGTCGCGGGCGTGATCGAGACCGTGGCAGGATTCTGTCTCATCCTGGGCCTGGGCACTCGTCCCCTCGCGCTGATCGCGTCGGGGGAGATGGCGGTGGCCTACTTCTGGATTCACTGGGGCGGGAGCGGGAAGATGTTCTGGTGGCAGAACCATGGGGAGCTGGTGATGCTCTACTCGTTCATCTGGCTGCTCTTCGCCGCCTGGGG
>DATIWD010000110.1:0-4260 GCA_035519565.1 Gemmatimonadales bacterium | reverse complement strand
CGTGGCGACCGCCGCATTGGCATCCTTCCAGCAATCCTTCGCAAAGGCAATCAAGGCCGCCATGGTCTTGAACCCGGCGGCCGTCTTGTTCTCGGACCCCTCATCTGGCTCGATCTTACCCCTGGCCACGCCCTGAGCCATGTCCCGTACCACCGTTCTCGACAGATGCACCGCGAGCTCGGCGGCGGTACGCATGCCGGGCACAGGGTGGCTGGCTAAGCGATCCTGCGGCATCGTCTCGAGAAGCCGGAGGAAAATGCCGTACTGTTGCCGCACCTGGTCCCAGAGTTGATCGAGCCCGCGCTTGTCCACTGTTAGTCTCCGTGATTAAAGGCTGGAAATAAGACTCGTACTTGCTTCGCCGCGTCTCACGCTCTCAGCGACGCAGCGTCCACTGGCCAAAGGTCTTCCACTCCCCAGTCGAACCGCGCTCCCGCATCAGCACGCTCCACCCCTTCTTCCCGTCCCAGGTGAATGTGGTGTGGAAGGGGCCGTCGGGATACTCGAACACGACCTCGATCGCATTGCCGGTCCGGGTTCCGTACCCCAGGGTTTCGGACCAGCGGCCGCCGCCGATGTCCAGCCAGTGGGCCACGTACCGCTCGCTGGTGTGGTCCCGACCGATGTAGACGTGCGCCTCATAGGCGGCCGGCTTGGCCGTATCCACCATGGCCAGTTTGAGGAACTGGTGATTCAACAGCCACTCCGCGTGCACCCGATAGGTGACCGGTTTCTGGCGCACCGTTCCGCTCATGACCCAGTCGCCGGCCAGCCGCTCGACCAGCGAGTCCTGAAAGAGCCGGTTTGGTCCGTCGAGGGGCTGAGCCTCTTGAGCCGATGCGACGCAGGTGATGGACAGGCAGAGCAGGGAGCCAAGTGCCAGGCAACGCATAGACCAGCCTCCGTTCACTGTCCGAGCCGGAGCAGAACCAGGATCACCGCCAACACGGCGACGTTGGTACTGGTGTGGAGAGGTCGCCAGTCGCCGAAGAGGAGACGGTTGCCCCAGAAGGCGAGGACGACGAAGGCACTCGCGGCGATCGCCGCCATGGCGGGGCCGCGGGGCAGGTTGGCGGCCGCCGCGCCTCCCGTCGCTGCCAGAATCAATCCCAGCACCAGCATGACCATGGCCGTGCGGCGGACCACGATCGCATCGGCGACAATATCGGGCCATGCCGCTGGCCCGTGCCGCACCAGCTGCGCTCCCCCGAGAACCAATGCGACGCCGCTGAGGATCACCAGTCCCCCACCGGCGATCCGACACATCTCCGCCCTGGTCATTCCGGTCGAGCCCTTCCCAGTAATCGTCTCATCGGTTGAGCGAGCCTCACGTGAGCGCCAGGAGGGCCAGGACTACGCCTCCCAACACAACGCCGTTCGGTGTCGCGCCGAGACGAGTATTCATGCGGGTACGGGCTAACGGTGCATGTGTCAGGCCGCCTGCGCTACTGGGCGCTTCCCCACTGCGCAGATCCACCCCTTCAGGGGTATCCGGTCAATCTGAATGTCCGTGAAGCCCGCCGCCGCCAGCATTTCGCGATGCTCCTCGACCGACAGATACCTGGCCCGCACCAGCAGCATGGGGAGAATCATCAAGGCGCCCAGGGCCTGATCCTTGTGCGTCTCCGCGATCACCAGCAGAGTCCCGCCCGGTTTGAGCACCCGCAGGACCTCCTTGAAGTCGTTCACCGGATCGGGCCAGAAGTAATGGGTCTCGACCGCGGTGACCATATCGAAAGTCCCATCGGGGAAGGGGAGCTGCGAGACCGAAGCCTGGCGAATCTGCACTCGCCCGTCGGCGATCAGGTCGGCGTTCTGCTTCATTGCTGCCGCGACACTCACCGGGGAGTAGTCGACTCCGTGGACCATGCGCCCCATGCCGGCCAGCGTCCTCACGGTTTGGCCGCCGCCACAGCCGACGTCCAGGATCGTGTCACCGGGGCCGACCGTGACATGGTCGAGCCCCCACTGGGTGACAGCGGCGTGGGTGCGATTCATGAGCCAGGCGAAGCCTCGGCCGACGGGAGACCAGGGTTTGCGGCACTGGCTGACCACGATCAGGATGGCGACGATGGTCAGCGCAATGGTTGCGAGCCGGGGGAAGGCGTGAAGCATATCCGTCGGACGGAGCGGGTGGGGATCGGTTTCGGGCGAGGCCTCGTCGCCGCGAGCCTGGTTCTGGCTAGGGTCTCCAGGTGCCATCCGCGGTTCCATCGGGACTCGCCAGGACCACAATGTAGCCATCCGGGTCGCGTAGCCAGACCTCCCAATGGTTGGGACCGCCGTCTCGGTCCGGCGGATTGCGATGGCGGGGGAGTACGATCTCGGCCTTCAGCGCCCGGGCTCTGGAGAGGGCCGCGTCGAAGTCGTCAATCTCGAACCAGACGAGAACCCCGTTACCATAGGGTTTGTCCTTGGGATCACCGATCGGGCCGTGGTGATGCGCCACCTCGAACCGGTGCAGTTGAAGTACGAGCTTGTCATTCACCACCAATCGCTCGTACTCCGCCCCGCCGTGCGCGCTCTGACAGCCCAGGAGGTGTTGGTACCACCGGCTGCTGGCTTCGACGTCGCTGACCGCGATCAGTGGTTGGGGGCGCATACCGTCTCCCGCAGGGTCGGCCTCTACTCGGACGCGAGGAGTGCCGCCACCTTCTCCAGTTCCGACTCGAGATTGTAGAAATGAGGCGCCAGCCGCACTCGGCCCCCCCGAACGGTCGCGATCACGTCGGCGGCCTGCAGCCGCTTGAGCGCCGCATCGGCATCCTTCACTTGTACGGAGGCGATCGTGGAGCGCGCGGCAGGCGGAAAGGGAAAGGCGGACAGCCCATGAGCGGCCAGAGCCTGGTGCAGGTGCTCGATCAGGCGGGCATTCCGCTCCAGGATGACCGCCCGGCCTACGCGGCGGAAGATCTCGATGGCACCCTGTTCCGCCATGGCCGGGAACCACGCCAGGGAGGAGTCGAAGCGTGACGCGTTGGGGGAGAGATCCATGTTGGGGCCGTAGAAGCTCTCCATCGGTTTCCGTCCGGCCCGCCAGCCGGGCCCGATGGGGCGAAGCTGCGGCAACAGACCTTGGCGGATGAAGAGATACCCCATGCCGCGCGAGCCGAGCAGGAACTTGTGGCTGGCGGCGCTGAGGAAATCGATACCGTCCCGCCGGACATCGAGCGGCACCGCTCCGGCGGCCTGGCAGGCGTCCACAAACAACCAGGCCCCCGAGCGGGCCGCGACCCGACTCAGCGCCTGAAGATCGATCCGATACCCGGTGAGGGAGTGCACCGCGCTGACCGCGATCAGCCGGGTGCCGGCGTCGGCGCGGGCCGCGTAGGCCTCGACCGGGGGGCCGGCGGTGGCCCCAGGCACCATCCGCACCTCGTACCCGCGCTCCTTGAGGAGCAACCACGGGAACAGGTTGGAGGTGAAGTCGTCCTCGGTCACGAGGAGGTTATCGCCGCGTTTCGCCGGAGGCAGGTTGGTGGCGATCAGGCCGGCCGCGGTACTGACCGACGGGATCAGGGCGATTTCCTGGGCGGTGGCATTGATCAGCTCGGCGAACGCTTGCCGAGCCGCTTCACCGGCCTCCTCGGCGTCGATCCAGTCGAACCGTCCTGCGACCCAGCGCTCGGTGGCGCGACTGTAGGCCTCGCGCACCGGGACCGAGCCCATGCACATGGTCGCGGTGTTGAGGTAGATGGTGTCGCGCAGGCCGGGGAACAGGTCGCGGATTTCGGCTGGGGTCATACCGTTTGACTGCGATGGGATGTTACGAGCGTGTTTCTCATAGGGGCACACAGTCTCACGAAGGTGAGGCCGCGCTCAAAATCCCGCTGGATAGAGTGCGGCGCTGCCATCCATGTCGCCGGTTGACTGGTACACCAGCGGTGAGGCCGCAGCGTCGAGAATCCGGCCGTCAACCACTCGCCCGACCACCAGCTCATGGTCCCCCGCGGGCACTTTTGCCGTCACCTCGCAGTCGAACCAGGCCAGCCCGCCCGGGAGAATCGGAGCGCCACTCCATCCCGGCTGCCACCGGACCCCGGCCAGCTTGTCCCGGCCCCTCGGAGTGGGAGTGCCGAGCTGCCGGGCCAGCTCCAGCTGGTGGGCCTTGAGGACCGTCACGGCGAAGGCTCCGCTCGCGACCAGCAAGGGATACGAGCTGCTCTGGGGACTGATACTGAGGGCCAGGAGCAAGGGGTCGAAGGAGACCTGCATGATCCAGGCAGCGGTGAACGCGTGGCGCCGCTCGCCATGGGCGAC
>DATIWD010000109.1:0-3848 GCA_035519565.1 Gemmatimonadales bacterium | reverse complement strand
TTCCTGGGCAAGGAAGACTGCCTGGTCTTCTCGACCGGGTATTCCGCCAACCTGGGGTTGATCTCCGGCCTGGTAGGGCGCGGGGAAGTCGTCTATCTCGACAAGCTCGACCACGCCTCGATCGTGGACGGCGCCAAGATGTCGTTCGGGGAAACCGTGCGGTTCAACCACGGCGACCTGGCCGGCCTGGAGCGCCAGATCGAGCGCAACAAGGACGCCCGCGGCGCCATGATCGTGGTGGACGGCGTTTACTCGATGGAAGGGGACATCGCAGAGGTCCCCGAATTGGTTCGGATCGCCCGAAAGAACGGAGTCGCCCTGGCGTTGGATGACGCCCACGCCCTGGGCGTGCTGGGTCCCAACGGAGAAGGCACGGCGGCCCACTTCGGTCTCACCGACGAGGTGGACATCATCGCCGGCACCTTCTCGAAGTCCCTGGCCTCCATCGGTGGCTTCGTGGCGGCAAGCGAGAACGTAATCCACTTCCTCAAGCATCACAGCCGGCCTTTGATCTTCACGGCGTCCCTGCCGCCCGGCAACACCGCCGGCGTGCTGGCAGCGCTCGAGGTCCTGCGCACCGAGCCGCACCGTCGGGATCAACTGTGGGCCAACACCCGTCGTCTTCACGAGGGTTTCCGGAACCTCGGCTTCGACATCGGCGACACCCAGACGCCGATCGTTCCAGTGGTGATCGGCCCCATGGAGAAGACCTTCATGTTCTGGCGCCGGCTCTTCGACGCCGGAGTCTTCACTAATCCGGTCATGCCACCGGCGGTGCCCGCCAGTCAGTGCCGGCTGCGGACCAGCCTCATGGCCACTCATAGTTTCGAACAGATCGACTTCTGCCTCGACCAGTTCGGGCGGATTGGACGCGAGCTGGGGGTTATTTGACCGCTGCCGTCCGCGTCCGGCCAGTCAGTGGCCGGCGCGATCTCAACAGCTTCATCGACCTGCCTTACCGACTCCACGCGCGGGACCCAATCTGGGTCCCGCCGTTGCGTATGGACGTCGCCACGCTGCTCTCCAGGACCAAGAACCCCTTCTTCGAGCACGCCGAGGCCGAGTATTTCCTGGCCGAGCGGGACGGGCGGGTCGTGGGGCGGGTGGCCGCGATCAGCAACCGCCTGCATAACGAGACCCACAATGACAAGGTGGGCTTCTTCGGCTTCTTCGAATGCGAGCTGGACCAGGAAATCGCCGACGCACTGTTCGACGCCGCAGGGGCCTGGGTCAAGGCGAAGGGGCACGATACCCTGCGAGGACCCGCCTCCTTCTCGACCAACGACGAGTGTGGGCTACTGATCGACGGGTTCGACTTGCCTCCGACCCTCATGATGCCGCACAACCCGCCACAGTACCCCTGGTTCTTCGACGCGGCCGGGTTCAAGAAGGCCAAGGATCTGCTGGTCTATCGGGGTGGTTACGAGGGCTGCTACGTGCCGGTGCCCGAGCGCCTCGCGCGGGGAACCGAGCTGATCCAGAAGCGCCAGGGGATCACCATCCGCGGCCTCAACCTCAACGACTTCGAGGCCGAGGTCGAGCGGATCAAGCACCTCTATAACGCCTGTTGGGAGAAGAACTGGGGGTTCATCCCCATGACCGATCACGAGATCGATCACCTGGCCAAGGCGTTCAAGCCGGTGGTCATCCCGGACCTGGTCCCCTTCGCTGAGCGGGAAGGAAAGATCATCGCCTTCGGGCTGGTGCTGCCCGATCTCAACGAGGTGCTCCGCTCCAACCGCTCGGGCCGCATCTTTCCCGCCGCGCTCAAGATCCTCTGGGCCCTCAAGCGGGAGACCCTCCGCCGCAGTCGTATCCTGCTGCTCGGCGTCCTCCCGGAATATCGCAATCGCGGCATCGACGCCATGCTCTACCACTACATCTGGACCACGGCTGCCAAACACGGGATCACGTGGGGAGAGGCGGGGTGGATTCTCGAGGACAACCCCGCGATGAATGCGGGGCTCGAGAAGATGAACTTCACCGTCTACAAGACCTACCGGCTCTACGATCGACCGGTATGAGAGTGCTGGTCACCGGCGCCACCGGCTTCGTTGGGAGTCACCTGGTCGAAGCCCTGCAACGCCACGGCGCCTCGGTCACCGCGCTGGTTCGATCTCCCGCCAAGGCAGCCGCCCTGGGGTGGGACGACGTCACCCTCGCGCCCGGGAGCCTGGAAGATTCGAGCTCGCTGGCCTCCGCCGTGCACGACCAGGACGTGATCTTCCATCTCGCCGGGCTGGTCGCCGCGCGGAATCAGACGGAGTTCGACCGCGCCAACAGCGAGGGCACCGCCAATCTGCTCCGGGCCGCTGAGCGGTCGGGACGGCGGCCCCGCTTCATCCTGGTTTCCTCCCTGGCTGCCGGCGGTCCCACGGTCCCGGGGTCGCCGCTCACCGGCGCCGAACCGCCCCGACCAGTGACCCAGTACGGGCGCAGCAAACTCGCCGCCGAAACGGCGGTCCGGGAGAGCAGTCTCCCCTGGAGCATTCTGCGGCCGCCCATGGTCTACGGCCAGCGTGACCGTGAGATCTTCAAGGTGTTTCGCATGGCACGGCTCGGTCTGGCCCCTCAGCTGGGCAGTGGCCGGCAGGAGTTGTCGGCCGTCTTCGGACCGGATCTCGCTCGAGCGCTGGTTGCCACGGCCGAGAGCGATCGCGCCGTGGGCGCGGTCTATCTCCCCTGCCACGAGGAGCGGTTTACCAGCGAGGGCTTTCTGCGCCTGGTCAGCACCGCCGTCTCCGAGGTCACCGGTCGGCCAGGGGGCAGGCTCCGGATCATCCCGGTACCCGAATCCCTGGGCCGGGCGGTGCTCTCCCTCACGGGAACGCTGGCCGGGCTGGCAGGAACGAGCACGATTCTCACCGCCGACAAGGCCAACGAGCTCTTCGCCCCCGCGTGGACCGGGGACCCCTCGCCCCTGACCCGTGACACCGGGTGGCAAGCCCAGCACGATCTCTCGAGCGGCCTGGCCATTACCGCAACCTGGTATCGGTCGGCCGGATGGCTTTGAGTCCGGAGGGACCTCCACCGCTGGTCCGCCACACCAACCTGTGGGCAGCGGAACAGATGCTGGTGGCGTACCTGGCCCTGTTCTCGACCATTGCCCTCTTCAGGGTCGGCCCTTCGGCCCTGGCCGCACGGCTGATCGGCGAAGCCCTCGGAATCGCGGTCATCGTGTTGGTGGTTGCCCGCTTGGCGAGGAGCTCCACTTCACCGATCCGTCAGCTATACCTCTTCGCCCTGCTTCCACGGGTTTACGGACTGGTCGGAGACCTGAACCATGCGCCGGGAACCGTGATCCGCGACGCGACGATCCAGCGATGGGAGGCGGCTCTCTTCGGAGGCCAGCCCAGCTACCAGTGGTGGCAAACCCACCCGAGCGGGCTGTGGTCGACCATCCTGCACGGAGCCTACTTTTCGTTCTACGCGATCCTGCTGGCGCCCACGTCCTATTTTGTCGCGCGGGGGAAATCAGGTGACGCCCGGCGTGCCACCTTCTGGATCTTCACAGCCATGACGGTGAGCTACGTCTGTTTCGTGCTCTTCCCGGTGGCCGGGCCTTATTTCGAATTTCCCCGGCCCACGGGTCCCCAGGTCGAGAACGCCATGGCACGATTGGTCTATGCGACCCTGGCGGCTGGAAGCGCCTACGGGGCGGCGTTTCCCTCCTCCCATGTGGCCGCGGCCTGGGCGTCTACCGCTGCCGCCTGGGCCGGGTCTCGGCGCCTGGCGATGTGGTTGGCGATTCCAACCGCGCTCTTGACCGTCGGGGTGGTGTACACCCAGATGCACTACGCCATCGACGCCGTGGCGGGAGGAGTCCTGGCGGTCATTCTGGTGACGGC
>DATIWD010000108.1:0-13756 GCA_035519565.1 Gemmatimonadales bacterium | reverse complement strand
GCCGCTTTACCCGGCCGGCAGTAGCTGGGCACCCGGTCCGCGGAATCGATCTGCGGGATGTGGGTGAATTCGACCGCCACGGTCACCGATCCGGGCCGGGGTGGGAGCGGAGCCCGGAGCGCATCGTACGCGAGGGGGACGGCCAGGGTCTTGAAAATCTTCGCTTCGTTCGAGTTGTGGGGGAGTTGACCCTCGGTGCAATCCACCTGGGCCTGGACGGCGGCCGGGACCAGCAGGCCGGCGCAGAGTGCGAGCAGTGGAAGGCGCATCACGACTCCCTTGCTTGACAGTGAGCGGATCGACCTCTAACCTGCCACGAGCAAGTTTCTATCTATGGAAGGAATTGGGAGATGGGGGAATGATACCCCCGCACCCCCGCGAGCAACCAGCCTCTCATGACCGACCTCGAGCGCTTCTTCCGCCGACTGGTTGACAATCTCATCGCCATCGACCCGGCCCGTCTCCACCGGCCCATCAGGGTCGGTGAGATCTTCGATTCCATCGTTCCCTATCGCACCAATCGGCGGCCCCTCGAGCTCGAAACCAACGAGGATTACGACCTCCTCCTGATGCGCCTCTGCGCCGGGCAGGGCGGGTTCTTCGAGATGATCTCCGAGCCGGTGCAGCAACAATTCGCGCTGGAGCTGCAGGAAGCCAACCCCGATCTGGACCTGCTCCGCGAGCTGGCCGACGCCGATATCCGCCTCGCGACCGAGGCGCTGGCGCACGCCCTCGGCCCCGACCCCGAGGCCGCCTTTGCTCCGCCCGAGACGCTCGAAGACGAGCCTCCCTCCGAGCCTGCGGCCGCCCCGGCCCCCGCGGCCGTTCCGGCACCCCCCAAGGATCGGCCGGCCGAAGCGCTGCGATTCACGCTTCCCGAGGGCGAGGAGACGGCCAGACCGGGACGGAGCGCTCGCTGCAGCTACTGTGGGGCCGCGCTTCCGGTCAACCGCGCGGTCAACTTCTGCCCACACTGCGGGCAAAGCCAGGTCTACACCAGGTGCCCGGAGTGCCAGAGCGAGATCGAGCTGGGCTGGAAGCACTGCGTCAACTGCGGGCACTCCGTCGGAGAGGCGTAGCCGCCCCGCGCCTCGCTCCATCTTCCTACATGACAAGGCATCGCATCGCCATCATTCCTGGAGACGGAATTGGCCCCGACGTCGTGACGGCGGGGTTTGAGGTCATCGAGGCCGCGGCCGGCCTGAGCGGGGTAGAGCTGGTCTCGGAGGTCCTGCCCTACTCCGCCAATCACTACCTGGCCACTCGCGAGACCCTCCCCGACGCGGCCTTCGAGCGGCTGCGCGATGAGGCCGATGCCATCTTCGTCGGAGCCCTGGGGGATCCGCGGGTGCCGGGGAACGAGCACGCACGGGACATTCTGCTGGGTCTCCGGTTCCGCCTCGATCTCTATGTGAATTTTCGCCCGGTGGTGCTGCTCCACCCGCGGCTCACTCCGCTCAAGGCTATCGGCGCTCCCGGCAAACCGGCGACCATCGACTTTGTCGTCTTCCGGGAGAACACCGAGGGGCAGTACCGAGGCCTGGGTCGCTCGGAGGCGGTCGGCACCCCCGAGGAACGCCACGTCTCCGAGGAGATCCATACCCGGAAAGGCGTGGTGCGCCTGATCGAGGCCGCCTTCGCCTGGGCCAGGGCCAATGGCAAGACCCGGATCACCTTGACGGACAAGTCGAATGCGATCCCCTTTCACCGGATCTGGGGCACCGCGTTCGCCGAGGTCGGGCAGCGCTACCCGGAGATCGAGCGGGAACATCGTTATGTTGACGCGCTGGCGATGGAGCTGGTCCAGGATCCGGCGCGGTTTCAGCTCATTGTCGCCAACAACCTGTACGGAGACATCCTGTCCGATCTGGGCGCGGGGCTGGTGGGCGGGCTCGGGCTCGCGGCCAGCGCCAATCTTCATCCTGGGCGGCCCGGCCTCTTCGAGCCGGTGCACGGCTCGGCGCCCGCGTTGGCGGGCAAGGACGTCGCCAATCCCATGGCGACCATTCTCACCGGGGGGTTGATGCTGGAGCAGTTGGGGCATGCGGATGCCGCACGGCGAATCGAGTCCGCGGTGCGAAGCGTGATCGCGGACGGGCCCTGCACCCCGGACATCGGGGGCAAGGCCGGGACGCGGGAAACCGCCCGCGCCGTGCTGGAGGCGCTGTGCTGAGCGCCCTCACGCGCGGGGTGAGCGCAAGCCTCCCCGATTGCGAGCTGGTCTACCTCAAGCGACAGCCGATCGACGTCGCGCTGGCCCGGACGCAGCACGAGGGCTATCAGGCGGCCCTCCGAGAGCTGAAAGCCAGCGTGATGGCGATGCCGGCCATGGACACCCTGCCAGACGCGGTCTTCGTGGAGGACACCGCGATCGTGCTGGACGAGGTCCTGGTCCCGGCCCGCATGGCGGTAGCGTCCCGGGCCGGCGAGGTGTTCAGCGTGGCGGAGGAGCTGGCCTTCTGCCGCCGCGTGCTCTCCATGAAATCGACCGGGACCCTCGAGGGGGGAGACGTGCTTCGGGTCGGCCGGACCCTCTTCGTCGGCCTGTCGCGGCGCACCAATCAGGCGGGGATCGACGGCCTGCGGGATATTCTCATACCGTTCGACTACAAGGTGGTCCCGGTCGCGATCCGGGGGTGCCTGCACCTCAAGACCGCCTGCTCCTACCTGGGCCGCAACATCTTCTTCGTCAACAGCTCCTGGGTAGACACCCGGGCCTTCCGGGGCTACGAGATCATCGAGGTCACCTCGAGCGAGCCGCGCGGCGCCAACGTCCTGATGATCGGGGAGACCGGAATCGTTCCGGCCGAGCACCCGCTCACCCAGAAGCTGCTGAGCAAGATGGGCTTCAAGGTGCGGCCGGTAGAGGTCTCCGAATTCCTCAAGGCGGAAGCCGGCGTCACCTGTCTGAGCATTCTCTTCGAACGCCAGGAAGGCGACAAGCGAGCCACCAAGATCCGATGAACGAAGGCGGCTCGGACACCGGCCTCGATATCCACCCCTGGGCGATTACTTCAGCGGTCTCGGGGGTCGGGGCGGTGGCGATCGCCGTGCTGGGGAACTGGCTCTACGATCGCGATCCCGACTTCCCCGGTACCCGGACGGCCCTTTTCATGGGCGTGGTTCTGGTACTGGCCCTCATCGTCTTCTCCTACAGCGTCGTCCCCCTGCTGGTACGAGCCCTGATCGAGGCCCAGGCCAGGCTGGGCTCTCCAGAACGCCCTCTGGTTCAGCGGGTGCGCCAGAGCGAAAGGGCGATTCGCCAAGTCGCCTGGGCCCTTTGGACCCTGGTACTCCTCATGGTGGTGCTTGGAATCCTGCGCGCCGGACGCCACCAATAGCGAAGCGTTTCCTTGAATCCCCCCTGCCGCCCGGTCATATTTCCGCCCCCTGAACCAACCCGTTCAAGAGGCCGGAGCGGCACCCATGAAGACCCAAGGCCAGCAGCGCGACGTCCTCTTCCTCGCCGGCGCCCGAACCGGTTTCGGGAGCTTCGGCGGTACACTCAAAGACCTTTCCGCTATTGAACTTGGCGCGATCGCGGCCCAGGCCGCTCTGGCCCGTTCCGGCCTGGCCGCGGGCGAGATCGACCATGTCGTCTTCGGCAATGCCCTCCAGACCTCGGCGGACGCGATCTACATGGCACGGCACGTCGGGCTCAAGGCCGGGCTCCCGATCGAAACTCCCGCCGTGACCGTCAACCGCCTGTGCGGGTCGGGGTTCGAGTCGATCGTCCAGGGGGCCCAGCAGATCCTGCTCGGCGAATCCCGCGCGGTCCTGGCCGGTGGGGCCGAGTCCATGAGCCAGGCGCCTCATGTCATTCGCGGCGCCCGGTGGGGTCTCCGGCTGGGGCCCTCGTCTCCCGTGGAAGACCTGCTCTGGGAAGCCCTGAAGGATCCGCAGTGCGGATTCTCCATGGCGGAGACCGCCGAGAATCTGGCCGACAAGTACGGCATCTCGCGGCAGGAGGTGGACACCTACGCCTTGCGCAGTCAGCAGGCGGCCAAGGCGGCCTGGGACTCCTGCGCGATGAAGGACGAAGTGGTTCCTGTGCCGATCATGAATCGGAAGACGCGCCAGGCCGAGCCCTGGATGGCCGATGAGCACATGCGCCCCGACACCACGCTCGAGGGCCTAGCCAAGCTGCCTCCCTATTTCAAGAAGGACGGGGTGGTGACGGCCGGGAATGCCTCGGGGATCTGTGACGGTGGCGCCGCGGTGGTCATCGCAGGAGACGAATTCGCGCGCGAGCGCAAGCTCAAGCCGATCGGCCGACTGGTGGCCTGGGCCGTGGCCGGTGTCGAGCCCAGGTACATGGGCATCGGACCCGCGCCCGCCGCGCGAAAGGCGCTGGCCAAGGCCGGACTCACCCTGGACCAGATGGACCTGGTCGAGGTCAACGAAGCGTTTTCCGCTCAATACGTGGCGGTGGAAAAAGAGCTGGGGCTCGACCGCGAGCGCACCAACGTGGACGGCGGTGCCGTGGCGCTGGGACATCCACTGGCGGCAAGCGGGACCCGGATCACGCTGCACCTCCTGCTCGCCCTGCGGCGCCGCGGGAAGCGATACGGCCTGGGCAGCGCCTGCATCGGAGGCGGCCAGGGTGCGGCGGTGATCGTCGAGGCCTTCCCGGGCTGATCATGGGCCTCCTCCTCCCGGCCGCCGTCCTCGCCGTCGCCTACGTTCTGGCCAGCCTCCGCATTCTCAAGCAGTACGAGCGCGGAGTGACCTTCTTCCTCGGCCGCTACACCGCGACCAAGGGACCGGGCCTGGTCTTCGTGCCCTTCATCCTGGCGCACTTGAAGCGGGTCTCCCTCCGCATCGTGGCCATGGACATCCCGCCTCAGGACGTGATTACCCGCGACAACGTCTCGGTCAAGGTCAACGCCGTGCTCTACATGCGCGTCAACCTGCCCGAGAAGGCGGTGATCGAGATCGAGAACTACATCTATGCCACCAGTCAGCTGGCGCAGACCACGCTCCGGTCGGTGCTGGGCGAGGTGGAACTGGACGAGCTGCTGGCCGACCGGGAAAAGATCAACGGCATCCTCAAGACCCTGATCGACAAGCGAACCGACGACTGGGGGATCGAGGTTTCCGCGGTCGAAGTGAAGGACGTCGATCTACCCAAGGAGATGAAGCGGGCCATGGCCCGACAGGCAGAGGCGGAGCGCGAGCGCCGGGCCAAGGTGATCGCCGCCCAGGGCGAGCTGCAGGCCTCCAAGACGCTGGCCGAGGCGGCCCACATCATCAGCACCGAGCCGGCTGCGATTCAACTGCGCTATCTGCAGACCGTCACCGAGATCGCCGCTGAAAACAATTCGACCACCATCTTCCCGCTGCCGCTCGAGCTGTTCCGGCCGTTCCTCGCCTCGCTCCAGGGCCAGAAGGGCTCGAGTAGTGGCGAGCGGGCTCAGGGCGCCCTCCCACCCCCAACCCCCGATCTGTTCTCCGGTCTTCCCAGCGTTCAGCCGGCCAAGGGGACCAAGCAAGGCTAGAATGGCCGAGGGTCCGTCGGGGCAGATTGACCGGGCGGCGCTCGAGCGGATCATTCGGCGCGCCGCCGAGCTGCAAACCGCCGATCGCGACATCGGGGACGCGCTCACCCCCAAACAGGTGCTCGAGCTGGGCAGCGAGGTCGGCATTCCCGCCCGCTACCTCCAGCAGGCCATGCTCGAGGAGCGGGCCCGCCCTGCCCCCACGGAGGAGAGCGGGATGCTGGACCGGCTGCTGGGTCCCGCGGAGGTCTCGGCCCAGCGCGTGGTGCGGGGCGAGCCCGAGGCGATCCAGAATCAACTGCTCCACTGGATCGATGAGAATGAGCTGCTCACGGTGCAGCGGGAACAGCAGGGCCGAGTGACCTGGGAGCCGCTCCGGGGAATGCAGGTGGCCTTTCGCCGGTCGGCAGCGGTGCTGGGATCGGGCCGGCGGATTTTCATGCTCGAGCGGGCCGAGCGGGTATCGGCGACGGTGACGCCGCTGGAGCCGGGATATTCGCTGGTGGCCCTCACGGGCGAGGCGAGAAGGGCACGCGCCTCGCTGCTCAGTGGAGGCCTGTTGCTGCTCACGGTCGGGGGACTGCTCTCCGCCGTCCTGGCCACCATGACGCCCTTCGCCTGGATTGCGGCGGTCCCGGCGTTCGTCCTGGCCGGGATCATGGCCGCGGTCTGGAGACAATTCCGGCCGATTACCGAACGGCTGCATCTCGGCCTGGAGCGGGCCCTGGACCATCTGGAGCGCGGCGAACCGAAGGCGGTCGCACAGCTTCCCTCGGGCCGCCCCAGTCTGATCAACCTGCTGGCGGAAGAAGTGAGAAAAGCGATTCGACCCTGACCTGGGGCGCTCATCCCCATCAGGGTTGGAAGTAGATTCAGAACCGGAACCACGACGTCATCACCCCGCCCCGAAACGAGGCAGCGATGGCAGACATCCGAAGCGTCGGCGTCCTGGGATGCGGCCTGATGGGCAGCGGGATCGCCCAGGTGGCGGCGATGGCCGGCTACAAGACCACGGTCCGCGACGTGGCGCAGTCCTTCCTCGACAAGGGCCGCGCCGGAATCGTGAAGTCGCTGGACAAGTTCGTGGAGAAGGGGAAGCTGACCGCCGAGCAGCGGGACGCGACCCTGGGCCGGCTGGCCTTCGTCACCGAGGTGCCGGCCCTCCGCGAGAGCGACATCGTGATCGAGGCGGTCACCGAGGACCTCGAGCTCAAGAACGGGTTGTGGAAGGAGCTGGATGGGCTCTGCGGCGGCCAGACCATCTTTGCTTCCAATACCTCGAGCCTGACCATCGCCGCCATGGCCTCGGCCACCAAGCGCGCCGATCGGTTCGTGGGCCTGCACTTCTTCAATCCGGTTCCGCTGATGGAGCTGGTCGAGGTGGTACGGACGGTGACGACCAGCCAGCCCGTGTTCGATCGGACCTTCGCCTTCGCCAAGAGCCTGGGCAAGCAGGCGGTGGCGGCCAAGGACACCTCGGGATTCATCGTCAACCTGCTGCTGGTGCCCTATCTCCTCGACGCGATCCGGGCGTTGGAGCATGGAGTCGCCTCGACCGCCGACATCGACACCGCCATGAAACTGGGGTGCGGCTATCCGATGGGACCGCTGACCCTGCTCGATTTCGTAGGCAACGACACCACCTGCAAGATCGCCGAAATCATGTTCGACCAGTACCGGGAACAGCGCTACGCTCCACCGCCTCTCCTCCGGCGCATGGTGCTGGCCGGTATGTACGGGCGGAAGACCGGGAAGGGGTTCTATGACTACTCGGTCAACCCGCCAGTCCCGATGGACCTGGGCCTCTGACTCCTTCGCCTCCAACTATCTACTCGGAATATCCATGCTACTTCTTCACGGCGACCCCAGCCAGGCAGTCACCGTTCTTGGCTACGACCTGCCTCGACTGCATGCCATGCTCAACGATTTCCCGCCGGCGCTCCTGGTCACGGCCATGGTCTTCGAGATCGCCGCGATCGTCACCCGTCGGGAGCACTTCCGTACCGTGAGCTACTGGACCCTGATCGCGGGAGTCCTGGGGGGAGCGGCCGCCGTGGTCTCGGGGTTGCTCGCCGAAGACGCCATCGAGCACGGGGAGGGAATCCACTCGATCATGGGGGAGCATGAGCTGGTGGCCTACTGGACGGTGGGCATCTTCGCCGTGCTGATGCTCTGGCGGATCCTCCGGGACCGGAAGATGGGCCGCGGCGAGCGGCTGGGCGCGTTCATCCTCGGACTGGTGGGGACCATCTTCCTGATAGATACAGGACGGCTCGGCGGAAAGATGGCCTTCGAGCATGCCGCGGGGGTGCCGGTCATGGAGATGCGTCGGGAGATCAGGGACCGCATGGCGGGACACCAGCACGAGGAAGGCGAGGGGCACGAAGACCACGGCTCGGATTCGACCCACACCGGCGATCACGACTACTAAATGCCGGCCGCACCGCGCTCCCGATGGGCGCTGGGTGCGCTCGGTGTGATCGCCGCCGCGCTCGGCTGCAATCCCAACACCACCCGACCCGATTTCGGTCCGGTCACCGGCGCCATGCAGGTCGAGCTCGCTCTGCGGGTCCCCGCGGCAACCGATCGTCTGGCCGAAGACCTCGCGGCAGACACCATTCCCCTGGCTCGCGTCGAGCGGCGGGATGGCTACATCGAATCACCCTGGTTCTCGAGCACGACCCTCAAGCCGGTCCCGGGACACCCGGTAGGGCGGGAGGTAGTCAGGGTGCGCGCCTGGATCGGACCGACCAAGCCTGAGCACATCCAGATGGTGGTCGAAACCGTCTTCCGTCCGTTCGACGATCCTTCCCTGCCTGCCCGCGAGCTCGACCGCCAGGTCCCGCCCGACCACCCTACTGCCAAGCGGATCCAGGCCATACTGACCAAGCTCAACACCCTCTACGGAGATTCCCTGGCGGTCCCCGGGGCCGGCCCGGACACGACCAGGAAACGCGTCTCAAGCCCAGATACCACAAAGAGATAGGCTCTCTTGACGACCTGGATAAGCCAACCAGGCCCGCCTTTCCTATATAAGAGGAAGAGGGAGGGTGGCCCGATTCCGGCCCCTCCTTCGAACCGTTAGGCGCCTTTGCCATCCCGGCTGCCACGCCGCCTCGTCAACCATCCAGCCATCGCGTCGGCCTAGTTGAGGCAGCGAGGACCGGCGCTCGAATGACGCTCCAAACTGCTGGCGGCCTCTGGGCTCGCCCATAGCTTTCGCGAATGACTGAGGATCCCGCGCTCCAGGGAATCTTCCGCACCGATCTCCGAGCCCGCGCGGCGTACGCGGAAGGCGCGGGGATTTACCGGATCGTGCCCAGTGCCGTCGCCCTGCCGGCAGGCCGGGAAGACCTGACTCGCCTGGTACAGTGGGCTCGGCGAACCGGCACATCGCTGATCCCCCGGGGCGCCGGCAGCGGGATGTGCGGCGCCAACGTGGGCTCAGGTGTGGTGGTCGATCTCTCCTCCTTGCCGGGAGTGCTCGAGATCGATCGGGCCGAGCGACGGGCACGGGTGAGTCCCAGCATCACCGCCGGCCAATTGAATCAACGCGCCGCCGAGCACGGGCTCCGGCTTCCGCCCGATCCATCGAGCGCCACCTGGGCCACGCTCGGCGGAATGGTCTCCACCAACGCCGCCGGTCCTCTCAGCCTTCGCTACGGCAGCATGCGGCCGTGGGTCCACGCCCTCGAAGTGGTTACCGATGATGGAGCGATCGGACGGACCGTCAGGGGATCGAAAGACGGGCCGGAGCTGCCCGCGGCCTTCCAGCGATTTGCCCGCGAGGTTGCCCCGGTTCTCCGGAATTCCGCCGACCTGATCCGTCAGCACTTTCCCAGGACCCGAAAGAACTCCTCAGGTTTTGCGCTGGATGCCTGGCTTCAAAGCGACGACACCGTCGATCTCTGGGTGGGCGCCGAAGGGACCCTCGGCTTCATCAGCGAGCTCGAGATTCGACTCGACCCTTCGCCCGCGGCCAGGGCAGTCTTGCAAATCGCATTGGGAGACCTGGACGAGCTGGGCCAGGTTGTCACCTCGTTGCTGGGACTCCAGCCTTCGGCCATCGAGCTCCTGGATCGGACCTTCCTGGATCTGGTAGCCGAGGCGGCGGGGCGGGAAGGGCTCCGCCACGTTCCTGCCGCGACCCAGGCCGTGCTGGTGGTGGACTTCGAGCGGGATAACCCGACGGCCGTGCGAGGAGCCGTCGGCGATGCCGCGCGGGTGGCGGGGCCATGGGCCCTGGATCTGGTGACCGCACTCGACGCCGATGAAGAGCGGCGATTGCGCGCGTTACGGGCGGCGGCGAGTCCGATTGTCGCCGGCCTCTCCGAACGCCGACGCTCGATGCAGGTCATCGAGGACGGCTGCGTGCCGCTCGAACGCCTGGGGACCTATATCCGGTTCATCCGGCAGGCCGCGCATGCCCGCGGTCTCCAGGTGGTCATCTTCGGGCACGCCGGCGACGGGAATGTCCACGTAAACCTGTTGCCCGACCTGGACCGCGCCGGCTGGCGGACCGAGGTGCTCGCGCTCCAGGAGGAAGTGATGGCCGAAGTGATCCGCCTGGGCGGGACCGTGAGCGGTGAGCATGGCGATGGGCGCCTGCGCGCCCGCTTCCTCGAGCAGCAGTACGGGGCGGAGGTGGTCGCCTTGTTCCGCCGGGTAAAGACGGCGTTCGATCCCGATGGTATCTTCAACCCCGGCGTAATCCTGCCCGAGGCCGAACCCCCGCTGGCCCGACTCAAGATGGGATCGGATGCCGCCGAGCTCCCGTCCGACATCGGGAGGGCGCTGCGGGAGATCGAACGGACCGGTGGCTACGCCCGATCCCGATTGTCGCTGGCCGACGCGCCGCCGGATGATGGTGGAGCGGCCCGACCCGCCTGATCCTAACCCTTGCTCTTTGCCTTCCCGTGACCCAGACCCAAGGCCTGAAGATCGTCCGCGAGCCGACGGTGACCCTGATCGCCCGGCCGCAATTCGTCGAGCCATCCCACCTTGCGGTCCAGTGGAAGGGCGAGTCGACCGACGGCGAGCGGCTGGCCGAATTCGCCGGTCGCCTCTGCTACATGAGCCAGCGGAACCCGGCCGGCCGCACCACGGCCGAATATCTGGCGAACATCCTGAAGCAGGGACACGGCTCGGTCTTCGAGCATGCGGTCTATGTCTTGCTACTGGAGGGGATATCCCGGTCCTGCAGCCATGAGCTGGTTCGTCATCGCGCCGGGTTCGGGTACAGCCAGCTGTCGCAGCGGTACGTGGATGAATCGGACGCCGCGTTCGTGTTGCCTCCGGCGATTCAGGGGGACGCGGCCCTCGAAGCGGACTGGGCTCGGCAGATCGCGGAGGCGCAGACCGCCTATGTGTCCGCGGTCGATCGCCTGATGACGCGGTACCAGGGGATCGAGGACAAGATCCATCGCCGGAAGATGGCCCGGGAAGCGGCCCGAAGCGTCCTGCCCAACGCCACCGAGGTGAAGATCGTGGTCAGCGGGAACGTCCGGGCCTGGCGTACGATGCTGGAGTTGCGGCTGGCGGAAGGAGCGGAGCAGGAGATCCGGCGCCTGGCGGTAGCGGTGCTCGACACGCTGCGGCGCGAGGCGCCGGCCCTCTTCTCGGACTTCGAATTGTATGCCGGCAGCGATGGGACCCCATGCGGCAGGGTCACTTATCACAAGGTTTGAGTGAAAAAAAGTATTGTGCGATTGAAAGGTTTTCCTTAGCTTGGAACGTCGTCGGACTTCAAGACCGCGCCACCAGGACCCACGATGGGTCAAAAACCAAACCGCGCGGCAACCAAATTCGACGGGGACCGTTTGGCAGTTCGAATAGGATTGGTCTTCAACCTCAAGCCGGAAGCGTCGGCCGCACCTGCCGACTCAGGGTCCGATCCCTCTTCCGCATCCTCAGACGACCCTCCCAGTCGGGCGCTGCGCTTCGACCTCGAGCAGCCCGATCTTTACGGCGAATGGGACGAGCCTGCCACGATCGATGCCGTGGAGCGCGCCCTTCTCCCGTTGGGTGAGGTGATCCGCCTCGAGGCGGATGCCAGCTTCCCCACGCGGCTCGCCGAGACCCGACCCGACTTCGTCTTCAACATCGCCGAAGGCCTCTATGGCCGGAACCGGGAAAGCCACGTCCCGGCCATCTGCGAGTTCTTCGGCATCCCCTACTCCGCCTCCGATCCGCTGACGCTGAGCCTGGCGCTGCACAAGGGACGCGCCAAGGAGGTCCTTGACTATCACGGGGTCCCCACCGCGCCCTTTGTGGTGGTCGAGTCCGTGGCCGAAGCCCGGTCCTGCCCCCTCGAATTCCCGCTGTTTGTGAAGCCCGCGATGGAAGGGTCGGGGAAGGGCGTGAGCGTTCGGAGCGTCTGCCAGAACCGGAAACAGCTGATCTCGCAGGTCGAGTATCTGCTGCTGACCTATCGCGAGCCGGTCCTCATCGAGAAATACCTTCCGGGTGCCGAGTACACGGTCGCGATCCTCGGAAACGGCGATTCCGCGCGCTGTTTGCCCATCGTGGGCATGAAGTTTGATGAGCTGCCCGAGGGGGCTCCCCCGATCTATGGCTACGAAGCCAAGTGGATCTGGGACAACCCGGCGGATCCGCTCCACATCTTCGAGTGCCCGGCCCGGATTCCCCGGAAGCTGGCGGCGGAGATTCGATCGGTCTCGCTGCGGGCCTATCGGGCCCTGGAATGCCGGGACTGGTGCCGCATCGATCTCCGTTGCGATGCAAGCAGCCAGCCCATGGTGGTCGAGCTCAATCCCTTGCCGGGCATCCTGCCGGACCCCCGGGAGAACTCCTGCTTCCCGAAGGCCGCTCGTGCCGCCGGGCTCGGGTACGACGAGTTGATCCGGACCGTGGCGGACATTGCCTGGCAGCGGATCAGCGGTCGCTCTCTCCTGGCGGAGGCAGCTGCATGAAGGTGGCCATCCTGTTCGACGCCGGCGGCGATCACTGGGATCAGAAGGACGTGATCTCGGTGGTCGACAACGCGCGCGAAATCCAGGGATGCCTCAAGGCTCGCGGCTACGAGACCACCCTCGTTCCCATTCAGCTGGGCGAATTCGGATGGCTCAACCGGGTGCGGCGGGCCGACGTGGTCTTCAATCTCTGTGAAGGGATCGACGGGGAATCCCGGTACGAGGATTACGTGGTCGGCGCCCTCGAGCTGGCCAACATTCCCTATACCGGTTGCCGCCCCTGGGCGGTCGCCGTGTGCCATCGCAAGCACGTCGCCAACACGCTGCTTTCCCGGAACGGCGTTCCGATCCCTCCCTTCGCCCTGGCGCAGGGGAACAAGATCCCCAATGACCTGAACCTCCCGGCCATCGTGAAGCCGGCGGCGGAAGACGCCAGCGTCGGGATCGACGCGGGCAGCGTCTGCTCCACCAAGAAGGCGCTCCGGAAGCGGCTGGCCGAGATGGCCGAGCAGTTCGAGGAAGTTCTGGTCCAGGAATACATCGAGGGTCGGGAATTCAATGTCGGGTTCGTGGGCAAGCAGATGCTGCCGATCGCCGAGCTGCGCTTCGACGAGATGCCGGAAGGATGCCCGGCCATCCTCACCTATTCCGCCAAGTGGGACGTCGGAAGCGCGGAAGACATGGGGTCGCAGCCGGTCTGCCCGGCGGACCTGGCGTCCGATGTCACCAAGCGGGTCGGACAGGTGGCTCGCCAGGCGTGGGAGTACCTGACCGGTGCCGAGGGGTATGGCCGCGTGGACATGCGCTTGGACGCCTCCGGGCAACCTTACGTGCTCGAGGTCAACCCCAATCCCGATCTCTCGGACACGGCCGGTCTGTCCCGCATGGCCCGGGTCTACGGCTGGGGGTACGACGAGCTGCTGGGCCGGATCGTGGAAGAGGCCATGAGCCGCAGCCGCTCGACGCAAGCCGCTGCCGATGCGCTGAAGGCCGGCGCCGCGACCGTGTGAGCACCACCACCGCCGCACGGCGGCTCCGTCCTCCCCTTCCCGAAGATCGGGAACCCCTCCTCAAGATTCTGTCGGCCTCCCGGGTCTTCCGGGAATCCGAGATCGTCATCGCCCTCGAAGTCTTCGACGCCGCCTCCAAGCCCCATCAAACCGACTACCTGAGTATCTGCGCCGAGGCGGATGGACGCCTGGCCGGGTGGATCTGCTGGGGGGCGACTCCGGGTACCGAAGGGAGCTTCGACCTCTACTGGATCGTGGTCGATCCCGCGCTGCACGACCGCGGTATCGGGTCGGTCCTGCTCAGGGCCATGGAGCA
>DATIWD010000107.1:0-4210 GCA_035519565.1 Gemmatimonadales bacterium | reverse complement strand
GGCGGCCCGGGCCAGCAGCTCGGGCGGCGGGCCCAGACGCCGGGGGAGGTCGCGCGTGAGGGTGATCGTCAGGTGTTCGGGGAGGAACCCGAGCTGTCCGTAGAAGCCGATGTTCTCCACCGTGCGCGGCATGGTCTCGAGCCCGATGGTCCGGGCGCCCCGTTCCCGTAACCATTCGATCCCGACCCGGATCATGCTCTTCCCCAGGCCGGCGCCCTGGCGGTCGGGCCGCACCGCGATGGGCCCCATCCATCCTTCACGTCCCGAATGGTGCACCATGTTGAAGGCCACGATCTGGCCGTCGGTGTCGCGCCAGACCATGGCACCGTCTCCCGCATCCTCGATGGCGTAGCGCCAGATCACCGGGTTGAGTTGCGGCACCCGCACGCCGGCCAGTCCATCGCGCCGGTAGCGATCGGTGAACGCCTCGGCGAAGACCCGGTTGAGGGTGTCGATGTCCCGCACCGTCGGACGCTCCGGCCCGATGGTCTCGCGCTCAGGCAGCCAGGCCATCGCTGCCTCCGATGACTTCATCCCGAACGCGAGAGACGCCTCGTTCCGCGTCGAAATCCACCCGGATCACCCGATCGAAGCCCTCCCGGACCGATTCGATGTGGGTGATCAGCACCACCTGCGGGAACCGGTCGGCGAGACTGCGCAGCAAGGTGACCACCGCGGCCCGCCGCTCCTCGTCCAGAGAGCCGAAGATCTCATCCAGCACCAGGAGCGATAACGGCTGCCCGGCCCGCTCCGCGATCATCTGACTGATCGCCAGACGAAGCGCCAGGTTGACCAGGTCTTCCTCGCCGCCCGAGATGACCGGCTTGCTCTCCCCACCCTCCACCAGCAGAGCGACGTAGTCCTCGTCGAGCTCCAGGTCCGCATGCCGGCCGTCGGTCAGGTCCCGGAGGAAGCCCGAGGCCAACTCGGACAGGTCGGGGCGAAGCTGAGCGTTGAGATCAGTCCGGAGGTCGGTCAGGGCCCGATCCAGCTCCTGCAGGACCGTCAGCTCCGACGCGGCGCGCTTCGACTCCACTTCTTGCGCCGCCCGCTCGTCCCGGCGTCGGGCCACTTCGGCCAGGCTCTCTTCCGCAGCTCCGGCCTCGGCCCGGGCCCGCACCATGGCCAGTTCAGCCTCCCGCCGCTCCGCGGCCACCGCCTCCGTGGCCTGGCGCGCTTCCTGGAACCGCGCCTCACTGTAATTCAGGGCCTCGATCTCCAGGCGGAGCGTGCGGCCGGCAGTCTCCCGCTGGGTCAGCTCGCGCTCAGCGCTCTCCGCCTCCCGGACCAACGCCTCGGCCCGTTCGGCCAATCCGCGGAAGCGCTCCGCCTCCAGCGCCAGGGGCTCCAGCTCCGCCATCTCTTCGCGAACCCGCTGGTGGCGCGCCGGGTCGTATGGAGCGGGCGCGGCACCAAGCACCCGCTCCAGCTCACTGATGCGCGCCAGCACGCGGCGGCGCTCGTCCAGAAATGCCGGGGCTTCCGCCGCCTGGGCCTCGAGGCGGCCGAGCCTCGCCATCGCCTCGTCCCGCTGGCGCTCGGCCTCGCGCCTCCGGTCGTCGGTGTCGAGCAGTTCGCGCGGCTCGGTGGCCAACTGCTCGATCCGCTGCTTGTAATAGTTGCCGTTGAACAGGACCTCCTGGAGTTGGCGGTCCAGGAGACCGAGGACGTTTTCGTATTCGGTGCCCAGCGGCCGGGCACAGGTGGGACAGACCCCGTCGCGCCCCGCCAGTACGATCCGCTGGTGCTGATCTCGCAGGTCCTTGTACTGGTCCAGCAGCGTCTCCCGCTTGGTCCGCGCGTCCTGAAGGTCCCGATCCCAGGCGGTGCGCCGAGTCTCCGCCTGGTCGGCGAGATCGGTCACCGCCTGGCGCAACCGCGCGGCTTCGCCGCGGGCCTGTTCCAGCTGGTCGGCCCCGGGGAGCTTGGCCAGTCTCCCATCCACCTCGGCGATCTGTTTTCGCAGCGCTTCGACTTCGCCTCCGGCCGTCTGTCGCGCCAGATGGGCCGCCGCGAGGCCGTCCAGCGCCTGACGTTCGGCCCGGAGTCCGGCCAGGGGAGCCAGCCGAGCCTGGAGCTCAGCGACCCGGGTGCGCGCCTCGGTGGCCTGGGCCAGCTGCAGATCCAGCTCCTGGAACCGCTGGCGGGCTTCCTGGACCCGGTGCTCCGCCAACCGATACTCTCCCTCCAGAGCGACCATGCGTTCCTTCAACCGCTGCACTTCCTCCCAGCGCGGCGCCATCTCCGCGTGCTTCTGGTCCGCCGCCGCCAGGAGTTCGGCCGCGGATTTCTCGGCGGTCAGCGCCGCATCCTTGCGCGCCCGGGCCCGAGTCTCGGCCTGATCGAGTTCGGCCGGGTTGGCCAGCACGCTCTGGAGTGCCTGCAACCGGGACCTGAGCGCACTCCGTTGCTCGCGAAGGAGATCCTGGGCGGTCTTGAGCCGCTCGTAGCCCAGCACCCGGGAGAGGAACTGGGCCCGGTCCGCCGGCTTCATCGCGGCCATCACGGTGAGCTCTTTCTGCCCGGTGAAGTAGGTGTTGAAGAACTCATCCAACCGCATACCGAGGAGGCGGGTGGCGTGCTCGGTCACCACATTGAGGCTGGTCGCAATGGGCTTGTCGTCGCCATCGAGGTAAAGCTGCGCATCGGTGAGCGTCCGGACGATGCGATAGCGGTGAGGACCCAGGACCATGTCCAGCTCGACCCGGACGGGGGACCGGGGCTCCGCACCGCGTCGCCGAATGCTTTCCCGGTTCCCCCGCGCCGCGTGAATGCCGTAGAGCGCGTAGGCGATCGCCTCCAGCAGGGTGGACTTCCCTGCTCCGTTGGGACCCACCACGCCGGTGAGTCCCGGGCCGAGGACCAGCTCGGTGTCCTCGTGCTGGCGGAAGTTGACCAGGCGAAGTCGCTCGAGTTGCACTAGCTCTCCTGCCTCTCGCGCTCGACCGCCTCGATCAACTCGACCCCCGCCGTCACCAGCGCCTGGCGCGGCACGTCGGCCGGCAGCGGGCGCTTCTCGAGGTAAGCCCGCACCAGCTCGGGGAGGGTTTGCCGATGGCCGGGCGCCCCCATGCCGACGATCCGATGGGACTCGGGCGGCCGGATGTCGAGGTGGAAGTGCAACGCCTGCGCCGCATAGCCGCGGATCGCGGTGTAATTCATCCGCCGGGCCACGTGTCGGGGCAGATTCCGAATCACCAATCGCACCACCTGACCGCCAATCCCGCCGGGAACCGCGGCAACCCGCCCGGCAATCATCTCGTCCAGCGCCTCCGCGGCCTGGCCCGTCCCATCCATCGGCTCGAGATCGAGGACTCGCCGGGCCAGTGGCACCTCTTTCCGCTCCACCGTTCCGGTGGCGAGGTCGGCGAGGAGCCATCCCTTCCCCGGGTGCCGGCGAGCCGCCTCCTCCTTGAGCTCGCCCCAGGGGTTGGGACTCACGTACTCGAGAGCGCCGCAGTACCAGATCCGGGGCGCCACCTGATGCTGCACGTGATAGTGCCCCAGGGCGACGTAGCTCCACTTCCCGGCCTGAAGCTCTTCGCGGCGAAGCAGGGCTCCACCATACTCGGTCCCGCTCCGATCGACCGGGAAGACCCCCTCGACCTCTCCGTGCATCACCAGCAGTTGAAACCGCTCCGGCCCTTCGGGCAGCAGGGCCGGCCGCTCCCCGGCGAGAAGGGCGGGGTGCGGCACCGCGTAAACGCTCAAGTCGAGGTCGGGGTACTTGAAGCGGCGCGGCTGGTCGATCGCGACGTCCATCTTGAGCGATTCGAACAACCGCAGGATCGATCCCGTTTCCACCGAGCGTGGAGAGTCGTGGTTCCCGGCGATCAGGATGATCGGCGCCTCGGGGAGGGCGTCCCGGATCCGGCGGAACTGCCGGTAGGCGAAGAGAATCGCGGTGTTGGTGGGGCGAACCGAGTGAAATGCGTCTCCCGCAATCACCACCACCCCGGGCCGCTCGGCCAGCACCGCGTCCACCGCCCGCTCGAAGGCGCTCTGGACGTCGGCCTCCCGCTGGTTGAGGCCGGCCGGCGTCTGCCGATGATACTGGCGGAACCCCAGGTGGAGATCGGCGAGGTGGGCGAGTTTCACGCCGGGAAAAGTACGGGTAATGGGAAGGGGGGAAAGGAGGGGCGGCGCTCTTCATGAACGGCGGCCTCGCCTGGCTATAATCCAGTACCTGATTCCTGGCTGATCCACGGCT
>DATIWD010000106.1:0-7991 GCA_035519565.1 Gemmatimonadales bacterium | reverse complement strand
GGGATCTCCAATGTGAAGTACTGGCTGGAGTCCCACGGCTACGACCCCGAGAACGAGCAGGTCGCGCAGGCGCTGTTCCAGGCCGCCAAGCGATCGACCCACACCTTCAGCGACGAGGAGTGCCACCGGCTGGTCGAGGCCGCGCGCCTCGGCGACCCGGCGGCCGATGTCCGCCACTGAGGAGCTGTACCGCTCGTACCTCGACCTCCGCTGGCATTTCGACCCCGTTTCCGCCACCATCGCGGGGCTCTGGACGCAGGACCACCGGCTTGGTTCCTACGACGCCGATTCGATGCGTGCCCACCTGGCGGCCTTTCGGTCCATGGCGGGCGCCGTGGAATCGCTGGAGGTCGAGGACACCCAGGAGGAGATCGACCGCACCGCGTTCCTGGACGAGATCCGGGTCACCCTGTTCCGCTTCGAACATGAGCATCCGGAGACCCGTAATCCGGGATTCTGGCTCGGCCATCTGCTCGAGGGTCTCTATGGCCTGCTCCGGCGGCAGGGCCCGCCCGATCGCGGGCGCGCCGAGGCGCTGATCGGGAGACTGGAGGCGGCGCCACCCTTCCTTGCCGCGGCGCGCGAGACTCTGAAGGACCCCCCGGCCGTCTTTCTCGAATCGGCGATCCTGATGAACCGAGGCGGCCGCGTGTTGATCACGCAAGCCGCGGCCACCATCAGTGCCGCCGTGCCGGATCTCGAAGCGGCGGGGATGCGGGCCGTGGAGGATGCCAGCGACGCGCTCGACGGATTCGAGGAGGCGCTCCGCACCGAGCTCCAGGCTCATCCCGACGGACAGGCCTTTGCGGTGGGGGAGGAACAGTTCAACCGCCGCCTGCACTTCGAGCACGCGTTGCGGGCGGGCGCGCCCGAGCTGTATCGCTACGGCATGCACCTGCTCGACGAAGTGGAGGCCTCGGTGGTGGCCTTGGCTGCCCGGATTGACCAGCGCCACTCCTGGCGCGACCTGGTCAAGCTGCTGAGAGAGAAGAGTCCGGCCCCATCGGACCTGGTCAGCGCGTACGCTGACGCGGTGGCCCGGGCACGGAAATTTGTGCACCAGCGCGATCTGGCGCCGTTCCCTCCCACCGACCTCGACGTGGTCGCCACGCCAGCCTTCTTGCGGGCGCTGGTCCCGACCGCGGCCTACGAGCGGCCCGGCCCTTATGAACCGGTGAGAAACGGGACCTTCCTAGTCACCCCAGAGCAGAAGCCCTCCGCCAACGGCCTTTCTTCCCACGAGCTGGCGGTCACGGCGGTGCACGAGGCCTTTCCCGGCCATCACCTCCAGCTGGCCGCCGCCTCGGGTCTCCCCTCCGACGTGCGACGTTTTACTTGGACTCCGCTCACCGTCGAAGGCTGGGCGCTCTACTGCGAAGAGATGATGGCCGAGGAGGGGTTCTTCACCCCGCCTGAGGAGCGGCTCTTCCAGCAGGTGCACCTCCTCTGGCGGGCGGTCCGGATCGTGGTGGACATCGGGCTGCATACGCGGGGAATGACGCCGGGTGAGGCGGTGGATTTCCTGATCGATCGCGCGGCGATGGACCGGTCCCGGGCGGAGGCCGAGGTACGGCGCTATTGCGCGATGCCGACCTATCAACTGTGTTACGCGGTGGGGCGGCGCGAGATCCTGCGACTCCGCGATGATTATCGGGCGCGTGCCGGCGCCCAGTTCTCGCTGCACGAATTCCACAAGGAATTCCTGGGGTACGGGGGCCTGCCCGTTTCGCTGATCCGCTGGGGGATGGGGCTGGGAGTGGAGGAGTGAGGGAGTGGGGGAATGGGGGAATGGGGGAATGGGGGAAATAGGGGATTGTCGATTGTCGATTGGAGAAAATGGGGGAATGGGGGAATGGGGGAATGCCGATTGGCGAGTGCCGAGTGCCGATTCCTGATTGTCGAGTACCAATTGCCGAGTGCCCAGTGCTCAGTGCCCAATGCCGAGTGCCGATCGATGAGCGTCGAGGCCGCGTTGACCGCCAGCTCCGCGAGTTGAACCCCAATGGGCGAGTTGGCGGCTCAACGGGACTCCGCGACTGCCGCCGTTGGCGGCATTCCCCCCACGGTCAAGGGCCTGTCGGTCGTTTCCCTGTTCAACGATTTCGCCAGCGAGATGATCTACCCGCTGCTTCCCTCCTTCGTGACCACCACGCTGGGGGGCAGCGCGACGTCGCTGGGTGCGCTGGACGGGGCGGCCGATCTCACCGCGTCACTCACCAAGTGGGTGAGCGGATGGCTGGCCGACCGGCCAGGGTGGAGACGCCCGCTGATTCTGGGCGGATACCTCACGGCCGTGCTGGTCCGGCCGCTGATCTCGGTGGCCAGCGCCGCCTGGCAGGTGATCGGCTTCCGGGTGATCGATCGGGTCGGGAAGGGGATCCGCACCCCGGCGCGGGACGCGCTCATCGCGGAGGTGACGCTTCCCGCCCAGCAGGGTCGCGCCTTCGGGTTCCACCGCGCCGCCGACCATTTCGGGGCGGTGCTCGGGTCGCTGGCGGCCTGGGTGCTCCTCCAGCGCGGCGCCGAGGTCCGGAGCGTGATCGGATGGAGCGCGATCCCCGGACTGGTCGCGTTCGTCATTCTCTTTGTGGTGCTGCGGGGCGCTCACCCTCGACCGGCGGTTCCGCAGAAAGAGAACAAATCGGATGCGAAGGGGAGAATCTTCTGGGGCCCGGTCCTGGCTCTGGCCGCGCTCACCCTTTTCCGGATGCCCGAAGCCTTGCTGCTCCTCCGCCTCCAGGACCTGGGGACCGCGGTCGTGGTGATCCCGCTGGTCTGGGCTGCACTCCACGTGGTGCGCACCGCGGCCTCGTATCCCGGCGGCTGGCTGGGAGACACCATGGGCCCGCGCGGCGCCGTGGCCGCCGGAGGGCTGATGTTCGCCCTGGTGGCGTGGCTGCTGGCGGAGGCACAGACCAGTGCGGCGGCGATCGCGGTCTTCCTCGCATTCGGCCTGGTGGCGGGCCTCTCGGAATCCTCGGAACGGTTGCTGGTGGCGCGCCTGGCGCCGGTGCGCACCGGCCGAGGATTCGGCGGATACCACGCGGTCACGGGCTTGGCGGCGCTGCCGGCCGCGCTGTTCTTCGGAGCGATCTATCAGTGGAAGGGCGGACCGGTGGCGCTGGGGATCTCGGCGGGGGCGGTTCTGGTGGCGGCGGGGGCCTGGCTCTTGATTGCTCCGGCGGGGGAGCGCTAGCATGCGAGTCTCTTCGATCGGCAAGGCGCTCGTGCTCTGCACTGCGGCGGCGCCGGCCGCATGGCCCCGGCGCAGATCCGGTTCGGGGATTTGTCCGCTCGAACTGGGTACTGGCTCGACAATTGGATCGCCCATCTGCGCTGAGCGAAGTATCCGCGGATTGACGAGCCCGGTCCCGTCCCGCAGTATCACCCCGATGCCGCCGCCTCCCCGCCGCCAGAGCTTCTCCCGGACCGGCGAGCACACCGTGAGTCCGGCGATCAGCCTGGCCCTGCTATTCGTCGAGTTGATCAACCAGCACGATGTTCCGGGGCTGGTGAGCCTGATGTCGGAGGATCACCGGCTGGTAGACGGGTTGGGTGAGATCGTGCGGGGGCGCGAGCGACTTCGCAAAGGGTGGCTGGCGTACTTCGAGATGGTTCCCGACTATGCGCTCGAGGTGACCGAGGTGATGCAGGAGGGGTACGACGTCGGATTGTTCGGTACGGCCAAGGGGACCCTGAAGGTCGGCGGCCGACTGCTGCCGACCAATCGGTGGTCGATCCCCTGGGCGGCGCGGGCCACGATTCGCGGTGACCTGGTCACGGAATGGCACATCTACGCGGACAACGAACCGGTCCGGGCGATTCTGAGACGAGAGGCGAAGTAAGTCCGGCCTCACGGTGGGGTGATCGGCACCACCACCCGGGTTACCTCCCAATCCAGCAGCAGGTTCACCGTATCTCCAGCAGCCTCGGTGCTGATGGTGAAGGTTTCGACGTGCTCGGGGAGGTGCTGCGGGTAGACGGTGGCCTGGCCGATCTCGTGACTTCGAACCTCAGGAGTCAGCTCGTTGCCCCAATGCAGGGTCGAGCGGTTGACGAACAATGTCCACGGCCCTTGAGCGGGACGGGTGTAGAGCGAGTATCGCCCGGGCGGCAGGGCGATCCCAGCGATCTTGATCGGCCCGGCGGTGTAAAGGCGGGTCGGCTCGTTGGCTCCGGTGCGCCAGAGAGAGTCGTACGGCACCACCACGCCGTAAATCACCCTGCCTCTGGCGGAAGGACGGCCGTAGCAGAGCCGGGCCGGCTTGCCGCCGACCTCGAAGTCGACGCTCGCGAGCAGACTCTGCCTCGGTGACCAGGACGGCTTGGCGGTCCAGTCCTTGAGACAGGGTCCCAGGGCGATCGAAGCAGGCAACAGAGTGACGCCGCGCAGGAGGACGGCGATCACCACGATCGCGAAGACCCCCAGTCCGATCCCGATCTTCTTTCTGGTCGTCATCCGAGTCAGCAGCAGCGGGTGGGCCCGCCGGAGGAGCGGGTCTCCAGATACTCCCGGAAGAATTCCGATTCACTCAGCACGGGAAGCTCCGGATGGTGGGCGCGGCAGTGCAGGAGATAGCGCTCGTAGTCGGGCATCCCGCTCAACCGAACCAGGGCACCCCGGATCTGCCGCCATAAGGTTCGCATCAGGAGACCCAGGCCGATTGGATGAACGGCGTCTCGCGAGTGAGCGCCGGTTTCCGGCCGCGCAACACGAGGACCCACTCACGCAGCGAGGAGGCCACCACCAAGACGACCACGATCATGAATCCGGCCGCCACCGTGGCGTTCAGGCGATCGTTGAAGATCAAGCGCGCAGCGGTGGCCGGATCCAGCGCGCCGCTCTGCACCTGGAGTGCCGTCTCCGCCGCGTGAGCCAGGAATCCTAGTCGGGGAAGTGGAGAGAAGATCTTGAGGTAGCCGGCACTCAGGGTGACGGCCAGGAGCCAGACCAGCGGGGCCAGTGTCACCCAGGCGTAGCGGGCCTTCCCGCTCTTGATGATCAGTGTGGTAGCCACGCTGAGCGCGACGCCGGCCAGGAGCTGATTGCTGATGCCGAAGAGCGGCCAGAGAGAATTGATCCCGCCCAGGGGATCGGTCACGCCCTGCACCAGGAAATAGCCCCAGGCGGCCACGACCAGTCCGGAGGCGAGGATGGTGCTGGGGTACCAGGAGGTCCGGCCCAGCGGACTCCAGGCGTGCCCGGCCAATTCCTGGAGCATGAAGCGTCCGACCCGGGTGCCGGCATCGATGGTCGTGAGAATGAACAGCGCCTCGAACATGATGGCGAAGTGATACCAGAGGGCGGCCAGATGCTGGCCGGTGGCGCCGCTGAAGATCTGGGCCATTCCCACCGCCAGCGAAGGCGCGCCGCCCGAGCGTCCCAGCAGGGTCGTCTCCCCCACTGATGCGGCCAATGCAGACATCTGCTCGGGAGTCACGCTGAAGCCCCAGGCCCGGATGGTTTCGGCGGCGGATGCGGCATTCCCACCCAGCCCACCCAGCGGGACGTTGATCGCGAAGTAGACGCCGGGATCGAGTACCGCTGCGGCGCACATCGCCATCACCGCCACGAAGGACTCCATCAGCATCCCGCCATAGCCGATCAGGCGCGCGTCCCCCTCTCGCCGCAGCATCTTGGGCGTGGTGCCCGAGGAGATCAGGGCGTGGAACCCGCTGATCGCTCCGCAGGCGATCGTGATGAAGGCGAAGGGGAAGAGCTTCCCGCTGAAGATCGGCCCGGTGCCGTCCACGAACCGGGTCAGGGCGGGGAGCTTGAGTGGTGGCAACACGACCAGAATGCCCAACGCCAGCAGGGCGATGGTCCCGACTTTCATGAACGTGGACAGATAGTCACGCGGGCAGAGCAGCATCCAGACCGGGAGCGCGCTGGCCAGGAACCCGTACCCGATCAGGAGGTACGCCAGGGTCAGGCCGGAGTGGGTGAACAGCGGGGCCAGGGACGGGTTCTCGGAGACGTACCGCCCGCCGACCAGGGCCAGGAGGAGCAGCGCCACCCCGATCGCCGAGGCCTCCAGCGTCTTGCCGGGGCGCCAGATCGTCATCCAGAAGCCCATCAGTACCGCGATCGGAATCGTGCAGGCGATGGTGAACAGGCCCCACGGGCTTCCCTTCAGCGCGTTGACCACCACCAGCCCCAGCACCGCGAGCAGGATGATCATGATCGAGAGCACCGCCACCATGGCCGCCAGGCCGGTGAGGGGGCCGATCTCCTCCTTGGCCATCTGGCCGAGGGACTTGCCGTCCCTCCGGATCGACGCGCAGAGAATGGTGAAGTCCTGCACCGCGCCGGCCAGCACCACGCCGAAGACGATCCAGAGGGTGCCGGGGAGGTAGCCGAACTGCGCCGCGAGCACGGGACCGACCAGGGGCCCGGCGCCCGCGATGGCCGCGAAGTGGTGGCCGAACAGCACCCACTTGGGGATGGGGACGAAGTCACGCCCGTTCTCGAGCCGCTCGGCGGGTGTGGCCCGCCGGTCGTCGAGCGCGAAGACCTTGTCGGCGATGAAGCGGCTGTAGAAGCGGTAGCCGATCAGGTAGGTGCCGATGGCGGCCAGGAGCAGCCAGGCGGCGCTCACGGTCTCGCCGCGATGGAGCGCCAAGACGCCCCAGGCGGCGGCCCCCACCACTCCGATGATGACCCAGAGGAGCGCACGCATGCGCGAAATCTAGGGATCGCCGGGCGGACGGCCAGACGCGCCGCTCTCCTTGCCCTCCCTCCGGGCGGCCCGTAGGTTCACCGACTCATGCCCTCTTTCTCTGATTACGGCGAAGGCTCTGAGTGGGAGGAAGCGGGGAGCGAGGGGTCGGGTGCGGTGGCGGAGCAGCTCCAACGCGAGAATCCCCCGCCGGGATTCCGGGGCAAGGTCGTCATCGTCACCGGTGGCGCGACCGGGTTGGGCCGCAGCATCGCGATGGAATTCGCGCGGCTGGGCTGCGACCTGGCGTTTTGCTTTGTCGAGCTGCCGGGCCGGGCGGTGACCGAACAGGCTCTGCTCACGGAAACGGCCTGCTCCGCGCTGGGCGCCAATGTCCACGCGGCTCGCTGCGACGTGCGCGACCGGAACGCGGTCGATCGCTTCGTCCAGGACGTCAAGGCGCGCTTCGGCACCGTCCACATCCTGGTCAATAATGCCGGGATCGCGATGGACGGCGCACTCTGGCGGCTCTCCGACGAGGCCTGGTCCGAGGTGCTGGCCACCAACGTCACGGGTGCCTTCAACTGCCTCCGGGCCGTGGCGCCGATCATGCGCGGACAGCATTGGGGGAAAATCGTCAACGTCAGTGCCCACCAAGCCGACCGCCCCGGGTTCGGGGTGGCCAACTACGCGGCCAGCAAGGCGGCGCTGCTGGGTCTCACCAAGGCGGCCGCGGTCGAGCTGGGTCCCTCCAACATCAACGTGAACGCTGTGGCTCCGGGCTTCATCCGGACCGAGCGAATGCAGATGCTTCCCAAAGAGGTGATCGAGCGGGCGCAGAAGAGCGCGGTGCTGGGCCGGGTGGCGGAACCGGAGGACGTGGCCCACGTGGTGGCCTTTCTCTGCTCCGAGGAGGCCCGTCACATCACCGGACAGACCGTGGTCGTAGACGGGGGAATGTCGCTCGAATAGCCCCCGCGGGTCCGGCCTCACCCCTCCCCTTCGCCGGTACCCGCTCCGCCATTAGGTTTTCTACCCGATGGGCCGCACTTCGCAGCTCCCTCTAGCGAGACTATCGAGCATGACGATTCGATCTCTCCCGTCAGCCGTTATGGCGCTGCTCCTCGTCGCCGCGTGTGCCGGGAGTCAGAAGAAGGACGAGACCAAGCCCGACCCCAAGAAACAGGAGTATCCGGTCGCGGCGCCGCTGGCGACCGAGGCGATGGCGGGGCAGAAGGTCTGTGTGCTTCCGATGACCCTGGTGGTGTCTGAGGACTCGATCGCGGACCAGGAGCCGTTCAACAACCGGGCCAAAATGCTGGCGATGACCGA
>DATIWD010000105.1:0-2730 GCA_035519565.1 Gemmatimonadales bacterium | reverse complement strand
CGGCCGCCCCGGCGAAGGGTCTCCCGATACCGCTCGGCAATCGCGGCCACCTGGTCGCTCAGACCGGTGGTCTGTTCAGCCAATCGCGCCAGGTCGCGGAGCGCCGTCGCGATACGGTTCGAGGGTGAGGTCACAGAGACTCCGGGTCGAAGAGGCGTCGCACCCGCTGCGCGATTGAAGAGCGGAACTTCACGGGTGGCACCGGTTGGGTCGGCTGGTCGTCGAGAATCGCTCTGGGGTTCTGGGTGGCCAGGAGATCGGCCTGAGCCGCCCCGCCGCGACTTACCACCGCCTGAAAGCCGGCGTCGATGGTTCGCTTGTCGCCGTGGTTATCGGCGGCCAGGATGTCGCCCAGGCCCTGGCGCAGCAGCTCGCGGGCGCGTTCCCCTCGCGCCGAGCTGGAGAGCAGGGTAGTCGCGTCCACCTGCATGAGCGCTCCGGTCTCCTTCCACCAGCGCACCGTCTGGGGCCGGCAGGAAGCGTAGCGCTCCGGGTGCGCCAGGACCGGTACCAGCCCCAGGCTCTTCACCACCGAGAGAGCGTAGTACACCGTTTCGGCGGTGACCCGGTGCGGGAACTCGACCAGGATGTAGCGGGTGCCGCCCAGGGTCACCTTCCGCTCCGCCGCGACCCGCTCGCTCAACGGCCGATCCAGCATCACCTCGGCGCCACGGTGGAGCCGCACTTCCGAGGGGGCGACGGGACTCAGCGCCCGGAAAGCCGCGTCCTGCTCGGCGGGAACCCCTTCGTCCGCCTGACTGGCCAGCAGATGCGGCGTGAGGCAGACATCGGTGACTCCGTGCCGTACCATCCGGCGCAGCACCGCGACCGATTGCTCCAACGACCGAGACCCATCATCCACCCCGGGAAGCAGGTGGGAATGCAGGTCGATCACGGGCGATAGGGAGCCGCCAGCAGGTCGGCGGCGAAGGCTTCGAGCTGCGCGGGATCGGACCCCGCCTGGGCCAGGAGCGCCAGCGTGATGAGCCCGTCGGCGGCGAGGAGATCGAGCGCGATGGTTCGATCGCCGGGATGGCGCATCACTCGACGCAGCGCCGTCATCGCCGCCACTGACAGGGCACTCGCCTGGGAGTCACCACGGCCACTCTCGGCGACCAGCTCGCGGACGCGCTCGCGCAAGGCGGCCGGCGCCTTCTCCAGGCGAGCGGCCAGCCACTCCTGGTCCACGCCGCTCGACGCGGTCACTTTCCACCCTCCAACCAGGCCGCGACCAGCTGAGGCAGCTCCGCCCGCACCGCAGGCAGCTGCGAGGGATCTCCCACGCCAGCCGAGGCAAATTGCGGCCGGCCACCGCCCTTGCCGCCGCAGCGCGCCGCGATCCGGCTCACCAGGTCGCCTGCTTTGCGGCCGGCTCGCACCAGGTCGTCGGTCACCGCGACGTGGATGGCCCCGCGCCCCGCGCTCCCGAACAGCACCAGCACGGCGTGGCTCCGATTCTCCCGGAAGCGGTCGGCCATGGAGCCCACTTCCTCGCGATCCTCGGCGCCGGTCTCGCCCACGGTGAGGGAGACGCCGTTGATCTCGACCACCTGGCCGGTGGGCGCGCCTCCGCCTCCGTTGGCGCCCGCCTTCTTGAGCTCCTGGAGACGGGTCTCGAGCTTCTCCCGCTCCTCCTGGAGCTGCTCCAGCTTCCTGACCAGGTGCTCGGGCTGGGCCTTGAGCGTCTGCGCGATCTCCCGGAGCCGGTGTTCGGTCTGTTCCAGGAGATGGTAGGCCGCCGGGCCGGTCAGGGTCTCGATCCGGCGGACTCCCGCGGCCACGCCGGTCTGGCCGGTGACCCGGAAGAGTCCCACTTGTCCGGTGCTCCGGACGTGGGTCCCCCCGCAGAGCTCGATCGAGGGGCCCATGCTGACCACTCTGACCACGTCCCCGTACTTGTCGGCGAAGAAGGCCATGGCGCCAAGCTTGAGCGCGTCGGGATAGTGCATCTCCCGCTCTTCGACGGGGAAGTTCTCCCAGATCAGCTGGTTCACCTCGCGCTCGACGGTGGCCAGCGTGGCCGGGTCGATGGGGCCGTGATGCGAGAAGTCGAACCGCATCCGCTCGGCCTCCACCAGGGAGCCCTGCTGGCGCACGTGGGTCCCCAGCACCTGGCGCAGGACGTAGTGAGCCAGGTGGGTGACACTGTGATTGCGCTCGATGTTGCGGCGGCGAGGCGCGTCGATTCTGGCTTCGATGGTGGTCGGCTCGAACCGCTCCGCGAAGCGACCCCCCAGCACCGTGCCCCGCTCCGGGTCTTTGCGGACGGTATCCACCAGGACCGCCCACCCCTCCCCCGTGATGCCGCCGGTATCGCTGACCTGACCACCGGACTCGACGTAGAAGGGATTCTCCCGGATCAGCAGCTCGACGCGATCTGCCGACTGACGGAAGGCGAGGATGTCGGTCTTCGCTTCGTCGCGCCAATACCCCACGAACTCCTGGGCGCCGGACTTGACCGAACGCCAATCGTCGCCGGAGACGTGTACCGCGGCCGATTCGCCGAAGGCTCCCACATCCGCCGCGTCCTTCCGCGCCACCCGCGAGCGCTCCCGTTGCTGCTCCAGCGCCCGCTCGAATTCCGTCAGATCCACCGTGAGTCCCCGCTCCTCGGCGATGATCTGGGTCAGGTCGATCGGGAACCCGTAGGTATCGTAGAGCTTGAAGGCCTCAGCCCCGGAGATTCGCTTGGCTCCGGTGGCGACGATCTCGTCCAGCCGCTTGAGCCCG
>DATIWD010000104.1:0-7288 GCA_035519565.1 Gemmatimonadales bacterium | reverse complement strand
TTCCACAACGTCGCGGGAATGGCGGTGCGTTACGCGGTGACCAATTGATGCGGGGCAATTACCCCTTCGACCAGGCACCCCGATGAAGGCTCCCCTGCTCTACCACATCGCCTCGGTTCTGCTGCTCCTGTTCGCCATCGGGCACACCTTGGGCTTCCGCCGGGTCGATCCCCGATGGGGCGTGGATTCCGTCATGGTCTCCTTGCGGTCCATCCGCTTCGAGGTCCAGGGAAACAGCCGTGCCTATTGGGATTTCTATGTCGGGTTCGGCCTCTTCGTGACGGTGTTCCTCCTGTTCGCGGCCTTGCTGGCCTGGCAACTCGGTAGCCTCGACCCGCAGACGCTCGGGGGAATGCCCATGGTCACCTGGGGCCTCGTCGCCTGTTTCGCGGCGGTCACCTTCCTCAGCTGGCGGTATTTCTTCATGGCGCCCGTGATCTTCTCGGTCGTCATCACCCTCTGTCTCGGCCTCGCGGCTTGGGCCGCGGCGCGGTCGTGAGAATGGTCTTTCCGCTTCGAGAGCATCCACCTATCGTTGATCGTCCCACTCCTGCGAGGAACTCATGCGAACGCTCACCCTCTCCTGTACGCTCCTGCTCCTGACCACCCCGGCCTGGTCTCAAGCGGCCCCGGCTTCGCTCCACTGGGGACCCGCTCCAGCCGTCTTCCCCAAGGGAGCGGAGATGGCGGTGGTCAGCGGCGACCCCGGGAAGCCGGCGCCTTTCGTGGTGCAGCTCAAGATGCCGTCGGGCTACAAGATCCCGCCCCACTTCCATCCGACCGACGAGACCGTCGAGGTCAAGTCGGGCACCTTCCTCTACGGCATGGGCGATGCCTTCGACGCCAGGAAGGCCAAGCCGATGAACGTGGGAGACAAGGGCACCATCCCGGCCAAGATGCACCACTACGCCCAGGCCAAGGGCGCCACCGTCGTGGAGGTGAGCGCGATGGGGCCCTTCGCGATGACGTACGTCAACCCGGCCGACGATCCGCAAGCGCAACACAGCGGGTATTGAGGGTCGCCGGGAGCGAGGAGCCAGGAACTCGGAGCCGCGAGGAAAGAACTCCCGGCTCCGAGTGCCTGGCTCCTGGTCTTGCTCCACTCAGTCCTCAGTCCTCAGTCCTGACCCCAGTCCCCTGTCCTCAGTCCTACCCCATGCTCCCACCGGTCATTTGACATCCGGCGTCCCGGGCTACACGCTATTGCCGGGTTCGACGGAGGAAGCCATGAAAAGCGAACACTTCACCGGCGTGCTGCTCGAGGGCCATAAGGAAAACGCGGTCCTGGTCCCCTTCGACCCCACGGCCCGCTGGAAGTTGCCCGCTGTACGGTTGGCCCCCGGCCGGTTGGGGCACCGCGTGACCGGCCGTTTGAACGGCGTGCTCTTCGAATCGGCGGTGGTGCCGCGTGCCAGGGGGTTCTTTCTGCTGGTGAACGAGGAGCTACGTGCGGCGGCTGGCTTGACGGTCGGCAGCCCGGTGGAGGTCATCCTGCACCCCGACGAGCCGCCCTCGAGTCCGGAGAAGGCCGCTTCGAGGTCCTACCCGGGGCGGCGGCGGGCCAAGTCCTGACCTACTGCTTTCTGGCGAACCAGCTCTTCAGGTCGAACGACTGGGAGATCTGCACCGCAAAGGCGTTCCCTGAGGGAAACTCGTCCTTCTCATCGGCGTCGACCGGCCAGCCGTCGCGACGATAGCTCAGCTTGATGATGGTGTGGGCCCAGGGCCGGTACCCGATCCCGAACTCGCCGTTGTACATCGGCAGCAGCTCGCCGCTCCACGCCTCGTCCTCGAACTCAATGTAGGCGTACTTGTTGTATTCGAGCCGAGTGGCCGCGAAGAAGCGCGGGGAGAAGGTGTACTTGAATTCCAGATAGCTCCCGAACCCGGTGACCGCGTTCATGGTCGGCACTTGGTAGGACTGGATCGCCGCCTCGCCGTGAAACTCGAAGTAGCCCACGCTGTATTTCGCATCCACGGCGGCTACCGTCTGAGCATAGCTGTCCCAAAACTTGCCCGGGGGAAGTGCCGAGCTCAGGTCCCGATTGAGATAGGGACCATAGCCGAATGAGACCCCGAACCGGAGACCGGTGCTCGGCGTGATCCCTCCTCCCAGCACGAGGTGTGGCGCGGCGCTCGGATCGGGAACATAGTCCTCGTGGGTATACGGGAGGCTCACCACCGCCGCCCGATAGTCGAACCGGGAGCCCGAGCCACCTACCTGAAACCCCCAGGGATAGAGCACCGGATAGCCGTCGGGAGAGCCGATCAGCGGATTGACCGGCGAGAAGCGGCGGTTGGCGAAGCTCCCCACCGGAGTGGCGAACTTGCCCACGTTGACCGTAAACGCCGGCGACCTGGCATAGCGGAGCACCAGTTGGTCGTAGCTCACCTCGGTCTTCCCCTCCTGGCCGCCCTTCCCCGCTTCCAGCTCACCGAGGGCCAGCAGCTGAAGGTCGGAACGCAGGTCCACCCCGGCAAACAGCTGCACGCGGCCGAACGGCGCTGGATTCCCGTTGTTCCGGGTCAGCAGCACCGAGCCCGAATCGGTGGCCCAGAACTCCCCGTCAACGATCCCGTCGAGAAAGAGCCAGTCCTGCGCTACCGCGCGGGAGGGCAACAGGAGCAGAGCCGGGACCAGGAAGTAGCGGAACATCACCCCTCCTAGACCTGAGGCCCGACCGGCTCGGCATCCCGAGGCGGCGCGTCGAGGACCTCGCGCACCCTGGCGGCGAGGTTCTCGGGCGTAAACGGCTTCTCGATCAGCATGGTGCCCTCTTCGAGGATGCCATGCTGGGCGACGGTATCGTCGGTGTAGCCCGACATGTAGAGCACCCGCGTGTTCGGGCGCAGCGTCGCCACCCGCTCGGCCAGCTGCTTCCCGCTCATCTGCGGCATCACCACGTCGGTCAGCAGCAGGTGGATCACGCCATCGTGTTGGGCGGTGAGCCGCAGGGCTGCGGCCGGCCCTTCGGCCTCGAGCACCCGGTAGCCATCTCGTTCCAGACACCGGCGCACCAGCGCGCGGACCGGGTGCTCATCCTCGACCAGGAGAATGGTCTCCGAGCCTGCTGTCGCGTGGGCGGGCTTGTCCGTCCAGTCGACCTCGTCCTCGACCTCGTCAACCGCCGGGAAATACACCTTGAAGGAGGTCCCCCGTCCCGGTTCGCTCTCGACCCAGATGAACCCGCCCGACTGCTTGACGATGCCGTACACGGTGGAGAGCCCGAGCCCCGTGCCCTTGCCCGGTCCCTTCGTCGTGAAGAAGGGCTCGAAGATCCTGGCCCGGGTCGCTTCATCCATGCCGGTACCGCTGTCGGTCAGGGCCAGCATGACCCAGCGCCCCGGCGCCATCATCGGGTTGCGATCGGGATCCTTCTCTCGCAGCTCGACGTTGGCGGTCTGAAGCGTGAGGGTACCGCCCTGCGGCATGGCGTCTCGTGCGTTGACCGCGAGGTTCAACAGGACCTGGCCGATCTGCCCCGGGTCAGCCTTGACGCTCAACAGGCTCGGCTCCTTGATCGTCTTGAGCTCGATGTCCTCGCCGATCACCCGGCGCAGCATCTTCTCGATGCCGCCGACGACCCCGCTCAGGTCGAGCACCTTGGGTTGCATCACCTGCTTGCGGCTGAAGGCGAGGAGCTGAGCGGTAAGACCAGAGGCCCGGTCGGACGCCTGTCGTACCTGCTCCAGGTCCGCCAGGAGCGGGCTTCCTTCGTCCAGCTCGGCCATCACCAGATCGGTATAGCTCCCGATTACGGTCAGCAGATTGTTGAAGTCGTGCGCCACCCCGCCGGCCAGGGTGCCCACGGCCTCCAGCTTCTGCGATTGGCGGAGCTGCTCCTCGCTCAGGCGCAGCGCATTTTCCGCCTGTCCCCGCTCGCGCATCTCCTCCCGCAAGGATTGGTTGGCCTGGGAGACCTCGATGGTCCGCTGCTCCAGCTGCACGTGCTTCTGGGCCAGCGAGTCGATCAACCGTTCATACGAGGCGTTGAGGGTTTGCACTTCAACGGCGCCATCGCGCGCATCGAAGCGATGGGAGTAGTCCCCGCTCCGCGCGACCGATTCCATGAATCCGACGAAGCTCCGGAACGGCTTCATCAGGGACCGGGAGACCAGACCGGCACCCAGCCCGGCCAGAAGGACGGACAGCACACCGAAGACCATGAAACTCAGGAGGAGGGAGCGGTTGAGCGGACCCAACGTCTCGCTTAGCGGATGCAGCAGGTAAAGGGTGACCCGGTCTCCGCTCTCGTCCCGCCCCAGCGTCATGGGCGCGGTCACATACTCGTAGTCGCCCAGTTTGACCACGGCCGCTCGGGTGCCGGAATCGCCCGGCACCGCGTTACGGAATGGCCGGGGATCATTCGACGCGGTCGGGAAACTGGTCGCGATGATCTGGCTGCTGTTGGCGACCACCACCAGGGCTCCCCCCAGCGACTGCCGGAGCTGGGTGACGTACGCGTCGTCGAGACGGTCGCCCAGGAGCAGGACGCCGATCGGAATCCCTCGCAGGACGATGGGGACGCTGCCGATTTCGAAATAGACATCGCCAAACCGCGCCACACCGAGGCCCGAGGTGGTGGAATCCCCACCGTCGAGGGCGTGGCGGATCATTTTCATGGAGGAAAGATCCTGGCCGACCGTCGGGTGGATCCCGCGTCGCTCGCTCGCAGCCAGCACTCGTCCGTGGTCATCGGTGATCACCAGCAGATCCCGCCCCAGTCCCGAGACGATCCCCTCCACTTCGTGCTGGATCGTAGTCAGTAACTCCGCCCGCGGGCTCTGGCTCATCACCGACTCCAGGCGGTAGGTCTCCATCGCCGCGCGCAGCGTGGGGTGCTCGGTGATCACCGACGAGGTCCAGAGGAGCTGCTTTTGACCCTGGTTCTGAAGTCCGATCAGGGCCTGGAGGTTCTGGCTCAGCTCCCAGGCCACCAGCCGCTTGGTATTGCCCCGGATCACCAAGCTGAGCGGGAGAAAGGCGGTCCCTACCACCAGCGCCGTGAGCAGCGCCCCGAAGACCACCAGCTTGAAGTTGAGGGTGGCGCCTCGGAGGGCCTTGGCGGCGCGGGCAACGGCGCCCATGGTCGGCGCCTCGGCGGTGACAGGACCGGTCATGGCTGGCTCGGCGGAGCCGGAAGGGGAATCGTGAAGTCCAGCGTGGCGGTCTGACCCGCCGTCACCCGCACCCGATCGCTGATCGGTTTGATCCGTTCATGCCACGCCACCACGCGGTATTCGCCCGGCGGCACTCCCTCGATGACGTAGTGTCCCCGCAGGTTGGGAACAGCGAAGAGCGGGTTGTCGAGCACCATGATCACGGCGCTCATGTCGGAGTGGATGTGGCAGAACACCTGGACCAGGCCGGCCTTGGGGAAGCGGATCGACTTCGATTCCCCCTTGGGGAAGCGGCCCAGGTCGAAGGTCCGGGTGCTGGAGAGCGAGAACACATTGTGAAACACGGGGTCGCGATTGGGAAACTCCACCGTGGCGCCCTTCAGGACCGGAAGCACGTGCGGGACGAAATGCTCGTTCAGCTGCTCAAGCGTCGGAGTGCCGGAGGGAGCCGGCAATTCACTGCCGCCCGGTACCGAGTCCAGGTACACCACGACGTTGACCAGTTCGTCGGTGTCGGGGACCTCCTTGGGAGGCGCAGCGGTGGGGCCGTAATCGGCGTAGGGTCGGAACCTGGGCTTCCGAGCAGAAAGGCTGGGGGCGAGCACGACGGTTCCTTCGATTCGGCCCGTGGCAGCGGGCACGGGAACAGCAGGCCGCGGCGCGGGGCCTGTTGCCGTCCCGAGCGTGATCGTCAGACTGGTCAACCAACGAGCCGGCGTGAAGAACCGCACTGCGTCTCCCGGGACCACCACTTCGCGCGGCGACCCCTCTTTGAAGCGATCCGCGCCAGGGGGTGCGTGACGCGGGTCGAGGCTATGGCTTCAGGTATTCCCCCGGTGCCCAGCAGCCGAGACCTAACCAATGGAGGGATCTGCAATCGGGATGCCGTGATAGGCCGGGGTGAGGGGCCCTGTGGACCCCCTGGCCTACCCGCGTTCGTCCAGAACTTCCCGCACCTTGCGAATCAGGCTCGTAAACGCCTTTGACAGACCGGTCTCGCCCACCTCCAGGAGGCAGCAGTGTCGGCGATGGCCCGTCGGCGTATCCTGCGCTGCCACGGTCTCACCCTGGGGCTCGGAGAATCGTCGAACGACATCGCTAAGGAGTTGCGACTCGCGCGACCCGGATCAACATCGGCGACCGACTCGCCGTATCTACTGGGAGCGACGCGTCAGGGAAACAGGAGAAACCTGAAGGTGGGTAGGTGCGTCTCACTCGGTGGATGAGGAACCACCATTGGATGCGGAGACCGCCTGCGAGACTCGCCGGAGCGCCTTCTCCATGGTCACCAGGGCCTGGTCGTATGCAGCGGCGAAGTCCGAGAGGCGGGTCTTGAGGGGCCCCCCGCGCGGGACCGCGGCGCGAGCCTCCCGCATGAGCCGGCCCATCCGTCGCACCCGCTCGACCCGGTGCTCCATGATCCGATACGGCAGGTCGGGGACGATGCGGTAGTAGATCTTCCGGTCTCCGGGGCGGCTGACGCGCTCGACCATGTCCCAGCGCTCCAGCAGTCGGGCGTCGGTGCTGACGCTGGCCTTGCTGACCCGAAGCCGGGCGGCGATATCGTTCAGCGAGCGAGAGGCCTCGCTCATGAGCAGCAGCCCGAAGATCCGGCCTGCGATCCGCGGATAGCCGTCGTCCTCGAAGAAGAGGCCGGTCTTTTCGGCGAACTCCAGGGTTCCATCGGTCATGCGGTTCCTCGCTACCGTCTCGAGGTTGCAAAGGTAATTACATTCAGTATGTTCAATCAATACTGAACCTCGAACTGCCGCGCCCAGCTTGGACGCGGGATTGAGAGTCTTGCCATCGTGTCACGCCTGTATCCCGGGGCCGCCCTGGTCCTTGGCCTGTGCGCCTGCACCCCTGCCCCGCCCGGCGTGAGTGGGGGCCCGGCCACGGCACCGACACCCTCGACGCCCTGGTCGCCACCCGCCAGTCTGACCGTCCCGGCCGAATCCGCCAGGACCGCCATGGCTCCGACCATTCCACCCGAACTGCTGGCCAAGGCACAGACGCTTCAGCTGGTGGACGTCGTGGACCTGGCGCTTCGTAACAACCCCGAGACCCAGGTCGCCTGGGCCACGGCGCGAGCGGCCGCGGCCACCTACGGGTCGTCGCGGGGCGCCTGGTTTCCCAGTCTCGACCTGGATGGGACAGGAACCGCGCT
>DATIWD010000103.1:0-53120 GCA_035519565.1 Gemmatimonadales bacterium | reverse complement strand
TCGGGAGCTCCCTCGGCGGTGCCGGGATCGGTGCTCTCCAGCAGCGCCAGGGTGGTGATCTCCGCGTCCCGGGCCAGCGCGCTCAGCTTCCGGGCCGGGGGCTCGCGCACCGCGCCGGTCAGGAGGATCAGATCGAAGCTCTGGCGCCTGAGAAGCGCCCGCGCGTCGTCCACCGGAGAAAGAGTCGAGGTGGAATAGCCGGCGCCTTCGAGGGCCGCGTTGATCCGGACGGCGGTCTCCAGGTCGTCCAGCGTTACCAGAATGCGCGCCATATCGTGATCAGTGAGGGCCACGGCCGCTATCCATGGTCGGTCTGCTCTCCTCGCAGGAGCTGCACGGCGTGCTGGAGCAGGTCGCCCAGCACCGAGAGGCCGTCGCGCACGCCGGTGGGACTTCCCGGCAGATTCACGATCAGGCTCCGGCCCCGAACGCCCGCCAACCCGCGAGAGAGTGCTGCCCTGGGGAACTTCGGATAGGCGGCGGCGCGGAGCGCCTCTGCGATCCCGGGCGCCTCCTTGTCGAGGACCGCCCGAGTCGCTTCCGGCGTGACGTCTCGCTGGCTGAGCCCGGTCCCGCCCGTAGTCAGAATCACGTCCGCCTGGTTCTCGTCGGCCCAGCGGGTCAGCTGCGAGGAGATCGCCCCGGTGTCATCCGGCACCAACGCCCGCGCGCTCACCCGGTAGCCTCGCTCCCCCACCCAGGCCGCGATGGCCTCGCCGGAGGTGTCGGCGCGAGCACCACGGCTCCCGGCGTCGGAGACCGTGAGAACGGCGACACGCAACTCCATGGCTCGCGGGATGAGGAAAGGAACTAGGTGGAGCGGGCCGGGGTGACTGGCCTGCGGACGGAGCCCTGGGTCCAGAACGGCAACTTCACCACCTCGGCGGGAACCCGCTCTCCACGAATCTCGACCTCGAGGGCGGTGCCGGGTCCACAGGCCGACAGCGGGAGATAGGTCGTGCCGATCGGATAGCCCAGTGAGGGGCTCATCGCTCCGCTCCGTACCTGATCCACCGCCTGGCCGCCATGCCACACCGGATACCCGTGGCGCGGGATCGCCTTGCCCTTGAGGCGGAACCCGGCCAGCCGGCGAGTCAGCCCCTGCGCCTTTTGCCGCCGCAACGGCTCCAGCCCGATGAAGGGGGCACCCTTGTTCAGCTTGGCGATCCAGCCCAGCCCCGCCTCCAGCGGGGTGACCGTATCGTCGATGTCGTTCCCGTAGAGCGGCAATCCTGCCTCGAGTCGGAGCGAGTCCCGAGCGCCGAGCCCCACGGGAGTCGCACCCGCCCCGATGAGCTTTTGCCAGAGGGGCACCGTCCCCGCGGCTCGGCAATAGAGCTCGAACCCGTCTTCGCCGGTGTAACCGGTACGGGAGATGAAACAGTCCACCCCGTCGATGGCGCCCTCGACGAAGCGGTAGTACCCGATCGCGGCCAGCGGCACGGAGCTGAAGGGCTGCAACAACGCCTCGGCTCGCGGGCCCTGCAGCGCCAGCAGCCCCACCGAGTCCGAGATGTTGCGCAGCCGGATCGCCGCCGAGCCCTTCTGGGCCACCACGTGGGCCCAGTCCTTGGCGACGTTGGCCGCGTTCACCACCAGCATCAGCCGGTCGGCGAACCGATAGACCAGACAATCGTCGAGAAAGGTTCCCTGAGATGTGAGCAGCGCGGAGTACTGGGCATGACCCGTCTCCATCGCTGCCACGTCGTTACAAGTGATCCGATTGACGAACGCGTTCCGATCGGGGCCGGTGACTTCGAACTCTCCCATGTGGGAGACGTCGAACAACCCGGCGCCGGTCCGCACCGCCTGATGCTCCGCCAGGATCCCGGTGGGATACTGCACCGGCATCTCGAAGCCGGCGTAGGGAACCATCTTGGCGCCCAGGCCGCGGTGGGCGTCCCAGAGCGCTGTGCGCTTGAGCGGGGTGGGGTCGGTCATGGCGGGAAGAACCCTCAGCGCGTCCGGGAGCCGGGCCGCCCGCGAGCTGGTTTGCGGGTGGCCACCGGTTCGCCACCCATGAGGACGGCCATCAAGGCCTTCTGGATGTGCAGGCGATTCTCCGCCTCGTCCCAGACCCGCGACTGCGGCCCCTCGATCACATCTTCGCTCACCTCTTCTCCCCGGTGAGCCGGGAGACAGTGGAGGAAGATGGCGTTCTTGGCCGCCATCGACATCAGCTTCTGATCCACGATGTACCCCTGAAATGCCCGGGCCCGCACCTCGGCCTCCTCCTCCTGGCCCATCGAGGCCCAGACATCGGTGTTCACCACGTGAGCGCCCTCGACCGCCTCCTCCGGCAGCTCGGTGATGCTGATCCTGGTGAGTCGAGCGTTGCGCTCGAAGATGTCGTGATTGGGCTCGTAGCCTTCGGGGCAGGCGAGCCGCAGCTCGAACCCCAGGGTTCCGGCCGCGTTGAGCCAGCTGTTGGCCATGTTGTTCCCGTCGCCCACCCAAGCCACCACCTTCCCTTCCCAGGTCCCCAGACTCTCCTGCACGGTCATGAGATCGGCCAGGACCTGACAGGGATGGAGCAGATCGGTCAGGCCGTTGATCACCGGGATCGAGGCGTACCGCGCCAGCTCGACGATGTCCTGGTGGTCGTAGGTGCGGATCATGATTCCATCGAGGTACCGCGAGAGCACCCGGGCGGTATCCCGGATCGGCTCACCCCTCCCCAGTTGGATATCCCGGGACGAAAGGAAAAGCCCGTGTCCGCCGAGCTGGTACGCGCCCACCTCGAAGGAGACCCGGGTCCGGGTCGAGCTCTTGGCGAAGATCATCCCCAGCGTCTTACCGGCGAGCGGACGCTTCTTGTACTGGCCTCGCTTCATCCTGGCAGCCAGGACGAAGAGCGAATGCAGCTCCTCCCGCGTGAAATCGGGAATGGCGAGGAAGTCGCGCTTGGCCATCTAGTGCACCCCGGAAAAGACGGTCATTTTGGCAGTCCAGATACTAATGGAGCGCCAAGTTCCGGGGGAGGGGGCCCCGGGGGAGGAGGCGACGGGGCTACGCTACTTGAGCGAGGCGATGAACTCCTCGACCGGGATGGCGGCCAGGGTGGTCAGTTTCACGCTCCCCCTGGCGCCCAGCTCGGCGGAGACCCGGGCGATGGCCGCGTTGTCCTTGGCTTCCACGATGCTCACGAAGTCGTAGATGCCGAGGGTGGCGTACTGGGCCACCACCTTGGCGCCCAACCGTTCGATTTCCTTGTTGACCTCCATGATCCGCTGCGGGTGATTCTTGATGGTCTTGGCGCCTTCGTCGGTGAGGGCGCTGAGCAGGATGTAGGTGGACACGGGCTCTCGATTCCCTCAGGAGGTGGCTGACCAGGGGTGGACCTTCCGAGTATACCGGCTGCCCGGACGGCTGGCCAGCGTCGAGGTTGACGAACCGACGACGCCGGCTACGTTCGTGGACCGCAATCCACCCGTTACTCACGGAGTTTCTGCATGCGCCGCCTGGTGCCGCTTTGTCGGGTCGTCTTTCTTGCCCTCCTCTCGTCTCTTGCTCCGTTCTCCTCCAGCTCCGCCCAGCAACCGATCGTCGTTCGCGCTGCCCGCATGCTGGACGTGGTGCGCGGCCAGATGGTGAGCCCCGCGGTGGTGGTGATCGATAGCGGGCGAATCGTGAGCCTCAATGCCGCCGACGCGCCAGCCGGGGCGCGGGAGGTGGACCTGGGCGACCTCACCCTCATGCCCGGTTTCATGGACGTCCACACCCATTTGACCGGCGATCTCGAGGGCGATTGGGTGACGCGCGTCGTCCGGCAGACCCCCGCGGATGGCGCGCTCCGGGGGGCGCGCAACGCGGAGCGGACCCTGCTGGCGGGGTTCACGACCGTGCGGGACGTGGGCTCCGGCGGGTTCGCCGACGTGGCCCTGCAGCACGCCATCGACGCCGGGCTGATCATCGGCCCCCGGATCTTCCCGGTGGGTCATGCGATCGGAATCACCGGCGGGCATTGCGATGCCACCGGCTGGGCGCCGGGGGTCCTGGAGGCCGACTATCGCCGTGGGGTGGCGGACGGAGTGGACGCGGCGGTCAAGGCGGTGCGATACCAGATCAAGCACGGCGCGACCTGGATCAAGATCTGCGCGACCGCCGGTGTGCTCTCGTTCGAGGGGCCCGTGGGAGCCCAGCAGCTCAGCGACGAGGAGATGCGCGCGATCGTGCAGGAGGCGGCACGGCATGGGATGAAGGTCGCGGCCCACGCCCACGGCGCCGAGGGGATCCTGGCGGCGGTCAAGGCCGGAGTGGCCTCGATCGAGCACGGTTCCATGATCAGCGACGAAGCGATCTCCCTGATGAAGAAGAAGGGCACCTATCTCGTTCCCACGACGTATCTCGCCGACGTCATCAACCTCGACAACCTGCCTCCACCCATCAGGGCCAAAGCAGAGTACGTCCTGCCGCTGGCCAAGGCCAACCTGTCGAAAGCAATCAAGGCCGGGGTCAAGATCGCGCTGGGCACCGATGCGGCGGTCATTCCTCACGGCCTCAACGGCCACGAGTTCGGGGCGATGGTCGATCGCGGGATGCGGCCGATCGAAGCGATCCGGGCCGGGACGGTCAACGCGGCCGACCTGCTCGGGGTGAGCGACCGGGGCGTCATCGCGCCGGGCAAATTGGCCGACCTGGTCGCCGTGCAAGGTGATCCACTGGCGAACATCCATGTCCTCGAAAGCGTGGACTTCGTGATGAAGGGCGGCGTGATCATCAAAGGTGCCGGGGCCCCGACGCCGCTCCCCACCGCGACGGCTCCCACGACCCTGACGGTTCTGCGGGCCGCCCGGATGCTCGACGTGGCCAAGGGAACCATCGTGAGTCCGGCCCTGGTGGTCGTCGAGAACGGGAAGATCACTTCGGTTGGCGGCGACGCACCGGCGGGAGCGACGGAGCTGGACCTGGGAGACGTGACCCTGGTGCCCGGCCTCATGGACGTCCACACCCATATCACCTCGGGCGACGTTTCGGGAGACTGGCAGAATTCCGCGGTCCGGCAATCCCCGGTCGATTACGCGCTCCTGGGCGTCTCCAATGCGCGAAAGACCCTGCTGGCCGGGTTCACCACCATCCGGGACGTGGGGTCCTCGGGCTTCACCGACGTATCGCTGATGCGGGCCATCGACGGCGGGCTGGTAGTCGGGCCCCGGATCATCCCCGCCGGGCACGCCATCGGGATCACCGGTGGACACTGCGACGATACCGGCTATGCGCCCGGGATCCTGGAGCGGGGCCCCGAAGAAGGGGTCGCGGACGGCGTGACAGAGGTGGTCGAGGCGGTGCGGTACCAGATCAAGCATGGGGTCAAGGTCATCAAGGTCTGCGCGACGGCCGGAGTCTTCTCGTTCGAGGGATCGGTGGGCGCCCAGCAGATGTCCGATGAGGAGCTTCAGGCGGCGGTGCAGGAAGCCGCGCGTCATGGCCTCAAGGTCGCCGCGCACGCCCATGGGACCGAGGGCATCATCGCGGCGACCAAGGCGGGGGTCGCCTCCATCGAACACGGCACCGTACTCAACGACGAGGCGATCCGGCTCATGAAGGAGAAGGGAACCTACTTCGTCCCCAACCTCTATCTCCGGACCCCGGAGGCGGTGGACGAGAGCAAGCTCCCGCCCCTGACCCGGGCCAAGCGCGAGTACATCCGCCCGCGCGCGGAGGAGAGCTTCAAGAAGGCGATGGCGGCGGGGCTCAAAATCGCGCTGGGCACCGATGCCGGCGTGTACCGCCACGGCGAGAACGGTCGGGAGTTTGGCGCCCGGGTGGATCGCGGCATGAGCCCCATCGAGGCGATCCGGGGCGCCACGCTCTACGCGGCCGATCTGCTGGGCACCAACGACCGCGGCGTGATCGCGGCGGGCAAGCTCGCCGACCTGGTCGCCGTCCAGGGCAATCCCCTCGACAACGTCCGGGTGCTGGAAAACCCGGTCTTCGTGATGAAGGGCGGAGTGGTCGTGAAGGGCGGCGGGCGCTAGGCCGCGCCCGCGACTCAGAGGATGTAGCGGCGGAGGTCGTCGTCGTCCACGATGGCGCCGAGCCGCTCGCGGACCCTGGCCTCATCGAACACGATCCGGCGCTCGGGGTAGTCGGGCAGTTGGTAGAGCACATCCTCAGTCAGGGTGGACATGACTGTGTGCAACCGACGAGCGCCGATGTTTTCCATGCGGTCGTTGGCAAGGAAGGCGATCCGCGCGATCTCCCGGATCCCATCCTCGGTGAAGGAGAGCTCCGCGCCCTCCGCCGCCACCAGCGCCTGATACTGCTTCGTGAGGGCGTTCTCCGGCTCGGTCATGATCCGGATGAAGTCCTGCTCCGTGAGGGGCTGAAGCTCCACCCGAATCGGGAAGCGTCCCTGCAGCTCGGGGATCAGGTCCGAGGGCTTGGAGACATGAAACGCGCCGGCCGCGATGAACAGGATGTGGTCAGTCCGGACGTAGCCATAGCGGGTCTGGACCGTCGAACCTTCCACGATCGGCAGCAGGTCGCGCTGGACTCCCTCGCGTGAGACGTCGGGACCGGTCTGGGACCGCTCGCCCGCGATCTTGTCGATCTCGTCCACGAAGATGATCCCGTGGTTCTCCACCCGGTCCAGGGCTTCGTTCACCACGTCGTCCATATCGACCAGCTTCTTGATCTCTTCGTCAACCAGTACCCGGCGCGCTTCGGGGACCCGTACCGTCCGCCGCTTCTTCCGGCGCGGGAGCATCTCCTGCAGCATCTCGGTGAAATTGACGTCCTGACCCTCCATCCCGGGAGGCGGCTGCATGAGGTCCAGCATGGGGTAGACCTGAGGCGTCACTTCGATCTCCACTTCGCGCTCGTCCAATCGTCCCTCCGACAGCATTTGCCGCAGCTTTTCCCTGGAGCGCTGCCACCGCTCCTCCTCCGCTTGGCTGGCGGGCTCCTGCGTGGCCTGGCCGCCGCTCGAGACTACGAAGACCGAGCCGTCCGCGGCGGGTTGGGGCCGGGCCGGGGCTGGTGACGGAGCCGGCAACAGGAGATCCAGCAGGCGCTCGTCGGCCCGCCGCTCGGCCTGGGGATAGACGTCGTCTTCCCGCTCGGTCCGCACCATGCTGATCGCCGCGTCTACCAGGTCCCGCACCATGGACTCGGCGTCCCGTCCCACGTAACCAACCTCGGTGAATTTCGAGGCCTCGACCTTGACGAACGGTGCTCCCGCCAGCCGCGCCAGCCGGCGCGCCACTTCGGTCTTTCCCACGCCGGTAGGGCCGATCAGGATGATGTTGTACGGCATGATTTCGTCCCGGATCTCGTCGGGCGCCTGGGCCCGGCGCCAGCGATTCCGGATCGCGATGGCGACCGCCTTCTTGGCCGCCTCCTGGCCGACGATGTACCGATCCAGTTCGGCCACGATCTGCCGGGGCGGCATCTCTTCCAGCCAGGGCGGCGCCGGTGGCGGAGCGGCGCCTGGATCGCCGTTGGGCGATGCGGGTGGGGTGACGGGATCTACCATGGTGACAACCTGAAACCGCGAGGCCTAACTCGGCAACTCGAGAACGGTGATATGACGGTTGGTGAAGACGCAGATGTCGGCCGCGATCTCGAGTGACCGCTGCACCACCTCTCGCGCCGAGAGCTTGGAATTCGAAATCAGCGCCCGGGCGGCGGCAAGGGCGTAGTTCCCGCCCGAGCCGATGGCGAGAATCCCGTCGTCGGGCTCGATCAGTTCCCCGGACCCGCTGACCAGATAGCTGTGCTCCAGGTCCGCCACGATCAGCAGCGCCTCCAGGCGGCGGAGCACTCGATCGCTGCGCCAATCCTTGGCCAGCTCGACCGCGGCCCGGGGGAGATTGCCGGGGTGCCGCTCGAGCTTCTCCTCGAACTTCTCGAACAGCGTGATGGCGTCCGCCACCGAGCCGGCAAACCCGGACAGGATCTTCCCACCCTTGAGCACCCGGACCTTGTTGGCCTGCGCCTTGACCACCGTATCACCGATGGTGACCTGGCCGTCGCCGCCGATGGCGACCTTGCCATCCTTGCGGACCGCCAGGATGGTCGTGGCGTGTGCAGTCCTCATTCCTGTTCCCTACGCATGCGGGTGCGCCTGTTGGTATACCCGACGCAGGCGCTCCACGCTGGTGTGAGTGTAGATCTGGGTGGTCGAGAGGCTGGCATGACCCAGGAGCTCCTGGACCGCGCGGAGGTCGGCCCCGGCGTCCAGCATGTGCGTGGCGAAGGTGTGCCGGAGCGAGTGCACCCGCGCCCCTTCGACTCCGACGGGCGAGAGGAGCCGCCGCACCCGACGCTGGATACTCCGCGCCGAGAGACGCCGGCCCCGCCCGCCGACGAAGAGTGCCCGCCGATCCCCGGCACCGGTCATCACCTCGTCTCTCCCTCGAAGGTATCGCCGGAGCACGGTCGCTGCCCGGGAGCCGACTGGGACCAGCCGCTCCTTCTTCCCCTTCCCTCTCACCTTGACCTGGTCGGCCAGGAGATCGAGGTCCTCGAGATTGAGGCCCTGCAGCTCGCCCAATCGCAGCCCCGAGGAATAGAACAGCTCCAGCATCGCCAGATCACGGAGCGCGGCAAAGTCATCACCCTCGGCCAGGGACTCACTTTCGGCGAAGATCCGGGTGGTCTGGCGGGCGTCGAGATAGGCCGGGAGCCGCCGGCCCAGGCGGGGAAGCCGGACCCAACGCAGGTTGGCCACCGGAAGCTCGAGGTGAATCCTCAGGAACCGGAAGAAGCTTCTTACCGCCGAAAGCGCGCGAGCGGCCGAGCGCTTGGCCAGCCCTCGGCGCTGAAGCTCGGCCAGGAATCCCCGGATCCCAAGGCGATCCACCGTGACCCAGTCCCACCGGCCCCCGTAGTGGCGATCACAGAATTGGGCAAAGGCGTCGAGGTCCCGGCCATAGGCGATCACGGTGTGCCCGGAGAGCTGGCGCTCCTTGGCCAGGTGGGCCAGGAACGTCTCCACCTCCGGGCGCGTCGCCGAGCGCGAAGGGCGGCTCGCCGCAGCGACGCTCATAGAGTCGCCTGCCAGGCGGCGAACTCGCCTTGGGCCCGCGCCACGAGCAGCGCCTTCTTGTCCCCCTTCTTGACCCCGGGCGCCAGGGGCTCCAGGAGACCGAAGTTGGCGTTCATTGGCTGAAAGTGCGCCGGATCGGCGTCTCGCAGATACCGGTAGAGGCCGCCGAGCATGGTGGTCGGCGGAGGAACCGTCGCCGGGAGGCCTTGCAGCCGCCGCGCCAGATTGATCCCCGCGAGCAGTCCGGTCCCCAGCGATTCGGTGTAGCCCTCGACCCCGGTGAGCTGCCCGGCGAAGAACACCAGGTCGTCGGAGCGATCGGTGAGGGCCGGCCCCAGGCTGGCGGGGCTATTGATGTAGGCGTTGCGGTGGAGGCTCCCGAACCGGAGGTACTCGGCCGACTCCAGCCCCGGAATCATGGCGAAGACCCGGCGCTGCTCGCCGGTCCTGAGCCGGGTCTGGAAGCCGACCATGTTCCACATCTGACCGGCGCGATCCTCCCGGCGCAACTGCACCACCGCGTGCGGCACCCGGCCGGTGCCGGGGTGTCGCAGCCCGACCGGCTTCATCGGACCGAACCGCAGGGTGTCGCGGCCGCGGCGAGCCATCTCTTCGATGGGAAGGCAGCCCTCGAAGTAGGGGGTACGATCGAAGTCATGCCCTTCGTATTGGTCGGCGATAGTCAGCTCCGAGACGAAGGCGTCGAATTCCGGCTGGTCCAGCGGGGCGTTGAGGTAGTCATCGCCGCCGCCCTTCCCGTAGCGCGAAAGGGCATAGAGGCGATCGCGGTCGAGCGACTCCGCGGCGATGATGGGAGCGATCGCATCGTAGAAGGACAGAGCGGCCGTTCCCAGCCGCGCCGCGATCGCCATCGCCAACCGCTCCGAGGTCAGGGGCCCGGTGGCGATGACACCGGGAGATGGAACCTGGTCCACCTCTTCGCGCACCACCGTGATGTTGGGGTGGGCCGCGACCATTGCCTGAACCCGATCCGCAAACAAGGCTCGGTCGACGGCGAGCGCCGCACCGGCGGGCACCGACGTGGCATCGGCACAGGAGAGCAGCAGGCTCCCCAGGGCCCGCAACTCCGACTTGAGCAGGCCGTGCGCGTTGGACAGCTCGATGGACTTGAAGGAATTACTGCAGACCAGCTCGGCCAGCCGATCGGTGTGGTGCGCCGGCGTATCGACCACCGGGCGCATCTCGCAGAGCCGCACCCTCACACCGCGTTCAGCGAGGGCCCAGGCTGCCTCGCAGCCGGCGAGCCCACCGCCGACGACGGTGGCGATCACGTCGCCGCCGCCTCCTCGGCATCGAGGACGACCACCTGGTGCCCGCACTTGAGGCAGGTCAGGCTCTCGCCCTTGGCCTTGCTGACCTTCCGCTCCATTCCCACCCAGCCGCAGGTGGGGCAGGTCTCGGGGACCGGCCGGTTCCAGGTCGAGAAGTCGCAGGCCGGATACCGGACGCAGCCCCAGAACGACTTGCCGCGCTTGGTGCGACGCTCGGCGAGGTCTCCTTCGAGGCACTTGGGGCACTTGATCCCGAGCGGAATCGAACGGGTCCCCTTGCACTTGGGATACGCGGTGCAGGCCAGGAACTCACCGAACCGGCCGGTCTTGATCACCATCGGCGACCCGCACAGATGGCATTTCTCGTCGGTCGGCCGATCCGGCACCTTGTCCCGTTTGAGCGACTTCACGTAGTCGCAAGTGACCTTGTAGTTGACGCACGCCAGGTAGGGCCCGAACCGGCCGGTCTTGAGCACGATCGCCGAGCCGCACTTGGGGCACTTTTCCTTATTAAGGACCTCGGGCGAGAGGCCGTGGGCCTCGGCCACCAGGGCGTTGATGTCCACCGCCTCCAGCGCCTGGGTGAAGGGGCCGTAGAAGTTCTGCAGCACCTTCTGCCAGCCCAGCTCGCCTTCCTCGATCCGATCGAGTTCGGTCTCCATTTCGGAGGTGAACTCGACGTTGAAGATGTCGGGGAAGTTCTTGACCATGACCTTCTCGACCGTCTCCCCCAGATCGGTGGGGAAGAAGCGGCGCTGGTCGACTCTGACGTAATCGCGGGCGCTGAGCGTGGAGATGATCGCGCTGTAGGTCGAGGGGCGTCCGATGCCGAGGCGTTCGAGCTCCTTGACCAGGCTGGCTTCGGAGTACCGGGGCGGCGGCTCGGTGAAGTGCTGGGCCGGAGTGATCTCGCGGACTTCCACCTTGTCCCCCTGCGCCAGCGGCGGGATGGGGGACAGGTCGTCCATCGTCTTCCCTTCTTCTTTCTCACGACCCTCGGTGTAGAGCACGTGGTAGCCGTCGAACTCGAGCACGGACCCGGAGGCCCGAAGCAGGTACTTCCCGAGATCGAAATCCACCACGGTCATGTCGTAGACCGCAGGGGTCATCTGGGACGCCACGAACCGCTGCCAGATCAACTGGTAGAGCTTGAACTGGTCGGGCTCGAGGTACTGCTGCACCTGTTCGGGCCGGCGGCGGACCTCGGTGGGGCGGATGGCCTCGTGCGCGTCCTGGACCCGCGCGGACCGCGACGTGTAGACGTTGGGCGACTCGGGGAGATAGGGCTTGGCGTAATTGCGGCCAACGAAGTCCCGGACCGCCGCGATCGCGGCCTCGGAGACGCGGACCGAATCGGTTCGCATGTAGGTGATCAACCCGGTGGGCCCGTCCTCCCCGACTTCGACGCCTTCGTAGAGATCCTGCGCGGCCCGCATCGTCCGCCGGGAGGAGAAGCCCAGCTTCTTGGCGGCCTCCTGCTGCAGCGTGCTGGTGGTGAACGGCGCTCCGGGCCGCTTGCGGCGCTGACGCTTCTCGACCTTGGTGACGACGAAGGGCAGCTTGCGCAGCGCGCGCACGACCTCCTGGGCCTCGGCTTCGCTGTGGAGCTGAGGGTTGTGGCCCTCGATCTTCTTGAGCTCGGCGTCGAAGGTCTGACCGTCCTTGGCGCACAGGGCGGTGATCGACCAGTACTCCTGGGGCTTGAAGGCACGGATCTCTCGCTCCCGCTCGACGAGCAGGCGCAGGGCGACGGTCTGTACCCGGCCGGCGGAGAGGCCGGTCTTGATGCTCTTCCAGAGAATCGGGCTCGCCTTGTACCCCACCAGCCGGTCGAGGATGCGCCGCGCCTGCTGGGCGTTCACCTTCTGGTCGTCGATCTTTCCGGGCGAGGTCATCGCCTGCTCGACCGCATCCTTGGTGATTTCGTGAAACAGCACGCGGTGGGTGGGGATATGCGAGTCCAGCTCCTCTGCCACGTGCCAGGCGATCGCCTCGCCCTCACGGTCCGGGTCAGTCGCCAGGTAAACCGCATCGGCGGCTTTGGCCGCCCGCTTGATCTCGGCCAGGGTCTGTGTCTTCCCCTTGATGGTCACGTATTCGGGCCGGAATCCATTCTCCACATCCACGCCCAGCTTCCGGGTGGGGAGGTCCCGGAGGTGCCCGATGGTCGCCTTCACCTCGTAGCCCCGGCCCAAGTACTTCCCGATCGTTTTTGCTTTGGTGGGAGACTCGACCACCACCAGCGCATGCCCTCGAGCGCGGGCCGCCTTGGTCTTGACGGGATGCTCCGTGGGCTTCGCGGCAGCCTTCCGGCGACGCGCCTCCTTCCCGCCGTTGTCGGGGGCTGGAGGAGCTGCCTTGGCGCTGGCACGCTTGGTCCGCGAAGAGGTCTTTGTAGTCGCCATCAGGGTCGCAATATGTACAAGGAGTTTCTCCCCGGAATCAAATCCGGTCGCCCACAAGAAAACGCGTGACAGGTGGGATTGGCAAGGCGAGCGCGCGGAACCGTCTGGCGCTCAACGACTTATTCTACCAGCCGCCGCGCTCCCGGGCCAGGGTGAGAACCTGGGCGGCGATCTGTTCCGGACTGTGGAGTTCGCACTTCACTTCGCACTCAGCCTGCAGGTAGAACGGTTCTCGTTCCTTGAGCAGGGTCCGCATCTTATCGACCGGGTCCTCCCCCACCATCAGCGGTCGGCTCCCTTCGCCGCTGATCCGCTTGGCGGCCGTCGTGGCCATGAGTCGAAGATAGATAGTAAGACAAGTGGGCTTGGCCAGCGCCAGCTGACCTTCCTGCGCCGCCCATCCGCCGCCGGGAGAGATCACCGAGGGGGGCCCCTCCAGGGTAGTGGCCATCGCCTCGCGTTCGATCTCGCGGAACTTGGCCTCGCCGTGCTGGGCAAAGATCTGAGCGATCGGCATCTGCATCTTGCGGACGATGATGTTGTCGACATCGACAAAGGCGGCTCCGAGCTTCTCCGCCACGATCCGGCCCACGGTGGTTTTCCCAGAGCCGGGCAACCCGACCAGGACAATGTGTCGCTTCATCGGCCCCCTCCCGGCGACGGGGCCGGCTCGCCGGCCGACTCCGCGCTCAAGGCGGCCCAACGTTGCGCCATGGCCTCCAGGTACCCGGTCCAGTTCCGCCGCATCTCGCCCAGCGAGTCGCCGCCGAACTTTTCCATCATGGCGTCAGCCAGCACCAGCCCCACCAGCGCCTCCGCGATCACCCCCATGGCAGGGACCGCCGTGACGTCGGACCGCTCGCTCTGGGCCCGGGCCGGCGACCCGGTGGTCACATCCACGGTCGGGAGCGGGGACATCAGGGTGGAGATCGGCTTCATCCCCACCCGCACCCAGAGCGGCTCTCCCGTCGTCATGCCGCCCTCGAGACCGCCGGCGTTGTTGGTGCGGCGTTTGTAGCCGCCCCGCAGGGCCGGCGAGGTTGCCGGCTGTCCCGGCAATGTATCCGCATCGATGGGATCGTGAACCCGGGAACCGGGCCGGCGGGCAGCCTCGAAGCCGAGGCCGACCTCGACCGCCTTGACCGCGGGGATCGACATGAGGGCGCCGGCCAGCCGGCCATCGAGCTTTCGGTCCCAGTGGACGTGGCTCCCCAGTCCCGCCGGAAGGCCGCGGGCCACCACCTCCACCTCTCCACCCAGGGTATCGCCGTCCTGCTTGGCCTGATCGATCCGGCGGATCATTTCGGCTTCGACCGTCCGGTCCAGGACCCGGATCTCGGATCGGTCGGCGTGCTCGTTCAGGGGGGTCGGCAGCTCGGCCAGCGGCTTGACCTGGACGCCACCAAGCGAAACGACGTGGCTCCCGATCTCGATGCCGAATTCGTCGAGGAGGCGCTTGCCCAGCGCGCCGGCCGCGACGCGAGCCGTGGTTTCCCGGGCGCTGGCCCGCTCGAGGATGTCCCGCGCGTCCTGGCGATCGTATTTGAGGATGCCTACCAGGTCGGCGTGGCCGGGCCGGGGGCGGGTGACCCGGCGACGCCGCGTTTCGCCCGGCGTTCCCTCGGCGGCCATCACGTCCTCCCAATTGGCCCAGTCCCGATTGGGAATCAGCATGGCGACGGGAGAGCCGAGGGTCTCGCCCGCCCGCACTCCGGAGATCCACTCGATCCGGTCCCGCTCGATCTTCATTCTGGCGCCGCGGCCATAGCCCATCATCCGCCGGGCGAGATCCCGATCGACCCACTCCGCGGAGATCGGGAGCCCGGCAGGGAGCCCTTCGACGATCACGACCAGGGCCTTCCCGTGGGATTCCCCGGCGGTCAGGAACCTCAGAGCCAAACGTCCGCCTTTCGACCGTCCAATAACAGCAGAGCCCGACCAGGTGTCGGGCTCGCTGATACTAATGAAACCGCGCGCGCTGCGTAATCCGTCAGCTTTGCCCCTGGATCCCGGTGTCGATGATTCGGGGAGTGATGAGGATCAAGAGATCTTTGCGCTCCTCCGACTCCCGGGTGAACCCGAACAGCTTGCCCACGATCGGGAGGTCCACGAGGAGAGGAATGCCGGCCTTGGACTTCTCGATGTCGGTCACCGTGAGGCCACCGATCACCGCGGTCTCGCCGTCGGCCACCAGGAGCTGGTTGGTCGCGTTCTGCTTGTCGATGGTGAAGCCCAGGTCGGCCTGGACCGTCGGCTTGACCGAGGACCGCTCCGCATCGACCTGCAGGAGGATCTGGCGGTTGTTGGTCACGTGGGGCGTCACCGTCAACCGGATACCGGTCGGCTTGAACTGCACCGTGGCCCGGGGACCGGCCGCCACGCCGCCGATCGAGCTCGCGTCGACCACGCGCAGGGGGACGTCCTCACCGACGTTGATCAGCGCCTGGCGGTTATCCAGTGTAGTGATCAACGGCTCGGCCTGTACGTCGGCCAGGTCGACCTGCTCCAGCGCGACGAGGAAGGTCGTGAGGTCGAAGCCACCGATCGAAGTCCGCCAGACCACGTCCAGCGCCTCGCCGATGACGATCTGTTCCGCGTTGGCCACCGCCGCCACCGAATTGCCGCCGATGTTGACGGTGTTCTTGTCCTGGACCGACCCGGGATTATTCGGATCCGGCCGCTGCACCAGCTTGTTGAAATAGACCTGATTGTCGCCCAGGTCATACCGGAGACCCAGCTGCTGCACGTCGGTGCGATCCACGAAGACCAGTCTGGCCTGGATCGAGACCTGGGGCATCCGGACATCGAGACTCTTCACGAAGTTCTCGACGTCGTCCAGGCGGCTCCGCACTTCGGTGACGATGATGGAGTTGGTGGTGGTGTCGGCGACCGCCTTGCCGCGCTTGGTCAGCAGCCCGGCGACGCTCCCCGTCATGGAGGGCGCGGTCGCATAGTTCACGCGAATGACCCGGGTCTGGAGCGGCTCCAGCGTATCGAGCGCGGCCAGCGTGGCCGGCGCATCGACCCGGAGAATGCCACCGGGGATCTCGAGGACCTGGAGGCCCTGCGTTGCCAGGATGGCCTGGAACGCCTGGGGCCACGGCTGGTTCTTGATCTCGGCGGTAACGGTTCCCTTGACGTCCTTGCCCAGGATGATGGTGCGCCCGCTGAATGCGGCGAACCCGGCGACCACATCGGCGATGTCCGCGCGGTCCCAGGTCACGGTAATCCGCGGCTCGGCCGCGGCACCGGTCTTGGCCGGGGCGGGGGCCTCGGGGGCGGTGGTGACTTCAGGCTCGCGAACGCGCTGCAACGCGGCCGGCGCGGCGAGACCGGAGGTCTGGGCCGACGACCAGGCGAGGAAGCTGCGCTCCGCGCCGAAGGAGACACGGATCGCGTCCCCGTCCTTGTCGAGATGATAGTTCTTGAGGTCCGAGAGGTGGACCACGACCCGGACGACGTCGGGCCGGAACTGCGAGTACCGGACGTCGAGGATGCCCGCGCGGTTGACGCCGTCATAGGACCCGCCGGTGCTGCTCAGCTTGGCACCCATCACGTCGATGACGAGTCGGGTGGGCTCTTGCAGCACGAAGTCCTTGACGTCCACCGCACCGCGGACGTTGATGACGATTTCGGCCTTGCCAGGGGACGGGAGGACGCTGACTGCGGTCACCTCACCGGATGCTGGCCCCCCGGCGGAGAGCGGGCTGGCCAGCAGACACAGGGCCGCCCCTGCCAAGGTAAGGGTGAACTGGCGCTTCATGGCGTTTCCACCTCCCGTTTCTTCATCGACAGCGTTTCCTGTCGTTCGAAGCCGAAGTCCTCGACCGTGAACACCACGTCCAACTGCCGGATTTGTGCCACCTTGAGCCGGCCAATCTGGTCACCGACCCGCAGTTTGTAGCGCTTGCCGGAGTTCTTATCCCGAACCACCGCCACGCTGTTGGCGGCGTACTTGAGATCGATGTAGACGCCGACCAGGAGGAGATCGGAGAACTCCGGTCCCACCCGAGCGGTCGTGATCAGCGAGGCGAACGGATCCCGCGAGCCACCGCCGTAGGAGAAGGTCTCCCGTAGCACCTCGGTCTCCTTGGCCCGGGCCAGCGAGTCGGTCCGCACCGAATCCCGCTGCGCCTTCATCACGGAATCCGCGTGGGCCTTTTCCTGGGAGGCCTTGGCCGAATCCGCCTTGGCCTGCTCCTTGGCCCGCCGAATCGAGTCGGCGCGCTGCACCTGCAGCTGCTTGGGCGTGAGCGGCGTCTGTTGGGGCGCCGGAGTCGCGGGAGCAGGCGTCGCGGCCGGGGCCGGGGTCGCAGCCGGGGCCGCCGGGGTCGTCGCCGCCACGACCGGGGCCGCACCCGCCGGCGGCTTGCCGCAGGCTTCGAGGAACTCGGGGCGAATCATCCCCTCGGGCGGCTGAGTCGCGAGCTTCTTCTTCCCCGCCTTGGTCTTCTGCAGGACGGCCGTCACCGAGTCGGTGCAGGCCACCCACTTGAATCGGGCCGCCGAATCCGCGGCCGCCGCCTCGCGCAGGCTGTCCCGGCGCGCGCGGATGGCTGCGGTGTCGATCCCCAGCGTGGCCGGCGCCGCCTTGTTCCCCTTGCCGAATTTGAGCTTGGAGCAGCCGGCCAGGGCCAGGGCGACGAGGGCGCAGGTCAGGAGAGGTCTAGTTCCCACTGGTCGCCCCCTCGGTGCCGGTCTTGACGAAGGTCCGGATGAGGAACTTGGCGACGAGCAGCGATCCGGTGCTGTCGCCCAGCGCCTTGGCCGAATTGGCATCAGCCTGGGTCAGCGTCAGATCAATAGGCACGATGATCCGCTGCAGCGAGGCCACGTCCGAGAGAAACTCTCCAACCTGGTCGTAATGACCCAGGACCGAATAGCGGTACTTGTAGGTGTTGAAGGGCGCCGGACCGTTTTCCACGGGGAGCGGGACGAACTCCGCCACGCTGACGCCGCGGATCTTGGCCCTGGTCGAAATCTCGTCCATCAGATTGGGGACCTCATTCCGGTCAGGGACCAGGCGCCGCATCAGCTCCAGGCTGCCGCGGTAGCCTTCGATTCTCCGCCGGAGATCCTCGACGCTCCCCTGGGCCAGCAGCTTCTTGGCCGAGTCCGTGACCTTGATCAGGGAGTCGATGCTCTTGTTGACGGTCGCGATGCTGTCCTTGGTCTGGGTGACCCCGCGGATACCGACCCACGACAGGGGCGGCCCCCCGGACCACCCGATGTACCCCGCGGCGCCTGCCAGGAGAATCAGCAGCACCGGAACGATCTTTGTCTGGTCTAGGCCGAGGATCGCCATGGCTTATCTCACCGATTGGTTCAGCGGCACGGTCCGGATGTAGGCGGAGTCCGCGCGCTTGAAGTTGGCTCGGATGGTAAAGCCGGTCACCGGCCGTTCCCGTTCCACAACCGTCTTGGCTTCCATCGGGGTCACGTTGTCGACCCAGGGAGACGCCTCCAGCTGACGCAGGAAGCGGGTGTAGGCCTGGATGTCCACGGTCCGCCCGGCGATCTCGAAGACGATGGCGTGCTTGGTGGTATCGGCCGTATCCGCCGGCACCGCACTGCCGATCGCGTTGAGATTCACCAGCCAGGTGTAGGCCGGAAGGGCCTTGGTGACCTCGTCCAGCACGTGGGGCCAGACGTAACGGTCGCCGTCCACCGACCGGATGGTGCCGATCTGCTTCAGCAAGGAGTCCCGGATGCGCTCGGCCTGCCGCTTCTGCTGAAGCAGGGCCTGGAACCGCTTCTGCTCGTCGCGGACCTGCTCGTACTTGGGCGTCAGCTTGCTGAGCTCGCGGTTCTTGGAGACGAACATCCACCCCAGCCCGAGGGCCATCACCGCCCACACCGCGGCGGCGCTCATCAGAAGCGGATCCTTGACCTTGGCGACCAGCTCCTTGGCCTGGGCCATGAACCTGGCCCCGCCGGCGCCGGCAGTCTTCCGCTTGAGGCCTGGACGCAGATTGATCGTGATCATCGCGCGTCGATTCCGGGTCGGGGGCTCACGCGGCCGTTCTGAGTGCCAGCCCGATGGGCAGCATCAGAAGCGGTGCGATCTCGTCCTGGTTGATGGTATCGAAGACACCTTCCGCCACCATGAGGCGCTGCAGCGGATTGGCCAGCTCGACCGGAAGGCGCAGGCGGTCCGCCAGCACCTTGGTCAGCCCGGGAATCCGGCCGCCACCACCCGTGGTGTACAGCCGTGAGATCCCGCTGGCCGACCGGCTCGAGGACTGAAGGAACGCCGCCGCCCGCTCGATCCCCACCGCCAGCTCCTCGCCCCGGGTCTCCAGGAACGGCTCCAGCACCTCGCTGCGCTCAAATCCCTGGAGCAGGTGATCCGCCTCGTCGGCCGACAGACCGCGCTCCCGCTGCATGTCTTCACGGAAGCGCCGCGTACCGAGCGACAGATCCCGCGTCAGCACCGGCACCCCATCCTCGAGGATGTTGATGTTGGTCATCTCATGCCCGATGTTCACCAGGCCGACCACACCACGCATGGCCTCGGGATAATTCAGCTCGAACGCATTGTGAATGGCGAAGGCGTCGACGTCGATGACCACCGGATCGAGGCCGACCTCCGAGAGCAGCGCCATCTTGTTCTCGACCAGCTCCCGCTTGGCCGCGACCAGCAGCACCGTCATCTGGAGCCCCTCGCCCTCGGGATCGAGGATCTGGAAGTCGAGCTCGACGTTCTCCATGTCGAAGGGAACGTGCTGCTCGGCTTCCCACCGGATCAGGGTGCGGGCCTCCGCCTCCTTCATCCGGTCCATCGAGATCTTCTTGATGATCACGTCGCGACCGCCAACCGCGATCACGACCTGCTTGGACTTGACCCCCGCCGAAGCAACCAGGCCCTTGATGGCATCGGCCACGATGCCCGGGTCCATGACTTCGCCCTCGACGATGGCGTCGTCCACGACGCTGGTGTAGGCCACCTTGGTGAGCACGGGCTCACCGCCGCCATGGGCCACCGCCACGAGCTTGATGAGCCCGCTCCCGATATCCAGGGCGTACGTGGTCTTCTTCCGACCGAAAAGTGCCATAGGCACCCCGACTTGGGGGTAAGAGGGGTAGGCTACGCTATAACCAACCCCCGGATTTGTCAAGTTGGTTGAGGTCAACCACAGGAAACCATTTGCCAGCTGAGAGTTACGTCGCTCACATCCGGCTATGTTAGGTCCCCGTTCGACCCCCACCTTGGCGCCTGATCCCGACGGGCAGGCCCCCACAGCAGGCCCACCTCCATCTCCCTGCCCGGAGCCCACTTCACTCAGCTGCAGGATGCCGACTTCGAGGCCGCCTGCGAGCTCCCTGCTGACGCACTTTGCTTGTTCAGGGCGCAAATAGCCGTGGCACAAGGAGAAAAGCGACCTCCACGGCGCACGACCCACTGCTGGGTGGGCAATTGGTGGGCCAGAGAATTTTCGGGTTCGGTCAGGAGGGACCTAAGGGAGCTCGAGCCAACTCCGATCGCGGAGTGGTTGGAGCCTCGCGGCCCCTTTCAACGCCCACTCGACAGAGCAACGTGAGAAGCGGATGGTCGATGGTGACTCTCCGAGGTCGATCTCTCGCGCCACCAGGGCCCCCAGGATGCCTCCTCCCAAGCCGGTGAACCGGGCCGTCCCCAGGACCAGGATCAGGCCGCGGAATTCGAATCCCCCTGCAATTTCCAAGTCCCCGTCGACGACCAGCAGCCCCTGCCCCCGCCCGCTGCCCGAGAGGGCCGTGCCGTTCCGGGCGGCGACCAGCTGCGACGGGCTCCCGGGAGGAGGCTCGAGCGAGCGCACCGTCCCCCCGATCTGGAGGTCGGCCTGGGCCAGGAGCTCCTCGATCGAGAAATCGCCCAGCGCAGTGGTTCGCGCCGGCGCGGCAAGCGAGTCGATCCGGATATCCGGGATCGCGGGCCCGGCAGGGGGGCAGTCGCCAACCCATTCGGGAGGGACGCTATCGGCACCGCTGACTCTGGCCCCTCCCAGGCCCGACACGTTAGCGGCCACCAGCGCTGCCAGCGGCGAGAAGGCGGGTTGGCCACGCCGAAGCAGACGTCCCACGCGGTGCCAGCCCACGGCGACCCCGCTGGCGGAAAGGCGCTCCCCCGCGGCCCGCAAGAGATAGAGACGATCGTTCAGACGCCTCAGCGTATCGGTAACCCGGGCCGCACCAGGGAGGCTCCAGCTACCGACGGGAACTTCTTCTCTCAATCCAAGGCGATCGGCGATCGGCCGGAGGAGGTCGACCGGTACAGCCCCCGCTTCGGCCGCGTACTCAGCCTGCATGGCATAGAGCAGATGAGCCGACCCTTCCCGCTGGCTCAGGGCCAGCGCCAGGGATCCCGCGGCTACCAGCCCGAGTACGGCCAGGCAGACGACCACGAGGATCAGAGCTATGCCCCCCTCTGCGGATTGCCGCCCCGCCGCAATTCTGGGCACCTTAGCGACCCGCCGTCGCCTGAAGGGTTAGTCTGACAGCCGCGCTATCCCGGATACGCGACCGGGGACCCTGAAAGCCATGGGCATGCACCGGCTGCTCGGAGACGAGAGGCAAGGTGGCCAGGATGGTGCGGACCTCTGCCGGGACGTTGGTCGGGGCCTCGTGGGCGTCGAGGTAGTTCAGCCTCAAGCCGGACGCGTCGAGCGGCCCGAGCAAAGGCTGGATCACCTCGCCTGAACTGACCGACCTCACCCCCAACCAGGTCTCCGAGCCCTGCGGGTAGCTCTTGACCTGCATGATCTCGAAGGCGATCACGGGCGCGTCGAAACGGAAGTCGCGCTGGACCAGAGCGGAGTCGAGGATGGTTCCCACCATGATCGCGGAGCCGCCGGCACAGGAGCCGGATCCCAGCGAGGTGACCGGAAGTGCCACCCATCGGTCGTCGGCGCCGGTGGTGGTATCACCCTCCGCCAACACCAGGAGGCTGTCTCGATCCACCGCCACTTGTCGCCAACCGTACCAGGGTTCCGCACGGAGCAGGAGATGGTCCTCGCCTCCGGCACAGGCGAACGCACTGGCGCGTGACGCCCGATAGGTCAGTGCATCGGAGGCGAGGGAGAGAAGGTCTCCCGTCGAATCGCCTGCCACCGGCGTGAGTCCGCGCCACTCTCCCTTGAGGAAAGTCACACCGGTGCGGAGGCCATTGCCGAGGCCGGATCTGGCCTCCTGCGTCAGAGCCACCCGCAGCTGGCTGATGATCACAGCCGAGACGAGCGCGGCGAGGATCAGGAGTCCGCTCAACGCCACGACCAGTTCGACGAGGCTCGATCCCCGTCTCGACGCACCGGTCATCGGCAGCCCACGATCGTGGCCAGGGTATCCGTACGCGGGCCGCCGGCACTGGCGTAGCTCGCGGCCGCAGTGATGAGGTAGCCGCCTTCGGTGGAATCCACCTCCCAGTGCTGGCTGATTCCGGCCGAGTCGATCTCGCCGGAGCGCAACGAATCGCACTCGATGGCTCCGGACCCGGTCACCGCCCGCATCGCCTCGATGCGATTGCGAAGCCCCACCAAGGCGTGGGTGCGCGCTCCGGCTTCCGTAGTCCAGCGGAGTGATACCAGGACTGCAGCGCTCACGCCGAGAAGGCCGCCGGAAAGAACCGCCAAGGCGACCAGGATCTCGATCACGCTATGCCCCCGCGCCCCCAATGCCATTGGACCTCCAGGAAAGGTGGAGTCCAGATCTACCAGGGCAGCCCGGTGGCGTCGGGATCGATTCGCCGCCGGCGGGGCCGATTCAACGCATGAAAAAAGGGCCCGGTCAGGCCCCAGAGATCGCTCGTACCAACCGCGGTGTTAAGGCGTGCAGGCGATCTGACCCTCGACCGTCGCGGGGGCGACTGGAGCAGCGGAGCCGATGAAGAGGGCGCAGGTACGAGTGGACTGGGTCGGGTACGCGGCCGTGGCGGACCAGCCCGAGTTGGTCGCGACACCGATCGTGATGACTACGCCGACCGAGGAGTTATAGACCAGAGCAGCAGACGGCAGCGCTCCGATGTAGTAGGTACCGTTATCTCCGATGTAGGCCTCCTGCGCCGTGGCCAGATTGCGCAGGTCGGTCTTCATATGGGCGAGGTACGCCTGTTCCTTGGTGCTTCCGAACTTGGGGATCGCGATGGCGACCAGGATGCCGATGATCACCACCACGATGAGCAGCTCGATGAGCGTGAAGCCCAGCCGGGAACGGCGAGCCGGCACGACCTCCTCGGTCGTCAGAGTGGCGCGCAAGTTGTCCCGTGACCGAGTCATTGTCGGCGGCCCTGTTATCCCGTTGGCCAGTCTAGTCACGGCCCCGACTGGCGGCCGGACACCGGCTCAAGAGTGTTTTGGTTTAGACTAGAGTCCTTACCGGACTGCTTAAGTGAAACGGCTGGGTGGCGCCGAGTCCGACGCCACCCAGCCTCCCAGCCTTACGTCACGGACAGGTGATGACGCCGTCGGTGGTCGGGCCAGAGGCCGAAGAACCCACCGCGACCTGGCACGACTTCGTACCAGTCGAGATCGAAGTGTTGCTGATCGAGACCGTGTACCCACCCGCAGCACCAGCACCGGCGCCGGTGTTACCGGACGAAGCGGTGAAGTTGTAGGGGGCACCCGTCAGGTTCGCCCACGTGCCGTAGGTCGCGTTGTCAGAGAAGTACGCTTCCTGGGCAGTCATGAAGTTGCGGACGTCGGTCTTGATCGACGCCAGCTTCGCCTTGTCCTTCGTGGTCGCGAACTTCGGAATCGCGATCGCGGCCAGGATGCCGATGATCACAACTACGATCAGCAGCTCGATGAGGGTGAAGCCCTTCTTGTTCATACGGCCTCCGGTTGAGGAAATTGTAGCCTTACGGCGACTGGTAGCGGCGCGGACTGTTCTGGTCCGGCCGATAAGCGGGCAACGCCTATGCCAGCCCCGCGCAGCAGTTCTAAGGCTATGCTCCGGCATCACTTGACCAGTGGGTATGGACCCTTCATTTATTGATTCGACCCGAGGTTCATGGGATTTTGCAATCGTGAGTCTGTCCATGGCCGCTCCGAATACTTGCGAATTGCCCGAACGACTCCCGCAAGCCGAACTCCTTCCAGACCCGAAAGGTCGCACGTAGTGAGCCTCTCCCCTGACCGAAAACTCCTGGTTCTTTATTTCGGCATCGCCGCGATCGCATTCATCGCCTCGGCCAGCGCGATCAACAACCGGTTCACCTACGACGACATCGTCATCATCACCCAGAATCCGGCGGTCAAGGACCTCCACCGTCCCTGGGATGTATTCACCCGCTCCTATTGGCCGAAGCCATTCAGCGCCGATCTCTATCGGCCGCTGACCACCTTGGCCCTGGCTGCGGAATGGAAGCTGGGAAGCGGCAAGCCCTGGCCATTTCACGCAGTGAGCATCATCGAGTACGTCCTGGTGGCGCTCGCTGTATACGCCCTGGCTCGGAAGCTCCTGCCGGATTGGGGAGCCTGGACCGCCGCCGGGCTCTTCGCGGCGCATCCGGTCCACGTGGAAGCCACAGCGATCGGCGTCAATCAGGGCGAGCTTCTCACCGCCTTGTGGATGATCCTGGCAGTAGGTCTCTACCTGAAGGCGCGCAGAGAACAGGACCTGTCTCCCCGGCGGCAGGCCGCCTTGGTAGGCCTCTACCTCGCCGCCTGCCTGACCAAGGAGCACGGCCTGATGCTCCCCGGCCTGCTGGCTGCGGCCGAGCTTACGGTGGTGCAGGATCCACGACCCTGGAAAGAGCGCCTGAGAGACCTCAGGCCATTCGTCCTGATCCTGATGCTGACGGGCGTGGTCTACCTCGGAGTGAGGCGCCTGGTGCTCCCCGACCTGGTGGGGACCTTCGCGGCCGAGGCGTTTCGAGGCGCCACGATGGGCGGGCGGGCGCTGACCATGCTCAGCGTAGTCCGGGAATGGCTCAGGCTGATGCTCTGGCCTGCCCATCTCCAGACTGACTACACGCCGCGAGAGATCGAGGCGGCGACCGGTTGGGGGCCGGATCAGTGGTTGGGCGTGGCGCTCCTGATTGCGGTCGTGGCTCTTGCCTGGTGGGCCAGGCGCCGCCAGCCGCCAGTGACCTTCGGCATTCTCTGGGTGGCCGTCGCCTTGTTCCCGGTGAGCAACGTCCTGGTACCCACCGGAATCGTCCTGGCCGAACGGAGCCTCTTCCTGGCCAGTGCGGGAATGATGCTGGTGGTGGGCTCAGCGGTGGGAGCTATCGAGACGGCAGCAGTAATTTCCCGTCCGACCCGACTGGTAGTCGCGGCCGGGATTGGGGCCCTGGTCCTGACCGGCACGGCCGCCGCCTTTCGTCGCCAAATGGTCTGGCGCGATCAGCAGACGCTCTTTGGCCACATGGTGCAGGAGGCGCCCCTCAGCTACAAGGCGCATTGGGGCTATGGCGACCTGATTTTCCGGGACGGAGACCAGGCTCGGGGAGAACAGGAGTACCGGCTGGCGATCGCGCTCTTCCCCTACTCCTGGTACCTGTACACCAACCTGGGAGATCGCTATCGCGCGGCGGGCCTCTGCGGCCCGGCCGTCAAGGAATACCATCGATCGCTGCTGCTCGAATCGGGTGCGGTGTCGACTCGCTCCTCGCTCATCGCCTGCCTGCTGTGGCTCGGCGAGTACCAGTCGGCCAAGCGCCAGATCCAGATCGGAATCGCGGTCGGGAAGGAACTGGAGAACCTGGCACTCTTTCGCATCGCGGCCGACAGCGCCATCAAGGAAAAAGCGCCGCCCGGATCGGTTCGGGTGAAGGTCAAGGATTCGACCGCCGAGACCATTCCCTGAGGAGGCTGGCTATCTGGCGGCCTGCCCGGCGCGATCGGCCTCGGGGATTGAGACGCGGGAGATGGCGGGCGATGCCGTAGGCACGACGGCTCGCGGGCGGGGCGGGAAGAGGTTGAACCGGAGAATGTGAAAGAAGGCCGCGACACCGTCCTTCCAGTTGATCTTCTTCCCCTCGGCGTAGGTCCGTCCCGAATAGGAAATCCCCACTTCCCATATCCGGGCTTTCGCCTGGGCCAGTCGCGCCGTGATCTCGGGCTCGAAGCCGAAGCGATCGCTGGTGAGAATCAGCGACTTCATCACCGGCGCACGAACCATCTTATAGCAGGTCTCCATGTCCGTGAGGTTGAGATCGGTGAACATGTTGGACATGAGGGTCAGGAGGCTGTTGCCTACGGAGTGCCAGAAGTAGAGCACCCGGTGGTCCCCGCCCAGGAACCGGGAGCCGAACACGGCGTCGGCCTTGTCCTCGATGATCGGCCCCAGGAGCCGACCGAATTCGTGGGGGTCATACTCGAGGTCGGCATCCTGGACGACGATCACGTCGCCGGTGGCCCGCTCGATGCCGCGGCGGATCGCCGCCCCCTTCCCCCGATTCTGCTCCTGGTGAATCACGACGTCGATCTTCCCCTCGCCAAGCATGGCATCGAGGATCTTCTCGCTTCCGTCGGTGGAGGCATCGTTCACCGCGATGATCTCCATGGGCAGCGGCACATCCCGAAGCCGCGCTATGATCCCGCCCAGCGTGGAGGCCTCGTTGTAGACCGGCACCAGGACCGACAGGCGCGGGAGCCCGCTCATCGCTCGACCACCTGGCCTTCGTAGCGGCTCAACTTCCGGTACAGGGTCGACGGGTCGATCCCCAGCACCTCGGCGGCTCTGGTCTTGTTGCCCCCTTCGGCCTGAAGCACCCACATGATGTAGGCCCGCTCGATCACCTCGAGAGTCGGGTTCTGATAGGTCCGATCGGCCACCAGCGGTTCTTTTCTCGGTTTGGTGATCCGTTCGGGAAGGTGTTGAGGCTCGATCGTGTCCCCGGAGCTCAGCACCACGGCATGCTCCAGCGCGTTCTCGAGCTCGCGTACGTTGCCGGGCCAGTCGTAGACCATCACGGCGTCGAGGGCGTCGGCGGAGAGCGCCTTGGGGGGGATTCCGCGATCCGAGGCCAATCGCTGGAGGAAGGCCTCGATGAGGAGGACGATGTCATCGCGGCGTTCTCTCAGGGGTGGCAGGTACAGCGCGATTACGTTGAGCCGGTAGAAGAGGTCGGACCGGAAGTTGCCTCGGCGGATCTCTTCCTCCAGATCCCGGTTGGTGGCGGCGATAATCCGCACATCGACCGAGACCGCCTCGGTGGCTCCCACCGGGATCGCCTCTCGCTCCTGCAGAACGCGAAGCAGCTTGATCTGGAGGGCTGGCGGCATTTCTCCCACCTCGTCGAGGAAGAAGCTTCCGCCCCGCGCGGCCGCGAACAGGCCCTGCTTGTCCTTCACGGCACCGGTGAACGACCCCTTCACGTGCCCGAACAACTCGCTTTCGAGCAGGTTTTCGGGCAGGGCCCCGCAGTTGATCGAGAGACAGGGACCATCGCTCCGATTGGACATGTTGTGGATGTAGCGGGCGATGACCTCTTTCCCGGTACCGCTCTCCCCCTGAATGAGGACCGTCGAGTCGGTGGGAGCAACCTGCTCGGCCAGCTTGAGCACGTCTATGAAGCGGCGCGACTTGCCGATCGGCCGATTGGTTCCGCCCCGGTCTCGGCGGCGAATCTCCTGGCGCAGCTGGCGGTTTTCCACCCGCACCGCCCGGAACTCCGAGGCCCGGCGGAGGATGGCGATCAGCTCGTCGTTGGCGAACGGTTTCTGGATGTAGTAGAAGGCCCCGGCATTGACCGCGCCGATGGCGGTCTGGAGCGAGGCCTGCGCGGTCATCAGGATGACCGGTGTAACGGGGTCCTGCTCCCGAACCGCCTGGAGGAGGTCGAGCCCGCTGACTTGGGGCATCCGCACGTCGGTCAAGACGATGTCGAAGGGGCCACTCTTGAGTTGATCGAGGCCCGCTTTCCCGCCCTGGGCGGTGGTGGGCTCAAAGCCCTCCTTCTTCAGCAGGATCCGGAGGGTATCGAGGATCCCCGATTCGTCATCGATCACCAGAACGGTTGGCTTCTCGCTCATGCCGCGTCCTCTGCTGTCCACCGAGATGGGAAGAAGATGGTGAACGTAGTGCCACCACCGGGCTGGGAATCTACCAAGACCATTCCGCGGTGCGCGTCCACCGCCCGTTGAACGATGGCCAGACCGAGGCCGGTCCCACCGCTCCGACCGGTGACGAAGGGTTCGAAGAGGCGGCGACGGACCTCGTCGGGGATACCGGGGCCATCATCCCTGATCTCCAAGCGCACCGGGTTGTCGATCCCGCTCCCACGGGGCATGTCACCCAGCTTGGCCGTCCCGAGGGTGACGGTGATCTTGGCGCTTCCCTTGGCGGCCTGGACCGCGTTGAGCAGCAAGTTTACGACCACGCGGTGGAGCAGGTCTTCGTCACCGTCGAGGACCGTGCGTCCGCCCTGAATCTTGATCTGCGTACCGGGGGTGCAATCGGGATGCTCGCGGACCAGTTGAGCCGCGGCGGTGACGACGGCGTGCAGGTCCACCGGCACGAAGCGGGAGGCCCGTACCCGGGCGAAATCGAGGAACTCGCTCAGGAGCCGGGTCAGCCGATCGCTTTCTCGCACGATCAGCTGGGCCAGGACCCGGTCATCGTCGTCAACTCGGGCGGTCCGGGAGAGTTGCTCGACCGAACTTCTGATCGAGGCGAGCGGGTTCCGGATTTCGTGTGCCAGCGAGGCACTCAGCGCCGCCACCGCCTCCAGGCGCTCAGCCCTGAGGTGCAGCTCCTGCAGCCGCTTGAGATCGGAGATATCGGTGAAGATGGCGGTGACCGAAGGGAGATCATCGGAATCCCGCTCGAAGGTGGTGGTGCTCAAGCCGATGGGAAACATCCGGCCGTCCTCGTGGAGCACCATCCCTTCGCCCCGGCTGACCTTCCGGCCGTGTCGGGTGGCCGCCACCACGGCGGCCCAGAGCTCGGGAGACCTGAGCTTCAGTTGATCGAGGATGGGCTGCCCGGTGAGCCGCGCCGCGTCCAGATGGAGGAGCTTTTCGCCCATCGGATTGAGAAAGGCCAGGCGTCCGACACCATCCACGGTCAGAACTCCGGAGCGGATGTGACGCAGGATGTCGTCCGCCTCGAGGCGAACTCGCCTGAGCTCGGTCTGGAGGGTGTCGCGCTCCAGCCCGGCCTCCCGCAACCGCGCCGCCAGGCCGCCCACCAGAGCGTAGGCCGCGAAGAAAATGGCCAGCTGGCCCCAGAATCCGAGACCGGCCCGGGTCGGCTGGAGGATGAAGAGGTCGGCCCCATAAAACAGCGAGGCGACCACCGGGACGGCCAGGCCGGGCCAGAACGGCAACAGCAGGGCGTAGCCGGCGATCAAGAGGATGTAGAGAGCGGGGAAGACGCTGTCGTAGCCGCCCGTGAAATGCACGACCGCGGTGACCAAGCCGAGGTCGGCCACCGCCTGCACGTAGAGGAACAGCGGGCTGGGTGCCCGGCCCCTGAGCCAGACCGCCCAATACCCGTAGACCGTGAGCAGGGCGGCCACAATGAAGGCCATGCTCACGATGAACGACAGCGCCGGCTGGGTGGTCCAGGCCAGTTCGGCCCCCACCAGGAGGCCAGTCGCGATCACCCCCCGGATCGCGAAGATCCAGGAGAGAAGGGTTCGTTGATCCGGTAGGGTCCGCCCTGAGAGACGGGAGCTCGGTGCGTCGGCAGGCAGGGAGCTCGGCGACGGGGGCGTCGCGTCCGCAGGCATGCTGGAAGCTACATCGAACCCCCGGCCGAGGTGCAGGTCCGGGCCCGGGCCCGGTGAGCACTCGCGCCGCCGTTAGATTGGTTCCACCGCAGCGTCTCCTGCGCCGCGACGGGAGGAGAGGTTCCTTGAGCGAGTTCACCGGGTTCCGCCCGGCGGCGATGGACTTCTTCCGCCGCCTCAAGCGCCGCAACACAAAGGACTGGTTCGAGGCCAACCGGGACCTCTACCAAGATGCGGTACGCCGGCCCCTGCAGGTTCTGGTCGAGGAAGTGGATGTGCGCCTGGCCCGGGTGGCGCCGGAGATCCTCGGCGACCCGCGCCGATCCATTTTCAGAATTCACCGGGACATCCGTTTCTCCCGCGACAAATCGCCGTACAAGACTCACGCCGCCTGCTGGTTCTACCACCGGGATGCGGGGCGTGGGGTCGGCAGCGAGGCAGAGGGGGGCGCCGGGTTCTACTTCCACCTGTCCCCGGAAGGCTCGTTCCTGGGCGGCGGTCTCTGGCATCCACCGCGAAATTCGCTGACCCGGATCCGGGAGGCGCTGGCCGAGGCGCCGGCCAGGTTCGCCAGGATCGTCAAAGCACCCGCGTTTCGGCGACGCTTCGGCGCCCTCGACGATGAGGATGTCCTGAAACGACTGCCGAGGGGATTCGAACCGGGGCATACAGCGGAGGCGTGGCTCCGCTACCAGTCGTTCACCGCGGGGCGGGAACTCACCGCTCGAGAGGCACTGAGCCCCCGACTCCCCGATCTGCTGGCCAGGGATTACGCGGCGCTCTTGCCGCTGGTGCGCTGGCTCAACCAGGCGATCGGCTTTCGCCCGGGGACGCGGCGCCTCTAGAGCACCCCCCCATGGATTCCGAAATCGCCACAGTACGAATCGACAAGTGGCTCTGGGCGGCGCGTTTCTACAAGACCCGGGGCCTCGCCACCGTTGCCGTCGGAGGCGGCAAGGTCCACATCAACGGGGAGCGGGCCAAACCGGCCAAACTGATTCGGGTGGGAGACGAGCTGGAGATCCGGCTGGGGCCCTACCTGCACAGCGTGAAAGTCCTGGGACTCTCCGAGCGGCGGGGACCGGCGACGGTCGCGGCCCGGCTCTACCTGGAGTCAGAGGAAAGCCGGAGGGCGCGGGAGACGCTGGCGCTTCAGCTCAAGTACTCGAGCCCGCTGGAACGAATGGAGGAGGGCCGGCCCACCAAACGAGAGCGGCGGGATCTACTACGGCTCAAGCGCCGCCACTGAGCACGCCCGAAGCATCCAGCCAGCGGGCCGCCGACTCCACCTCTCCTTCGGCGAGTCCGTGCCCACCCGGTTGCCACTCGAGGGTCACGGAGGCGCCCGACTCACGAAACAAAGCGGCGAGCCGTTCGATGTTCGCGGCCGGGATCAACGAGTCGTTGCGTCCCGCGCCCAGCCAGACCGGGATCCCGGTCAGCGATGGAGGCTTGGCGGGCTCGAACGGTACCATGGCCCGGAACAGCACGGCCGCCCGCAGGAGACCCGGCCTGGTCAGGAGAAGGCTCGCCGCGATGTTGGCCCCGTTCGAGAATCCCACCGCGACCACTCGAGCCGAATCGAACCGGTACTTGGCCGCCGCGGCCTGAAGGAATTCGACCAGTTCCTCCGTGCGAAGTGCCAGGTCCTCGAGATCGAACACCCCCTCCGCGATCCGCCGGAAGAACCGTGGCATCCCCCGCTCCAGCACCCTGCCCCGGGGGCTCAGGAGGCCCGCCTGTGGCGCCAGGGCCTGACCCAGAGGGATCAGATCGCTCTCGTTGCCGCCGGTGCCATGCAGGAGGAGCAGAGTTGTCTGGCCGGTGGCCGGTCGTGGCGGGGGAACGTAGCGGTGGGTGTATTCCGCGAGGGATACGCTCATGCCTGAGGCTCGAGCGAAGTGATCAGATCGCGGACCGGGCCGGCCGCCATCTCGTGGCGTCCATCGTGGAGGATCACCCGGACCCGCTGGCCCTGGGCCTCCAGCCGCTTGGCCTGAGTCGTCACGGCCCGCACATCTACCAGCGGATCGTTGCGTCCCGCGACCAGCGTGATGCCACATCGGAGCCAGGATTCGGTCCCCGCTTCGGCCAGGACGTCGGGGGGAAGCAGGGAGCCCCACAGAACCAGCTCCTCGATCGGCGACTTGCCACGAAGCGCCCAACGGGCCGCGGTTGGACCACCTTGCGAGAAACCCAGGGCCAGGAGCGAGCGGGTGCCTCCGCCGGCAGCTCCCGCGACGCTCTCGAAGACCTGGTCGAGGTAACCGATCGAATCGAGGATCTCCTGTTCCCGATCCTCACGCGTCATCCAGCTGGCGCCCACCCGGTCCCCGTGGCGTCCCGACCTCGCCGTCTCGAGGTAGAATCGGGAAAGCGCTTCCGGGGCCACGATCCAACGAGAACCGTCGGCCACCGGGTCGAACGAAGCCAGGAAGGTCTCGGCAAGCTGTCCGTAGCCGTGACAGGCAATCCAGAGGCTCCGTGGATCCGAGCGTTCGGATCCGAGCACGTGATAGCGCGCCGTGCGGGCGACGGTCAGGTGATGGGTCGTGTGCACGTGGGATGTCTCGCAGAGCCCCGGTGCATCCGGGGCGTGTAGATTATGGCCCGGCCGCTGATCCTTTGTCCACTCGCTCCACCCCACAAGTGAGCGCCTCGATGACGCCACGATGGATTCGCCCGCGCCGACTGGTCGGCGTCCTCATCGTCCTGCTGTCCGCCACGGCCGGAGCGCTGCTGGCGCACGATTTCTTTCTGAAACCGGACGCCTTCTTCCTTCCCACCGATGCCACCGCCGCCCTCCCCATTCTGAACGGCACCTTCGCCACCAGTGAGAACACGGTGGATCGTGCCCGATTCGTGGATGTCTCGATGGCATCCCCCAACGGCAAAGTTCGGCTGGACACCACGGCCATTTCCTTCCGGCACGACACCACACTGCTCACGATTCATACGGGACCCTCCGGCACCTATCAGGTCGGCGTAGCCACCCTCCCTCGGGAGCTCGACCTCAAGGGCGCCGACTTCAACGCGTACCTCAAGGAAGAGGCCATCAACGGAGTTCTCGATGAGCGGGCACGCCGGGGAGAGCTGGAGAAGCCGGCGCGTGAGCGCTACGCCAAGCACGCCAAGACTCTGATCCAGGTGGGCACTCAGCGGAGTACCCCGGTGGGGCCGGCGTTGGGCCAGCGAGCCGAGCTGGTGCCCATGGACAATCCCTACGCCCTCCCGCCCGGCGGGTCGCTCCGGGTTCGCTGTCTCCTCGAGGGGAAGCCGATCGTTGGCCAGGAGGTGATTGTCGGAGGGACGGACGCCAAGGGGCTGGCCATCCCGGAGCAGGTGTTGCGCTCCGATGGCGATGGCGTGGTCACCGCCCGGCTGGACCGCTCCGGTAAGTGGTTCCTCAAGTTCGTTCACATGGTACCGAGTCAACGGACCGGAGTGGACTACGAATCGGACTGGGCCACCCTCACCTTCGAGTTGAGGCCGCCCAACTAGCCGCTGACGGTCAGGGCTTAGCCCGCGAGCTGGACTCGCGATACCCCAGCTCCCCCGCGCGCACCGCGAGCGGCAGGTGATTCTGGGGTGGCGGCAGGGGACAGGTGGCGAAGGTGGTGAAGGCGCAGGGCGGATTGTAGCTCCGATTGAAATCGAGGATCAGGCTGCCCGAGGAATCGGGGGGAGTCACGTAGAGATAGCGTCCCGCGCCGTAGGTGGAATCCGCGTTGGTGCTGTCCTTGAACATGATGAAATAGTCGGTAATCCCCCGCTCGGTCACGGCGTCCAGTCGGTAAGGGCGTCCACCCACCGTGAAATGCACTGCGCCGGGCGTCGGCGTGTCCTCCACCATGTTGAGAACATTGACGATCCGGATCGTGCGCCCGGGCGGGTAGGGCTCGAAGCGCGCGCGGAGACGCCAGGCGGTGTCGAGCGGGAAGTACTGAAGCCCGGTGAAACCGGTGCGAGCCGGGTGCATCTTGTCCTTGACTCTGACCGCGAAACGGGCTCCCCGATGGATGACGCGAATCGAGAGCGAGCCCAGGGCGAGGATCGTGGCCACGCTGTCGTCGTCGGCCCGGACCGGAACGCTGGTAACCGCGCGTCCGCTCTCGGTGATTCCCGAATGAGGAGCCGCGTCGAAACGGACCCGGTCGTCCGCCAGGACGAACGTGCCGGCGGTTCCCGGTGCCTTGCCGGCCGGCAGGTGGATCGGGTTCCGGGGATCGCTCCCCGCTCGATTCTCTCCAGCTTCCAGCCAGAATAGCCCCGCGAGCGTGGTCCAGCCCTCCTCGCCGTTGACCGCCTCCAGCCGATGGGCCCGCCAGGCGTCGAACGAGGCCCGGTACGCGGCGAGATCGAGCGGCGGAACCGGTGGTGCGGAAGGGCGGCAGGCGCTGATCGTGAGCATCCCGACTCCGGCGCAACCGAGCACCGCTCCCCTCAAAGCACCGCGGCGGCTCCGGAGGAGCCGCCGCGGGTGATTGTCCTGGAATGGCCGACGGATCAAGACCGGTCGGTGCTACTGCACCGCGTTGACCATGTCGAAGATCGGCAGGTACATCGCGACCACCATGCCGCCGACGACTACCCCCAGCACCACGATCATGATCGGTTCCATCAGGGAGAGCAGCGCGGAGACAGCCACGTCCACCTCTTCGTCGTAGAAGTCGGCGATCTTGGACAGCATTTCGTCCAGACCACCGGTCTGCTCGCCGACGGCGATCATCGAGATCACCATCGGGGGGAAGACGCCCGACTTCTCCAGCGGGGCCGCGATCGTCTCACCGCCCGCGATCGACTGCCGCGACTGCATGACCGCGTCGTGGATGACCCGGTTGCCGGCGGTCTTGGCCGTGATTTCGAGGCCGTCCAGGATCGACACACCGGAAGAGATCAGGGTGCCGAGGGTCCGGGTGAAACGGGACACGGCCGACTTGCGGACCACGTCGCCGATGATCGGGGCCCGGAGCAGCAGGGCGTCGATCTGCTTGCGGCCCTGCGGCGAGGCGTAGTAGCGGGTGCCGCCGAAGATGGCGAGCGCGATCATGCCAAGGAGCGCCCACCAGTAGTGGATCAGGAAGTTGGAGGCGCCGATCACGATACGGGTGGGCAGCGGCAACTCGAGGTTCACCGAAGCGAACATGCTCTGGAATGTGGGAATCACGAAGATCAGCAGGATCGCGATGGCCAGCGCCGCCACCGTCATGATGACGCCGGGGTAGACCATGGCGCCTTTAACCTTCCGGACCAGGGCGTCATTCTTCTCGAGGAAGGTCGCCAGCCGGAGGAGAATGGTGTCCAGGATACCACCGGCCTCACCGGCGGCTACCATGTTCACATAGAGATCGCTGAAGGCCTTCGGGTGCTTGCGGAAGGCGTCGGCCAGCGTGTGGCCGCTCTCGACGTCGTATACCACCGCCCGGGTAATGTCGGAGAGGGCCTTGTTCTCGGTCTGCTTGGCCAGAATGTCGAGCGACTGCACCAGGGGCAGACCGGAGTTGATCATGGTGGCGAACTGCCGGGTGAAGATCACCACGTCGCGCGTGCGCACGCGGCTGGTCTTGAACCCGAGCTTGATCTCCTTGGGGGCCTCCCGGGCCTGCACCATGATGAGCTTGTTCTTCTTGAGCTGGGCGGCCACCTCCTCCCGCGAGGGGGCTTCCATGGTGCCCTTCATGATCTGGCCCGTACTCTGGTTCCGGGCGGTGTACTCCCATTTCGCCATGGTATTGGTTCCCTCCCGTTAGCGGCGTGCCGCCGGCCGACCTTTTTCCACGTGCCCGAAATCCTGCTCCTCCACCGGCGTTTCGCCGCACATCCGGAGGAACTCGTTCGGGTCGCCGGACGCGCGCAGGCACTCGTCCTGCGCCACTTCCCGGCTGACGTACAGCTGGTACAACGCGTCGTTCATCGTCTGCATGCCGTGCTTCTTGCCGGCCTGCAGCGCGGAGTAGATCTGGTGCACTTTGTCGTCCCGGATCAGGGCCCGGATGGCCGGGGTACAGACCATGATCTCGCAGGCCATCGCGCGGCCCCGACCCTTGGCCTTGGGCAGCAGCGTCTGGGTAATCACGCCCTCCAGCACGAAGGCCAGCTGGGCCCGGACCTGGGTCTGCTGGCTCGACGGGAAGACGTCGATGATCCGGTTGATGCTCTCCGCCGCCGAATTGGTGTGCAGCGTGGCCAGGGCCAGGTGGCCGGTCTCCGCGATGGTCAGGGTAGCCGCGATGGTCTCCAGGTCCCGCATTTCGCCCACCAGGATGACGTCGGGGTCTTCCCGCAAGGCGTATTTCAGGGAGTTGGAGAAGCTCTTGGTGTCGGTCCCAACCTCCCGCTGGTTAATGATGCAACTGTGATGCCGGTGGATGAACTCGATGGGGTCCTCCACCGTAATGATGTGCCCTTTCCGCTCCTTGTTGATCTTGTCGATCATGGCGGCCAGGGTCGTCGACTTGCCCGAGCCGGTCGGCCCGGTGACCAGCACCAGTCCCCGCGGCCGTTCCGCCAGCTTGGCGACCACCGGCGGGAGTCCCAGGTCCTCGAAGGTGCGGACGTTGAAGGGGATCATCCGGATCACCATGGCGACGCATCCCCGCTGCTTGAAGCAGTTGCCGCGGAACCGGGCCAGGTTCTGGATCCCGAAGGAGAAGTCCAGCTCGTCCTCGGTCTCGAACCGTTTCTTCTGGTTCTCCGTGAGGACCGAATAGGCGAGCGAGAGCGTGTCCTTGGGGTTGAGGATGTCCGGGGCCGAGGCACTGACGATATCCCCGTCGATCCGGAGCTTGGGCCGCTCTCCGGCCGTGATGTGGAGGTCGGAGGCGTCCTTCTCGATCATTTCCTCGAGCAGCGCCCGCAGGTTCACTGTCATGCGGCTGTCTCCTTCACGACTTCTTCGAGGGTCGTCACGCCCTTCTCGATTTTCTTGATGCCGTCCATCCGGAGGGTCAGCATCCCTTCGCTGACCGCCTGGTCCCGCATATCCGCCACCGAGGCTCCCCGAAGGACCATGCGCCGGACTTCAGGGGTCATCGCCATCACTTCATAGATGCCCGCGCGGCCCTTGTAGCCGGTGCCGCCGCAGGTGTCACACCCGGTACCCTTATGGAAGGGCAGCGCCTTGATCTCCTTCGAAGTCCCCAGACTGTGAAGCACCTCATCGGAGTACTGGGCCGGGGCCTTGCAGTCTTTGCAGATCCGCCGGACCAGTCGCTGAGCCACCACCAGGTTCACCGCGCTGGCCACGTTGAAGGCCTCGATCCCCATGTCGATCATGCGGGTGATGGTGCTGGGGGCATCGTTGGTATGCAGCGTGGACAGGACCAAGTGCCCGGTGAGCGCCGCCTTGATCGCGATGCTCCCCGTTTCCAGGTCCCGGATCTCACCGATCATGATGATATTGGGGTCCTGCCGCAGGAAAGCCCGGAGCGCGGCGGCAAAGGTCAGCCCGATCTCGGTCCGCACCAGCACCTGGTTGATCCCCATGAGATTGTACTCCACGGGGTCTTCCGCGGTGAGGATGTTGGTCTCCATGGTGTTAATCCGGGAGAGCGCCGAGTACAACGTGGTGGTCTTGCCGGAGCCCGTGGGTCCCGTCACCAACACCATGCCGTAGGGGTTCAGGATCGCCCGCATCAGGTCGGCCTCGGCCTTGGCCTCGAAGCCGAACGTGGTGAGATCGAGCGTCAGGTTCCCCTTGTCGAGGATTCGGAGCACGATCTTTTCGCCGAACAGCACCGGCAGCGTCGAGACCCGGAAGTCGATCACCCGACTTCCCATCTTGAGCTTGAGCCGTCCGTCCTGCGGGATCCGGCGCTCCGCGATATTGAGCTGCGAGAGAATCTTGACGCGTGAGGTCAGGGCCGCCCGCATCTTGAGCGGCGGCCGCATGATCTCCTGGAGCGCCCCGTCGATCCGGTAACGGACCCGGATCTCGTGCTCGAACGGCTCGATGTGAATGTCGCTGGCGCCCCGACGCACCGCCTCGGTCAGCAATCCGTTGATCAGCTTGACGACCGGCGCGTCGTCGATCTGCGCCTGCGTCGCCTGATCTTCTTCCTGCTCCTCGACCACCTCGACGTCTTCGCCCAGCCCCTCCATGTCCTTGAGCAGGGTCTGGAGCTGCTGGTCGCTCGACTCGTAGTGCTTCTCGATCAGCGTGCGAAGCGTGTACTCGCCGGCGATGACCGGAAAGAGATCGTAGCGGGTGATGAACTTGAGATCGTCGATGACGCCCGAGTTGGTCGGATCGGCCATCGCGACGGTGAGCGTCCGCCCCTCGCGCTTGAGCGGGAGTACGACGTGCTTGAGCGCGAAATCTCCGGGAATCAGCTTGACGATCTTGGGGTCGACTTCGAACCGGGAGAGATCCACCGCCGGCATCCGATACTGCCGCGCCAGGACCTTGGTGACCTCGATCTCCTGAACCAGTCCCAGCTTGACCAACACGTAGCCCAGCCGGTGACCGCTGGACCGCTGCTCGGTCAGCGCCGATGACAACTGGTCCCGGGTGATGAGGCCTTCCCGGATCAGGATGTCGCCAAGCCGTTCGTTCCCGGCTGCTGCGGTCGCCATGGCCCCTGATGTGTCCGGAGGATGAGGAATGACAACGGTTTACGACAGCCAGTTATTAAGGTAGAACAGCGCGGAGGGGTGTCAAGGAGGGAAAGGCTTCACCTCCACCCGATCCCGGACCCGCTGCAGGGTCGCCGGGCCTATCCCCCCTACCCGAACCAAGTCGTCCACCGAGGCAAATGGCCCGTGCTTCCCGCGGAAGACGACGATGCGACTTGCAAGGGATGGGCCGATCCCCGGAAGCCGTTCGAGCTGCGCTGCGCTAGCCACATTGAGGTCCAGGCGTGAGGACCCGCAGTGAGCCCAGTGGCAGTCTGCGGTGGACCGTTGCAGAACAGGTGGGGGATCGAGAGAGAGGCTGGGGGAGGCCGGTCTGGGCGTCCCCGAGAACCGTACATGCGGCGCGATCGCTCGCAGCAGGCCGGGGCCGACTCCCGCTACCCGGTCCAGGCCGGTCAGGTCCCCAAACGGCCCCCGAGCGTTTCGGTCGGCGACGATCGCCCGCGCCAGGGATGGACCCAGGTGGGGAATGCGCAGGATCTCTCGAAGGGAGGCCCGGTCCAGGTCGACTAATTCCCCGGTCCCAAGCGGGCTGGAGGCTCGGGCGGCACTGTCGCGATGGGCCTCCACCCCACGCGGCGGTCCCCCGCTCAACAGGCGGGCCTCTCCGGGCGGCTCTCCCGGCTCGCTCAACCAGGTGCGGGCGGCCTGCCCCGCGACCGCCAGGCCGAGCAAGAGGAGAGCGGCGCGGTGTTCGGGGCGAACCATGCCCCAATCCTATTTCGTGCGCGACGGGGACCGGGATCAATAACACGCAGCGCATCACCGGATCGCGCCGGCCGCCGCTAACGCTCCCGGGTCAGCTTCAGCGCCACGTCTCCCACGATCTTGAGACTGGCGGCGCTCACCTTGTCAAAGGTGTCGTCGGGTGTGTGCCAGTACGGGTAGTCGAAATCCACCACGTCGATCGCGCGGATTCCCACCTTCTGCAACTCCACATGGTCGTCGATCAGCGTGTGCCTGGGCGAGGCCACGAAATACTTCTGGTAGCCCAGGGCCGCCGCCGCCGCCCAGACCTTGTCCACGATCTCGGGCGCCCCGGTCAGCGAGTTGCCTTCCTCGTAGATCTGGAGATCCTTGTCGCCCACCAGATCGAAGAGCACCGCGTAAGACGGGCGGGGACCGTCGGGCTGATGGGCGGCGAAATATCGGGAGCCGATCAGGACGTCCAGCGGATGGTTGGTGAAGTCGCCGAAGTCCTCTCCGTCCACGAAGAGGAGATCCACTCCGCGCTCCGGCGCGCGCCGATGAAGCGCATCGGCCACTCCCAGGAGCACCGCGACGCCGGAGCCACCGTCGTTGGCGCCCGGCACCGGTAGTTGGGGATTGCGAGAGTTGGGTCCGTCCGATCGCGGCCGGCTGTCCCAGTGAGCCAGAAGCAGGATCCGGTCGGGAGCGCTACGATTGAATCGGGCCAGAAAATTCCGGAGCGCGAGCGAGTCTCCGGCGGCGTCCACGTGGGTCCACGCCTGTACGATGACCGTGTCCGCCCGGGTCCGGAGCAGCGAATCGAGCCAGTTTCCGGTCGCGCGATGGGCCGGCGTGTTGGGCACTCGGGGTCCGGGAGCCAGTTGTCGCTCGATGGTCGCCAGGGCGAAGGCGGCATCGAACTCGCTGGGTGGCTTGGGACGCTCGCAGGACGGTAGGAATAGGAGAACCAGCCAGGACCAACGGACACGAGGACTCATGGCTCACGCAGGCTGGGAACGGGGCGGCCGGGGTACTGGAGAGGGGTGGCCGTTACGCCGATAGCTCTTGAGGGGCTCGCCGGCGCGGAATTATAATGGCTGGTGGAAGCGCTTACAATGCGGAGACTTAGAACGCGTGCGCCTGCTCGACCGTTACCTCCTTCGTCAACTGTGGCCGCCCTTCCTGTACGCCTTTGCGGCCATGACCAGCCTCATGCTGCTCAACCAGGTGGCTCGCCGGTTCGGCGACCTGGTCGGCAAGGGGCTGCCCTGGTCGGTCATCGGCGAAGTCTTCTGGTTGTGCCTGCCGTTCATCGTCGCCATGACGCTCCCCATGGCGGTGCTCCTCGCCGTGCTCTACAGCATCAGCCATCTGGCCGCGGACAACGAGATCACGGCCATGCGCGCGAACGGGGTGAGCGTTGGTCAGGTGGTGGCGCCGCTCCTGCTGGCGTCTACGGTGCTGGCGATGGTGAACTTCGCCTTCACCGACCAGGTCCTGCCCAAGAGTAACGCGCGGCTCCGCAATCTGCTGATCAACATCCAGCGCAAGAAGCCGACCCTGGAAATGCGCGAGCAGGTCATCAACGAAATCCCCCAGGCGGGGTTCTTCCTCAGGGCCAGCCGCATCGATCCTCCCAGCGGCCGCCTGCGCAACGTGACCATCTTCGACCTGGCCCCCAACAAGGGGCGCCGGATCATCTATGCCGACAGCGGCCGAATGGCGATGGCCCCGGGCGGCGCCGATCTCAGCCTGCGACTCTACTCCGGGTCGATCCAGGAGTTCAAGATCGACCAGGAGGAAGTGCAGCAGCTGACCTACTTCACGGTCGACGATATCCGTGTGCGCGACGTGGCCAACCACCTCGAACTGAGCATGGCCGACGACGTCCGTGGCGACCGCGAGATGACGACCTGCGAGATGCTGGGCGTGGTGCACGATGCCGAGCGCGACATCGCGCTGGCCGACCAGCGGCGCGAAGACCTGGTACGGCACGATCTCCGATTCATCCTCGGTCTGGCGCCGCCTCCGCCGGCCGCTCCTTTTCCTGCGCCGAGCCTTACCGGGTATTGCCTCCTGTTTCACCACATGGGGAAGCTGTTCTTCCCGAACGCCGCCCAGGCGCAGGCCACCCCTCCAGTCCAGGTCCCACCGACGCAGCGGCCCGGCTTCGGGACCAGGTCCCCGGTCCACCTCTCCACGTGGGGAGAGGTGGCATCGGCCCGCGACAACGCGCGGGGCGCCGGTCTCCGCCAGCACCAGTACTCGGTTGAAGTGCACAAGAAGTGGGCAATCAGCGCGGCCTGCATCGTGTTCGTGATCGTCGGAGTGCCCATGGCCCTCCGATTCCCCAGGGGCGGCGTGGGCCTCGTCCTGGGCGGCGGGCTCTCGGTATTCGCGCTCAACTACGTGGGCCTCATCGCCGGCGAGAGCCTGGGGGACGAAGGGTTCATCTCTCCCTGGGTCGCCATGTGGGGCCCCAACCTGATTCTCCTGGTCCTGGGACTGATCGGCCTGTACCGGGTCAGCCGGGAATCGGGCTCCACCCGCGGTGGGGACTTCGCCGAGATCGTCGACGCCCTCACCAGCCGCCTCACCCGGCGACGCGCGTGATCGGCCTGCCCATCCTGGACCGCTATGTGATGCGGTCGTGGCTCCTGATCTTCGGCCTGACCGCCGTGGGCTTTCCGGTGATCTCGGTGATCATCAATCTCACCGACTCGCTGCAGCGGCTGCTGAGTCGCGGGCTGACCGCCAAGCAGATTCTGGTGAGCTACGTCTACGCCCTCCCCGAGCACATGTTCGAGGTGATGCCGGCGGCGGTGCTTTTCGCCACCGTGTTCACCATCGGCAACCTGGCTCGGAACTCCGAGATCACCGCGATGAAGGCGGGCGGCCGGGGGTTCCTCCGGCTCTGCACCCCGATTCTGATCACGGCGCTGCTGGCCTCGGGGCTCTCGGGCGTTCTCGGGAACTTCGCCCCCGCCGCCACCGCCAAGCAGAGCGAGCTCCAGCGGGCCAGACCCGTACGCCCCAAACTGGCTCGCTACAACTTCGTGTACCGCGCTGAGCAGGGGTGGGTCTACACCATCAGGAGCCTTGACCTCAACCAGCAGGCGATGCGGAACCTGGTGTTCGTGCGCCAGGGCCGGGGCACCGACTATCCCAACCTGGCGATCGCGGCTGACAGCGCCATCTTCGACGACACACGGCACGAGTGGAGCCTCTGGGCTGGCACCAGCCAGCGGGTCGCCGGGCCTGGTGAGGAGCGGATCTTTCATTTCAAGACCGCCCACCTCCGCGCGCTGACCCAGTCCCCCTCGGATCTGATGGCGGAGGCCAAAGCGCCACAGGAGATGCGCTACGAAGAGCTGCGGCGCTACATCGATGCCTTGAAACGCTCGGGGAACGACACCAGCAAGCTCGAAGTAGAGTTGGCGCTCAAGCTCGCTCTCCCCGCCACCTGCTTCATCGTGGCCATGCTGGGCGCCCCGCTCGCGTACAGCTCGCCGCGCTCCGGGCCGGCCTTCGGCATCGGCATCAGCCTCCTGGCCACGGTCCTTTTTCTCTCCCTCATCCAGCTCTCCAAGGCGGTGGGAACCAGCGGGATCATGGATCCCACCGTGGCAGCCTGGGTGCCCAACGGGATGGTTCTGGCGATCTCGGTTTGGCTCCTCGCTCGCGTACGGACCTGACCCGCCGACCGTCGTTTTCAGCCGTTATATTTCATGACATATGAGCGCTCGTCCCATCATCGTAGGCACCGGTATCGCCGGCCTCTGGACGGCCTGGCGGCTGGCCGTCGAAGGGCGACCCTCGGTCCTCCTGACCAAGGGCGGAATCTGGGATAGCGCCAGTGCCTGGGCACAAGGCGGAATCGCGGTCGCGCTGGGGCCGGGAGACAGCCCGCTTCAGCACGCCGCCGATACCTTGGCCGCCGGTGACGGCCTGTCCGATCCCGAAGCGGTCTGGATCCTGACCAAGGAAGGGCCCGACCGAATCCGCGAATTACTGGCGATGGGGGCCACCTTCGATCGCTCCGCGGACGGGAAGCTGCGGTTCGGTCTGGAGGCCGCCCATACCAAGCCCCGCGTGATCCACGCCGGCGGCGATCAAACCGGGGCCGCTTTAATCGGCTGGCTCACCGCCATCGTCCGTAGCCACCCGCTGGTCAAGATTCACGAGCACGCCGAAGTCCGGGCCCTGCTCAAGGGACCGGATCGCGTCACCGGTCTGGTGGCCCAGGTGAGCGGCCGGCGCGTCTACCTCCGGGCCCCGGCGGTGGTGCTGGCCACCGGTGGCGTGGGCCAGCTCTATCAGGTCACGACCAATCCCCTGGTCGCGACCGGAGACGGCTGGGCGCTGGCCCATCAGGTCGGGGCCGAGCTCAGGGACATCGAGTTCCTCCAATTCCACCCCACCGCGCTCAAGCTCCCCGGGGTGAACCCCGCGCCACTCGTCACCGAGGCGATCCGGGGAGCCGGAGGGATTCTGGTGGACAAGGACGGACGGCGATTCGCCTTTGATGCCGATCCCCGTGGCGAGCTGGCTCCCCGCGATGTGGTCGCCCGCGCGGTCGCCACCGCGGACGCCACCGGTGGAGCCTGGCTGGATGTGCGCGAGATCGAAGACTTTCCCAACCGGTTCCCCGGTGTCACGCGGATTCTGGCCGAGCACGGCCTCGACCCCGGCAAGGATCTCCTGCCGGTCGCGCCGGCCCTTCACTATGCCATGGGCGGGATCCGGACCGACCTGGAGGGGCGTACCACGGTCGAGGGCCTTTGGGCGGTGGGAGAGGTCGCCTGCACCGGAGTTCACGGCGCCAACCGCCTGGCCTCCAACTCCCTGCTCGAGGGGCTGGTCTTTGCCGACCGCGTCGCGCGAGCCCTCAGCCTCGAGCCGGCTTTCGAAATCGACCAGGTGGCCGGCGGAGTCGGGATCAGTCTTCCGGTGGAGGAGCCGGATGGCGACGCTCAGTGCGAGGCGATCCGCCAGGAAATGCGACTCACCATGACCAACAACGTCGGCTTGCAGCGGACCGAGCGGTCGCTGGTCCTGGCCGAACGGACCCTGGCGCGACTGGCGCGTCACACGCCTGCCGCTGCCTGGCGGACCGCCAATCAGCTCATGGTCGCCAGCTTGATCACCCGCGCCGCGCGTCATCGCCGGGAGAGTCGCGGCGGCCACCGGCGCCTGGATTACCCGCCCCTGGCCCGAACCGGCGACTCCGGCTGATGGCGACCCGGCTTCCGCTCATCGAGGCGCCGGGCTACTCCGACGCCGACATCCCGGGCCTCCAGGGTCAAATCCGAGCGCTGGCCCGGGACCGTCACGCAGTAATCCTGGCCCACAACTACCAGCGCCCCGAGGTGCAGGACGTGGCCGATTTCGTCGGCGACTCGCTGGGCCTCTCGCGGAAGGCAGCGGCGACCGACGCCGACATCATCGTCTTTTGCGGAGTCCATTTCATGGCGGAGACGGCGGCCATTCTGGCGCCGAGCAAGCGCGTCCTGCTCCCCGATCTCCGGGCGGGATGCTCGCTGGCGGACACCATCACGGCCGAGGACGTCAGGAAGTGGAAGGCGAAATTCCCCGGCTACCTGGCAGTCGGGTACGTGAACACCACCGCAGAGGTCAAGGCTGAGCTCGACTACTGCTGCACCAGCGGGAACGCCCTCGCCGTCATCGACGCCATTCCCGCCGACCGCGGGATTCTCTTCTGCCCCGATTTCTTCCTGGGCGCGCACATGCGACGCAGCCGTCCCGAGCGCCGCATCGAGGTCTGGATGGGCGAGTGCCACGTGCACAAAGGCATCCGCACCGAGACCTTGAACCAGGCGCGCGGCCAGCACCCGGAAGCCGAGGTGCTGGTTCACCCCGAATGTGGCTGCGCCGGTCAGTTGATCTATGCCATGGGCATGGGAGACATCAAGCCCGGAGGACTGCACATCGCGTCCACCGAGGGCATGGTAAACCTGGCTCGGGAGCGGCCGGCCCGGTCGTTCATCGTGGCGACCGAGACCGGCATCATGCACCGTATGAAGCAGGTGGCACCCAGCAAGCAGTTCTACGCGGCTGATCCTGAGGCGGTGTGCGCGTTCATGAAGACGATCACGCTGAGCAACACCCTCGAGGCCCTCAGACTGGACCGCTACCACGTCACGGTGCCGCCGGACATCGCCGCCCGCGCCCGGGCCGCGCTGGACCGCATGGTGGCGCTGGGGAAGTGAGCCGTGACCGGTGATCGCCCGTCGCAGTCGCCCCCGCCCCCGCCCCGCCGGACTCAGCCCGGCCTGACCCTTCAGGATCAGGACGAACAACACTCCGACCCCGACCGCCTCGCTCGCTGGATGCTCGAGGAGGACGGGTCGCGGGATCTCACCACTCAGCTCACCGTCCCGGTCGAGCTGGTGGGCCGGGCCGCAGTCGAGGCCCGGGAGGAGGGGGTGCTGGCCGGGCAGACCTACGCCGACGCCCTGGCGCGACATGTCGGCTGTCGGCCGATCGCCTGGAGTGGACCGGAGGGGGCTACGTTTCGTCCCGCAGCCACGGTCGCGACTATCGAGGGCCCGCTCGCGACCCTGCTCCGGGTCGAGCGACCGCTGCTCAACACGCTACAACGCGCCTCCGGTATCGCCACCCTGACGCGTCGGTTCGTGGAAGCGGTCGCCGGCACGCGTTGCAAGATCCTGCACACCAGAAAGACGGCGCCGGGGCTACGGGCGTTCGATGTGAGCGCGGTCCTGGCCGGTGGTGGACAGCGGCACCGCCTGGACCTGGCCCACGAAATCATGATCAAGGACAACCATTGGCAGGCTCTGGCCCGGGCCGGACGGACTCTGGCCCAGGTGCTCGAGGCGGCGCGGGTCCGTGGAGTGAAGACCTGCTACGTCGAGGCGGAGTCGGATTCCCAGATGGAACAGGCCTGCGCCGCCGGCGCCACCAGGATCCTGGTCGATAACCAGTCGCCAGACACCTTGCGTGCCTGGGCCACGGCGGCCAGGCGCCTCTCACCCGGGATCGAGATCGAAGCCAGTGGAGGAATTACACTGGAGAATGTGCGCCGTTACGCGGAGGCGGGAGCCGACTTCATCTCGGTGGGCGCGCTCACCCACAGCGTCAAGGCGCTGGATCTCGCCTTGCGCCTGCTCTGAGCAACATCTCCCTCAGCGGCTTCGCTCCAGCGCTCTCCATCCGTAGTACCCCGGTATCCCCGCCACGATGATCGCGAAGGTGATCCCCGTGTTGATGGGGTCGGTGATCAGCGCGTTGGCCACCATCGCCACCGAGGCCACGAGGAACAGGATCGGCACCACGGGATAGCCCCAGGTCAGGTAGGGGCGAGGGAGCTCGGGTCGCCGCTTCCTGAGCACGAAGACGGCGGCCACCGCCAGGGCGTAGAACGGCCAGATGCCCAGGATGAACTTGTCGGCCAGCTGTTGGAAATCGTTGAACAGCACATACAGCACTCCCAGTCCGGTCGCCAGCCAGATCGCCACCGAGGGACTCTGGAAGCGGGGTGAGATCCGGGCGATGCCGCGGAAGAAGAGCCCGCGGTCAGCCATGGCGAAGAAGATCCGGGGCCCGGTCATCATGGACCCGTTGAGCGTCCCGAAGCAGGAGAGCATGACCACGGCGGCGATGACCCCGCCGCCCCGCGGCCCCAGGAGAGGAATCCGCTCAGCCGCGGTCGCCGCAATCAATCGCGATTGGGCCATTTCCGGGATCGGCACCAGGTAGATGTAGGCGGCGTTGAGCAGGACGTAGACGGCCACGATCAGCGCGGTACCCGCGATCAGAGCCAGCGGGAGGGTTCGCCCCGGATCTTTGACCTCTCCCCCCATGAACGAGAGATCGGCCCACCCGTCGTAGGTCCACATGATCGGGATCAGCGCCGTGGCGAACAGCGAGAGCTGGAACCCCGCCGTTCCGCCGCCGCCCGAAACGAGATGCGCGGCACTTCCCTCTCCGGCGAAGAACGCCAGCCCGACCAGGGCGGCGAGGGCCGCATATTTGGCCGCGGTGATGAAATTCATGATCGCGGCGGCGAGCGAGACGCCCACATAATTGAACGCGCCCACCAGGACGATACCGATCGCCGCGATCAGATGGACCATCTGATTATTCAGGGGAATGAAATAGCCGAGGTATTCGGCGAAGATCGTGGCAATGGCTCCCAGCGCCGAGGCGCGAATCACGGTGAGCTCGGTCCAGCCGAAGAGAAAGGCGGGGAGCGGTCCGAACCCCTCGAGGATGTAGGCGAATACTCCGCCCGACCGGGGCAGTGCCGCGGCCACCTCGGCCAGCGTCAACGCGCCGAACAGCGCGAAGACACCGCCCAGCACCCAGGCCACCAGCGCCTGGGTCGGATCGCCCAGGCGAGCCGCCACCGCGGCGGGTACCCGAAAGATCCCGCTCCCGATGGTGGACCCGACCAGCACGGCGATGGCGCTCGCGAGACCGAGGCGGCGCGGCAGTCGCTCTCCCCACGGGTCGACTGTCGTCATCCCTGGTTCAGCCATGCGAACCTGTGATTCGGAGTTGAGTGCAGGTTAGCGACCGCCCGGTATTGGCGAAACAGTCGATCGAAGGACGGCGCATTCCGGTCCTCCCTGCTTGACAACCCCTTCCCTATCCGATTGCTTTGCCGGCCAGGCGTGAGTTGGGGGTGCTGGTCCCTCCAGGCTGGCGGCCGTATCACAATGTCCCACAATAAGTTACAGAATTCGGAGGTCGGGTGATGGCGGAGCCAGCTCGCGGAGACTCGCGGCTCTACCGAAGGCTGTCGTGGACTGGGGTGGGCTTGGTTTTCGGGCTCATCGTGCTGGGCGGCTGGGTGCGGATCAGCGGCTCCGGAATGGGGTGCGGAGCCCACTGGCCGCTCTGCAAAGGAGAGTGGTTCCCGCCGCTGGATCTCCCGACGCTGATCGAGATCGGGCATCGCTGGGTCGCAGCGCTGGTCACCGTCTGCATCTTCGCGCTGGGCTTCGTCGCGTGGCGCCGGCATCGCCAGGATCGGTACCTGCGGGCACCGGCGACGCTGGCGGTGGTCCTCCTCGAGTTCCAGGTGATCCTGGGGCCGATCATCGTCAAGTTGGATCTCCCGCCCGCGGTGGTGGTCGTCCATCTCCTCAACGCGATGGTCTTGCTGGCCGTGGTAATGGTCTGTGCGCTTCGGAGCACGAGCCCCCTCCTGCCTCCCGAGCGCCGGCACCGGGACCACCCGTTGGTCTTGCTTACGGCCGGGCTCGGGTTCGTGGTGATCTTCTACGGCGCGCTGGTCGCCAACCTGAACGCCGGGCTGGTTTGTCAGGGTTTCCCTCTGTGTGAAGGCCGGCTGGGGCCTCCGGCCACGACCCTCGGCCTGGTGCAATGGACGCATCGGATTCTGGCCTTCCTGCTGCTGGCCTTGATCACTCTGGTCACGATTCGCCAGTGGCGTGGCTCGGAGCCGGAGCGTCGTCCGCTGCGACTGTCCGCGCTCGCCGTCTTGATCGCGACCCTGGCGCAGATCGGCGTGGCTGCGGCGATGGTGCTCAACCTGTTGCCTCCCGCTCTCCGGGCGGCGCATCTCCTCACCGGCACCTTGCTCTGGAGCCTGCTCGCGGTCCTGGTCTGGTACTCGGCGCGGACCCCAGCCCTCGTGGCCGCAACAGAGAGGGTCGAGGCCGAGCGGCCGGGGCTGGCGCGTGACCTGCTCACGCTAACCAAGCCCCGAATCATTTCTCTCCTCCTGGTCACGACCGTCGCACCAATGTTCATCACCCCTTTGGGGACGCCATCGGCCGCCCTGGTCTTCTGGGTCATCGTTGGCGGGTACCTCATGGCGGGGGGCGCCAACGCCATCAACATGTGGTTCGACCGGGACATCGACGACAAGATGTCGCGCACGCGGTTGCGCCCGATTCCCTCGGGCCGGCTGTCGCCGGCCTCGGGGCTGGCCTTCGGGGTGAGCCTCGGTGTCCTCGCCTTTGCCATCTTCTGGCACTTCGTGAATCCGCTGAGCGCCTGGCTGGCTCTGAGCGGCCTGCTGTTCTACGTGTTCGTGTATACGGTGTGGCTCAAGCGGACCAGCCCGCAGAACATCGTAATCGGAGGAGCGGCCGGCGCCTTTCCGCCGCTGGTCGGTTGGACCGCCGTGACGGGCCAGCTGGATCTGGCGGCGCTCTATCTGTTTGCAATCGTATTCTACTGGACCCCGCCCCATTTCTGGGCTCTCGCGCTGATCAAGCAGGGCGAGTACGCGCGGGCCGGGGTACCCATGCTGCCGGTCGTGCGAGGCGATCGGGAGACCAAGATCCAGATGCTCCTGTATACCCTGATGCTGCTTCCCCTCACGCTGATGCCCTCGGTGTTCGGCGCGCTGGGATGGTTCTACGCGGTGGCAGCGGCCCTGCTGGGCGGGAGGCTGCTCTGGTACTGCGTGCGGCTCCTGCGCGAGCATCAGGTGACTCCGACCGCGTGGCGGATGTATCGCTATTCTCTGCTCTACCTGGCGCTCCTCTTCGCCGCCATGGGCATCGACCGCGCCTTGCCGTTCGGCCATGCGCCCTCGGCTAAGGACGTCATCATCCTCGACCAGCCCGATTCTCCCGGGCATGGCCCCATGGAGATGCCCGCGTCGGAGCACCAGCACGTCCGCTAGAGCGCTTCCAGAGCCGAATCCGCTGCTTTACAAATCGAATCTTTCCCGCACTCCGCCGAGTATTGACAACACGGAGCCGTGCGGCAGCTTTAGGACACAACCTTCACAATCAGCCGGTTCGGCGCACGCCGTCCAAGGCATTCCACCGCATGGGAGTCAACACCATGGGTATTTCACGTCGTCGATCCTTCTCCTTGATCCTGGCCGCAGTAGGGGGAACCCTGGTCCTGTCCTGCAGCAAGAGTACCCCTACCCCTCCGACTCCGGAGGAGCGGGAGGCCGCGATCGTGGTGACTGTGAATAACAAGGCCTACTCGGACGTCAATGTATATGCGGTGGCCCAGGGGCAGTCCCGGCGCATCGGGACGGCTCGCGCCACCGCGACCACCACACTCTCGATGCCCGCCAGTTACCTGACCCCCACGAGCCGCACGGTTCGGCTCAAGGGGTCGCCGGTCGCTGGAGGTGGAAGGGACGTCCTGAGCCAGCAGATCACGGTTCAGCCTGGCGCCATCATCGAGTGGACGATCGAGAACAACCTCGCCAGCTCCTCGGTCTTCCTGAAGTAGGCAGGTGGGACCCAGCAGGAGGATTGAGCGGACGGACCGACCCGTGTGGAGGTGGCTCCTCCTCGGGTCCTGCCTGGGCTTGGGCTGCTCCGCCAGCCATCCACCTCCTGCCCCCGATCCACAGGCGCGTGAGGCCGATGTGCTGGTGGTGATCAACAACAAGACCTACTTCGACTATGCCGTTTACTCGATCCATGATGGCCAACGGACGCGATTCGGCCAGACAACCGCATCCAGTGAGGTCAGCCTGATCATGCCCAGGACGCTGTTGGGAAATGGCCGGCAAGTCCGGCTTCGCATAGAACAGGTCGGGGCGCCGCCTCCCTCCGCCCCGTTCACCCTTCTAAAAGCGCTCACCACGCAGTCGCTGGTGGTTCAACCTGGGATGTCGATCGAGTGGACCCTCGAGCAGGATCTAGACAAGTCTACGGTCACGCTCCACTAGGGAGCGAGCTTCTTCAGGAAGGTGCCCAATGAACCCACTCCATCGCCGGCGGCTTCAGCCTCTTGGCGTGGCCGTCCTCGCCTGTTTCGCCGTCCTGGCGCTCAGCGGGTGTTCTCCCAATCGTGCCCCGGCACCGCCTGATCCGGAAGCGCAGGAGGCCGACGTGCTCGTGGTCGTGAACAACAAGACGTATAACGACTACGACATCTATGCCATTCACGACGGCCAGCGCACCCGGTTTGGTGAGGTGACGGCGGCCACGAAGGTGAGTCTGGTGATGCCCCGCAATTATCTGGGTCAGGGCCGGCAGGTGCGACTTCGCGGAGAGCCGGTCGGCGGAAACCGGCGGGTGACCATCAACGCCAACATCATCAACGCCCAGCCGGTAACCAGCGATCAGCTGATCGTGCAGCCGGGGATGTCTATCGAGTGGATCCTCGAGCAGGACCTGACCAAGTCGATCGCGGTCTTACACAACTAGAGGCCCCCTAAACAACCAGGGGCCTGGTAGGGAACCCCAGGCCCCTTTGGAAATCGTTAGTTGTCGTTAGTTGGGGTTTTGCCCCCCTCCGCCAGGATTCTGAGTGCTGTTTCCCTTATCGACCCCCGAAACGACTTTCCCGGCGAGCAGGCCAACTCCGACGGCGGCCGCAGTGACTAGAAGCGTCCGGCCCACCGAGAACTTCTTGGTCAGCAGGTGATCCACGCCGCCCATGGGCACCGCGACCGTCTCACCCTTCCAGTCGGTCGTTTCATCGTCAAAGTTGGTCGTCGAGCTCACCGACAGGAGCATTCGGTCGGTATCGGCGTTGAGTATCTGTCCCCGTACGGATCCGACCCGGGGACCCACCAGACGGGCCAGGTCCTGCGAGCCGTCCGGCGTGAGGTCCGCCGTCACGCGATCCCCGGTCCGGGGAGTCGCGTGCTCGTAGGGCACGTAGGTGAAGCAGCCGGTCAGGAGAAGCGCAGCCGCCGCCCCGACTACCAGATGTTTGATGGTCATTGCATCCCTCGTTGCTCTCTACAACATAGCGAGAGCGCCTGAAGAGCGCGACAGGGAGCGGATCACATCTTCGTGACCCGCTCCCCGCTTGTTACGCTTTGATCCGTCCTACCCCTGGGAGCCGCACCGGCCTCCCCGGGTTCTCCCCTCCATTACGGGCAGGGTTTCGGGTCATCGGGGTTCCGGAACCCAACGATGTTCTGACCCGACACGAAACTGCCGCCGAAGGTCAACTCACCGGCCGTGCTCGGGTAGTTGTCCGAGTTCGCGTTGACTTCGGAGTCCCCGTAGTACAGGCGACCCGGGACCTGCGACGGTGGGCCGAACGTGCCGTTATTCGGCACCAGCGCCGGAATGCAGCTCCGCTTGTAGTCGGACCAGGCTTCGATATTCTGGAACATCGCGACGTACTTCTCTTCCATGATGTCCCGAATGGTCGGCGTGGCGATGGTGGCCAGGCCGTGGGCGGTACGCTCCGCATTCAGGAACCCAGCCGAGGCCGCGCACACCGTCGTTGGATCGACGCCTCCGGTTGCGCCGGCGAGCTGCGCGGGAGCGCACGTCGCCTCGGCGAGAATCAACTGATTCTCTTCCCAGGTCACGATCCCCTGGTTGTAGTCCGCGACGTTCCGCGTCCCCTCGATGTAGGAGGGAGGCGTGGGATCCGCGGGGAAGCCGTTGCCGATGTACTGGCAGGGGCTGGTTCCGGGAGCACAACCGAAATACTCCGGCAGCCGGGGATCGGCGTTTCCTGCCACGCCGTCCCGGTTGTTCATCAGGTTGACCAACGGGATGCCAGCGGTCAGGTCGCGGCCGAAGGCCGTGACGTTGAACTGCCACCACTGGTTGCCTTCATTGGCCGTGGTGCTGTGCTGCGCCCGGAAGCTCTCGTCGATGTTGTTGATGCCCTGATTGGCTTCCGTGACCGCCGAGGCGTAGGCGGTTGCCCCATTCAGTTCGGCCATGTGCAAGTAGATCCTGGCCTTGAGCGTATGGGCCACACGGGTCCACTGAAGGCGCCAGACCGCACCGGTCGGATCGGCCACCGGATCGTTGAACCGGGCGAACACCAGATCGAACCCACCCGGCCCAGGGTTCGTGCTGCTTATCGGCACGCTGAGGTTGGCGATGGCGCTGTCGAGCAGTCCCAACAGCCCGTTGTAAATGTCCATCTGCCTGTCCAGCGCTGGCAGGGGGTGGTTGACCGGGTCGCCTGCCTCGCTCCAGGGAATGTCCCCCCAGATCCCAGCCGCCGTGCTCATGACCAAGGCTTCATAGATGCGGGCTACGCCGAGGAATCCGACGTTACCCGCACCTGCTTCCGCAGCCTCGACCGTATGGATATCCACCAGCCCACCACCCAGGTACATCTGCCCGTAGTCGAAGCTGAAGTCCTGGGCGCTGAAGATGTACTGCGTGTAGCTGTCCAAGAACCGGCCGCTGCCCCGACCACTGCACTGCTGGATAAAGACGCAGGTAGTGATGCCCAGGAGAGCCTCCTGTTCCGTCCATTGGCTCGCTTGAACCCCTTGGAACAACTGCGATGCCGTTGCGGTACTCGGCTGGTTGGGGTCCAACGATACGTCATTGCTTGAGAGAAAGTTGCTACATCCGGTGGCGCCGACCGCCGCCGCGGATGCCAGCATGACCGCATGGATGAATTTCCGCATAGAGACGCGCTCCTTCGCCTTAGCGATTGAGTGTCACCGAGAACACGAACGAGCGTGTCTGCGGGGCATTGAAGTAGTCAGCCGACCGGGCGCTGATGTTGCCGCCCAGGTTGGCCTCGGG
>DATIWD010000102.1:0-2638 GCA_035519565.1 Gemmatimonadales bacterium | reverse complement strand
GTGGTCCCCACCTACATGGTCTACTACGTGGTGCAGCCGATGCCGGGGGAACTGGTCGTGAAGCAGATCATCTTCGATGGCATTCAGGTCTTCGTCCTCGCTTTCCTGGTGGCCTTCCTCTATCGGCAGGAAGCCCGCGCATGACCGGGACAAGCCCGGAAACCCGCCGCCGGGTCTGGACCAAGATCCTGGTCTTCTATGTCCTGACCACGGCGTTGACCGCGGTGTTCGACGCGCTGGATCGCCGGGCCCCCGGCAACCTCACCCTGGCCACCGGGGCGATGTGGTCCCCCGCGCTGTCGGCCTTCATTACCAAATGGCTCTTCCACGAGAGTCCGCGGGACCTGGGCTGGAGCTGGGGCAGCGGCCACTATCAGGCCTGGGCCTATCTGATCCCCATTCTCTATTCGCTTCCGCTGTACCTCCTGGTCTGGGTCACCGGCTTGGGCGGGTTCTACAACGCGGAGTTCGTCAGGAAGCAGGCGGTCGACTACGGTTTGATCGGCCTTTCGCTTCCCCTCGCCCTGGTGGCCTACGTGCTCATCACGATGACGGCCGGGTTCATTCCCAAGACGGCCCGCGCCCTGGGCGAGGAGATCGGCTGGCGGGGATTCCTGGTCCCCGAGCTGGCCAAGGTCACCAACTTTACCGGCGTCGGGCTCATCAGCGGCCTCCTCTGGGCCGCCTGGCACTTTCCGTCGATTCTCTTCAGCGACTACAATGCCGGCACTCCCGCCTGGTATGCCTTGACCTGTTTCACCATCATGGTGGTGGCATCGTCGTTCATCTTCGCCTGGCTCCGGCTCAAATCGGGGAGCGTCTGGCCGGCGGCTTTCATTCACGGCAGCCACAACATGTTCATCCAGCTGGTTCTCACCCCGCTTACGACCGATACCGGGAAGACGGCCTATATCATCGACGAATTCGGCGCCGGCCTCGCCATTACCACCGTGATCGGTGCGGTCCTAGTCTGGCGGCGCAGAGGCGAGCTTTCCCTCACGCCGATCGGGAAATGAGCGACACTATCCGACCCAGTACCCCGTCGAGACACTCATGACTCAACCTCGCGCCTCGCAATCGAGCGGAAGCATTCTGGCCGCCATGGGATGGATGGGCCTGCTCTCCTTGCTGCTCTTCTGGCTCCCCTTCCTGGGCCCGCTGATCGCCGGGTATGTCGGAGGGAAGAAGGCCGGCTCGGTGGGCTCGGCCTTGATCGCGGTCTTTCTCCCTGGCCTCCTGTTCGGCATCATGTTCTTCCTGCTGGCCACGGTCCTGACCGGGATTCCTCTTCTCGGGATCATCGCCGGGTTCGGCGGGGCGGTGCTCGCCCTCGGCCATGTTGGTCCCCTGGTCCTCGGGGCCATCATCGGTGGAGCGCTGGCGTGATCCGACTCTAGCGACGAAACGAGGGTCCTACGCCGAGTCTCCTCGTCCCCAGCGACCGCGAGCGGCTGCTTCAGCGCTTCCGGAACCTCGACCCCGAAGCCCCTCCTCGCTGGGGCAAGATGAATGCGCCCCAGATGCTGGCCCACCTGTGCGACCAGATGCGCCACACCCTCGGCGACGCGCACGCCGAGCCTCGGCGCACCATCTGGAGTTGGCCCCCGTTCAAGCAACTGGGTCTGTATGTCCTCCCCTGGCCGGCGGGCAAGCTGCGAGGGCCTTGGGAGGCATTTGTGAGCAGGCCCAACACCTGGGGAGCAGACTTGAACCAGTTCTTCGGGATGGTCGATCGTTTCGTCGCAGAAGAGCGACGCACCACATGGCCCGGCCATGCGATCTTCGGCGCCATGAATCGCCGGAGCTGGGGCTTCTTCTGCTACAAGCACTTCGACCACCATCTTCGCCAGTTCGGCGCCTGAGGCTCGGATGAGTCGGTTTCTCATTCTCTTCGGCACCACCAACGGGCAAACTGGGAAGATCGCGCGGTTTCTGGCCGAGCAGTGGCGCGACTCGGGGAACGAGGTGGACCTGGTCGAAGGAGGGCAGAAGGGCGTCGACCCCGACCCCGCGAGCTATGCCGGCGTGGTGGTCGCGGCATCGGTTCACCTCCACGATTACCAGCGAGGCGTCCGGCACTGGGTCCGCCGCCATGCGGCAGGGCTGCAAGGCAAGCCCAGTGTCTTCATCTCGGTCTGCCTCGGCGTGCTCCAGGACGATCCCAAAGTCCGACACGATCTCGACGAGATCGTGCAGCATTTCGTCAAGGAGACCGGCTGGCAGCCGGGCCGGGTCAAGATCGTGGCCGGCGCCCTTCCCTACTCCCGCTACAACTGGATCACCAAGTGGGTGATGCGGCGGATCGCCAGGAAGGCAGGCGTCGAGACCGATTGGCACCGGGACTACGAGTACACCGACTGGGAGGACCTGCGGAAGTTCGCGGCTGAGCTCTCCCGGGCACTAGCCGGGAAGTAACACTGAGCTCCTGACCTCACCCTCCCACACCGGAGAGCGCTCTCCCATGAGGCCAATCGTCAAAACCGCGTTGCTGCTGGTCTGCTCCAACGTGTTCATGACCTTCGCCTGGTACGCCCATCTCCGGAATCTCCGAACCAAGCCGCTCCTCATCGCGGTGGTGGCCAGCTGGGGGATCGCCTTCTTCGAGTATCTCCTCCAGGTGCCGGCCAACCGGATCGGG
>DATIWD010000101.1:0-38269 GCA_035519565.1 Gemmatimonadales bacterium | reverse complement strand
ATGGTGGGAATGGTGAGCGCCTTGGAGATTTTGGTCGCCAGGGTCGCGGGGACCAGCTCCAGCACCAGCGCGCACGCACCGGCCCCCTCCAGCGCCTTGGCATCCTCCAGCAGCCGGTCCGCGCCGGCCGGCTCCCTGCCCGGCACCCGATAACCGCCCAGCTGATGGACTGATTGCGGGGTGAGCCCCAGGTGACCCATCACCGGAATGCCTACGTCCACCAGGGCCCGGACTGTTTCGGTCATGTGGCGCCCGCCCTCCAGCTTGACTCCGTGGGCCCCGCTGTCCTGCAGTACTTTGCCGGCGTTCCGGATCGCTTCCGGGATGGTGACCTGGTACGTGAGAAACGGCAGGTCGACGAACACCAGCGCGTGCCGGCTGCCTCGCTTCACCGCCGCCGCGTGATAGATCATCTGATACAGCGTGGCGTTGAGCGTGGTCTCCCGGCCGGCCAGCACCTGATTGACCGAGTCGCCCACCAGCAGCATGTCCACCTCGTCGTCCAGCAAGCGGGCGAAGAGCGCGTCGTAGCAGGTGAGCACCACGATCTTCTTGCCCGCCTTCTTGAGGGCGGCCAGATCGGTGATGGTCAGCGGTGCCGAGTCGGCCATGAGGAGTCCCGGCTCAGTCTTTGGGGTTGAGGGCGCGCTCGATCTCTTCGATTTCCCGCTGCCAAAATGGGCGGTTGGGCAGCTGGGGATGCGGAATGATCAGATCGGTCTCCCGGAGCCGGCGGGTGCCGAAGCGCACGATGTCGAGGTCCAGGGTCCGCGGTCCCCATCGCTCCCCCCGCACCCGTCCCTGATCGTTCTCGATCTTCTGGAGCGCCTTGAGAAATCTCGAGGGATCCAGCGCCGTCTCGGCCAGGAGCATCTGATTGAGATAGCGACCCTGGGGTGGCCCACCCACCGGCTCGGTCTCCTCGACCGAGGACGTGGCCACCACCTTGGTGAGCGGAATCTTCCCCACCGCTTCGCGCGCCTTGCCGAGATAGGCGGCCCGGTCTCCCTCGTTGCTGCCCAGGGCGATGTACACCCGCTCGACCAGGCTCATAGCTCGGTCGCGAAGTGCCGCGCGATGGCATGCAGGTGGGACGCCACCGACTGCAATTCCTGGATCGCCCGCTCGAGATCGGCATGACCCTGGGCCGTCTCCGCAGCCCGCAGCGCCATCTCGTGGGTCTCCTGAAGCGCCCGGTCGGAGACCTCAGCGATACTGGCCATCTCGCCGGTGAGCCGGCTGGTGGCGGCTTCCTGGCTTTCCGCGGAGGCCGCGATCCGGCGGGCGTTCTCCCCGGCGCTGTGGGTGGTCCGCACGATGTCGTCGAGGGCCTTGGCCGCGCTGGCACTCAACTCTTCGACGCCGGCCACTGCCTCTTCCCCCCGATCCATCAATTCCGAGACTTGGGCCACCTGTCCCAGAATCCCGGCCACCAATCCGCCGGCCTCGCGTGAAGCCGCGGCGCTCTGCGCAGCCAGCTGCCGCACCTCGGCGGCGACCACGGCGAAGCCCTTCCCCTGCTGTCCCGCCCGTGCCGCTTCGATCGCCGCGTTGAGCGAGATCAGGTTGGTCAGGTCGGCGATCTCGCGGATCGATCCGATGAACCCGATCAGCCGATTGGTGATTTGATACAGCTCGGCCACCTGGTGGCTGCTCTCGGATACGAACCCCTTGAGCTGGACCAGGCGTTCGATGGCGCTCTGCACCTGGATCCGGTTCCGGGCCGCGACCTCGCTCGCCGTCTCGGAGGCTTCGGCGGCGGCGGCGCCATGCACCGCCACGTCCCGCGCGGCTCCCGCCAGAACGCCCGTGGCCTCCCGCCCGCCGGCGACCCACTGTCCCTGCTCGGCCGCGCCCTGCCGAATCGCCTCCGCCGCCACGGCCACGGCCCCCGACGCGGAGCGGAGCCCCTCGCTCACGCCGCCCAGTCGTTGCACCTGGGCACCGATCCGGTCCACCGTGTCCACCAGGGGACGGCGGAGGTCCGAAATATGAATCGCCGTCGCCAACTGCCCGGCGAAGGTCGAGGCCGCCGCGACTTCTTTCGCTCCATACGCCCGAGCCTTGTGATGCTCCAACTCCAGGGTCCCGATGGTCTCGTTGCCGAAGCGGAGGGGGAGCACCAGGAGACTCCGCGCGTCGGGATCGGGAGACGTCAGCCGCTCATCCCGCTGGGAATCCGCCACCACCACCGGCTGACCTTCCCGCACCGCGATGGCCCGCAGCCGTGGAGCATCTATCCCGGGCTCGCCGCGGTTGGGGCGGCCGTTCAGGCCGCGATAGACCTGCCGGGAGACGTCGGCCTCGACCCGATAGATCCGGAAATCGCCCCAGTCGAGTACGCGGTGAGCCAGCTGCTCGAGCTGAGAGAAGGCATCGCCCAGGGTGATGTTGCTGGTGATGATCCGTTCCCGCAGGTGGATTTTGTTCAGCTCTTCCGCGGAGATCGCCTCTTCGAGAATCCGTTTGGTCAAGAGGCCCAGCACACCGAGCACCGCCAGGACCGCGATCCAGCCCTCAGGGGCGAGGCCCAGGATGGCGCCCACGCTCAGGATGGCGCCACCCACGGTGAGGAGATAGGACAGAATTTCGTAACGGAGAATCATCAGCCGCTCTTCGGAGGCCAGCTTCCCCCGGACCAGCAGGCTGAAGTAGAAGAGCGAGCGTCCGAAGAAGAAATAGGTCCCGAGAAAGGCGGCGGCCGGGCCCAGATACTCCAGGCTCAACCCTTCGGGCTGGGCGCGCACCATGATCGCGGCGTAGATCCCATACGAGGCGGTGAAGGCGATGGCCTCGCGTCCGGCGTTGATCCAGGCGGCCGAGATGGTCTTCCGGCGCCAGAAGGCGTCGGCAGAAAAGACCCCGAGCCAGAGCGCCAGCAGCACCGGCGTCGGACCCACCGTCACGGCGCCGACCAGGACCGCGATCCCGATCTGGGTCAGATAGGAATACTTGGAGAGGGGGATCTGGGCGCCGCGCAGCGCGATGACCGCGATCAGCAGGGCCAGGAGCGGGATCGGCTTGTCCAGCCAGGTGTGATCTCTGGCCAGCGCGATCAGCAGCACCGCCAGGCCGCCATAGGCCATTACGGTGGTGGAGCGGTCCACGGCCTTCTGGACGTCCAGGGTGACGTTCACGTCTTCGCTCCCTCGGGCCGGGCACTATCCAGCGCCGCCCGCAGCTGGGCCAGATAGGCCCCCGCCGCTCCCACCCCCTCGCGTCCCAGGACTTCCACCAGCGCGCTACCGACCACGACGCCATCGGCCAGCTTGCCGACCGCGACGGCCTGGGCCGGCGTCGAAATGCCGAACCCCGCCGCGATCGGCAGCGTGGTCGCCGCGCGGACCCGCGCGATGGTATCGGTCAGATCGGCCGCCAGCTGGGGCGACGCTCCCGTCACCCCCAGCCGCGCAATCACGTACACGAATCCCTGCGCCCCGCGCACCGCTTCGGCCACGCGCTCGGGCCGGCTGGTCGGCGCCACCAGGCGTATCAGATCGAGCGGGCTTTCCTGCACTTCGCCCTCGACCTCGGGGTCGCTGCCGGCCGGCAGGTCGGTGAGCAGGAGCCCCGCGATCCCCAGATCGGCGGCGTCCTTGAGAAACCGGGTCAGGCCGTAGCGGAGAATGGGATTGAGATAACTGAACAGCACTACCGGTTTCGACAGCTCCGCCCGGGAGACCAGCTCGAGCGCGCCCGGCAGGGTCATCCCCTGCTTGAGCGCCTCGAAGGTGGAGCGCTGGATCGTGGGACCATCGGCCAGCGGATCGCTGAACGGGACGCCGACCTCGAGGATGTCGGCGATCCGGTCGGCGGCCCGGAACGCCTCGAGGCTCTTCGCAGCCGACGGGAACCCCGCCGTCAGGTAGGGGATGAGCGCCTTGCGGCGCGCCGCGCGGAGCCGCGCCCACGCCCCACGAAGGCCGGAATCAGACAACCGAGTCGCCGACGACAAGGCCGTAGCGGTCAGGATTGGTCACTTTGACGATCGACCGGAGAAAGCTCCCGTCGGCCGACCGCGCGCCCAGGTTCTCCTCGCGCCCCGGCTTGGGCAGCTGGGAGCCGTTGACGTCGATTCGGATCCGGATGATCGGCCGGTTGAGCAGGTTGGTATCCGGATTGGCCGAGACCACCACCGCCACCTCGAAGGTATCGAGGATGACGCAGGTGCCGACGGGGTACACGCCGATCAGGTTGATCAGGGCCTTGACCAGCACCGGATCGTATCCTCGCCGCGGGTTCTCCCACATCTCCCGCAGCACCTCGTCGGGCTGGATCGGGATCGTCTGATAGGCCCGGCGGGTGGTGGCGGCATCGTAGCCGTCGGCCACCGCGACGATGCGCGAGTACACTCCAATGGTCCGCGGCCGGATCGACTTGGGGTAGCCGGTCAGGTCGATCTTCATGTGATGCTCGTGCGCGACCACCAGCGAGCGATAGGGAATCTCGCCATAGCCCCGCATGGCGAAGAGCGTGAGGACCCCGAGCCAGGGATGCGCCTGCATGATGCGCCACTCGCTCTCGTCCAGACCGCCGGTCTTGTTGAGCACCTCCACCGGGATCCGGGCCTTGCCCACGTCGTGCAGCAAGCCCGCCATGCCCAGATCGTAGAGCTGAAGCCGGGAGAGGCCCAGCCGTTTGCCGATGGCCACGGAGAGGATGCAGACGTTCACCGAGTGGGTGAAGGTGTACTCGTCGTAGTCCCGGATCGCGGTGAGGCCGATCAGGGAGGTCTCATTGTTGAGCACCTGGTCCACGATCGACTGCACCGCCCGCTTCACCTTGGCGATGCTGGTGGTCCGGCCCAACCGGACGCTGTTGATCACGTCCTTGGTCACCGCCACGCCGTGGGAATAGGTCCGCTTGGCGATCTCGCGGGCCCGCTCCGCCTCCGCCACCGCCTCTTCGCTCTCGGCTGGCGGGTGGACCTCGATGCGGGAGACCCCCGCCAACAGCAGCTTTTCGCGCAACTCGACCAGGCTCTCCGCCTCCCGGTCGGGCCGGCCCGATAGGGTGAGGAGCAGACCCAGCAGGACCTGCCACTCCTTGCGCTCCACTCCGGGCGTGATCTTGAGGTCGCCGACGCCGGTGTCGCGCAGGATGGTCAGGATGTGGCTGAAGGAGGCGTAGTTGTCGAGCTCCAGTCGAAGCCGGGTCGCGTTCACGAAGATGAATTCGCCCGACAGCCGGACCTCGATCTCCTGCGTGCTGGCCAGCAGCTGACTGGTCGCGGTCTGGAGGTCGTCCAGCGCCTTCTGCGCCGTGGCGTTCTCGATCGGGTAGAGCTTGAGACTTCGGAGCGCAGCGTACATGGCGAGCAGGAGTCCGCGCCCCGCATGACGCAGGAACGCGTCCTGGACCCGCTCGTCGTCTACCTTGGCGTGGGCCGCAGGCTCGGATGGGCGGTTCATGCGTTGGCCTCTCTGAGGGCTCGGCTGACCGCGTTCCGTACCACCAGCTCCTTGTCTGCCGCCGCCCGCTGCAGCGCCTCTCGCGCCTCTGGCGTGCGGAGCTTACCCAGCGCCAGCGCAGCGCAGGCCCGGGTCTCCGGCGGCTCCTTGTGCTTGAACAGCCCGCCGGGGATCAACATCGCCGTCAGGGGATCCAGGGCACTGGGCCCGGCGATCAGGGCATAGGCCTCGAAGAACGCCATCCGCTCGGTAAGGTCCATGGGACGCTGGACCTTGCCCTGGACCACCGGTTCCACCCGCCGGAGCGAGCCCTTGTATCCCTTGCGCCCCACTTCACGCACCGCGGCCAGCCGCACGTCGCGATCGGCGTCGTCCACCGCGCGATCGATCTGGGCCAGCGCGCCCGGCGTGGCGATCGCCGCCAGCGCCTGCACCGAGGCCAGTCGGACCGGCGCCTGGTTGTGGCCCAGCGTGTCGCCCAAGCCGGGCACCGCCGGCTGCAGCTTCAGGCGGCGGCAGAGCTCCACGGCCGGGATCAAGGCGTCCGATTCCGGAAGTCGGAGCAGCCGGAGGACCTCGCGAGGGTTGGCCTCGGCCAGCCGGTCGGCCGAGCCTTCGAGCAGCTCGCGCACCCGGGCAGACGAGAGCCTGGGCAGCCAGGTGAGTGCCGTCTCCAGCGCAGACGGTCGCAACTCCTTGAACAGCTCGCCAAGATCGTTCTCGCTGGGCGGCGTCGTGGCCTCGTCGATCGACTGGAGGACCTGCCCCAGTACGGCCGGCTCGCTCAGCCGGCCGGTGAACGCGTCCAGGCGGGTGCGCAGGTCTCCCGCCAGGTTGGGCATCTTCTCCATCTCGAGGTGCGATTCCCTGAGGATCGTGGCTACCGACCTGAAGTCACCGGCGTTGAGCAGGTTGGGCAGCAGGTGCTCGAGAATGCCGATCAACTCGCTGTGGATGGGCTTTTCGCTCTGGAATTCGAAAATGTCGAACAGGATGGTGAGCGCGTTGGCCCGCAGGTCCTGGGCATACTCCGAGGCGATCGACTTCGCGATGTACTGGATCTCGGCCTCGTCCAGCCAATAGAGCGTGGAATCGAAGTCTTCCAGCTCGATCACGCCGGACGGCCGGGGGGGCGCCTCCTCCTGGACCGCCTGTTTGGCTTGCTCGGGGCTGACCTCGCTTCCCGACGCGGGTGGTGCCCCGCCGCCGAGAATCGGCGCCGCATCGGCGAAGAATTCGGTGAACTGGTAGGAGATGAAGCTGAATTCGTGTTCCCAGAGGAGGGTGAGCAGGTCATCCCCGGCGTCGGCCGGAAGGGTGCGGGCGCGCTGCACTATTTCCAGGAACCGGACGATCTCGCCCTCCTCGACCCCTTTTCTCAGGGTCAGGATCCGCATCCCGTCCTTGTAGAGACCCCAGGCGAGACTCTCGCCCTTGCTGAGCTGGTGGTAGACCACCTGCTCTTCCCAGACGAAATCGGTCTCCGCCACGGTCAGGACCAGCTCGTCCAGGGCTGCCCAGACCGGCTGGAAGGCTTCCTTGATGGCCTGTGCGGCGCGGTGATAGATGGGATTGTTCGGGAGGTACATCTGGAACGCCCGGAGCCCTTTGACGACGGTCCGGATCAGTTCCTCGACCTGGGAGACTGGGAGGATCGCGGTGTCCTGGAAGTCCCCGGGTCCCGTCATAGCGGATTCCCCAGCAGTCGGGCAGCGTGGGCCACGTCCTTGTCGCCCCGGCCGCTCAGACAGACCAGCACGACATCGTCTCGCTTCCAGCGCCCGCAAGCGCCAGCCACCCAGGCCAGGGCGTGGGCGGTCTCCAGCGCGGGGATGATGCCTTCCAGGCGGCACATCATCTGGAAGCCCTCCAGCGCCTGCGCGTCGGTCACCGCTTCGTAGCGGACTCGGCCACTATCGCGCAGGTAACTGTGCTCCGGTCCCACCCCGGGGTAGTCGAGGCCCGCCGAGATCGAATGGGCCGGGGAGACCTGGCCGTCGGCATCCTGCAGGAGATAGCTCAGGCTCCCGTGCAAAACGCCCGGCGTACCCGCAGCTAACGTGGCGCTGTGCCGCCCCGTCTCCAACCCTTCGCCTGCCGCTTCGACACCAACCAGCTCCACCTCGGGGTCCTCCAGAAAGCCGCTGAAGAGACCGATCGCGTTCGACCCGCCTCCGACACACGCCACCGCGGTTCTGGGGAGGTGGCCCACCCGATCCCGCACCTGGGCCCGTGCCTCCCGGCCGATCACCGATTGGAAATCGCGTACCATCCGGGGATAGGGGTCGGGCCCCACCACCGAGCCGATGATGTAGTGGGTGGTCGGGACGTTGGTCACCCAGTCGCGGAGCGCCTCGTTGGTGGCGTCCTTGAGGGTCTTGGTGCCGGATTCGACCGGCACCACGGTGGCACCCAGCAGCTTCATCCGGTAGACGTTCAGGGCCTGCCGGGCCACGTCCTCCGCCCCCATGTAGACCACACACTCGAGGCCGAAGCGGGCGCACACCGTGGCGGTGGCGACGCCATGCTGGCCCGCGCCGGTTTCCGCAATCATCCGCCGCTTGCCCATCCGCAGGGCGAGCAGCGCCTGTCCGATGGTGTTGTTGATCTTGTGCGCGCCGGTATGGACCAGGTCCTCTCGCTTGAGCAGGACCCGCGCACCTGCCACGTCGCTGAACCGCGGTGCCTCCGACAGCGCCGAGGGTCGGCCCGCGAAATCCCGGAGCAGCGCATCGAATTCGGCCCAGAAGGACGGATCGGCCCGCGCCCCATCGTAGAGCGCGGCCAACTCGTCCAGCGCGGCGACCAGGGTCTCGGGAACGTAGCGGCCGCCATAGCGACCGAACCGTCCGCCGACGGCGCGCTCACGAGGTAGGGTGATGCCCAACGAAGGCCTCCATGAAATGGGCGACTCTGGACCGGCCTGCGACCCCCGGAAGTCGCACCACCCCACAACTTACATCAACCACGGGCGCTAGGATAAGGGCAAAAGCCCCTCCCGACGGAGCCCTCCACTCGCTCATCGGCCACGCCGCGGGATCCCCGCCAGTCGCCTGGCCAGGTCCGCCGGATCCGGCGCCGCCGAGAGCGCGGTCCCGATCAGGACCGCATCGGCGCCAGCCTGAGCCGCGCGTTCGACATCGGCCGGCGTACTCATCCCGCTCTCCGCGACCGCAATCCGGTCGGCGGGAACCTGGGCCACCAGGCGCCAGGCCGCCTCCGTGTCGATCCTGAAATCGTTCAGATCGCGGCTATTGATGCCGATCGCCGCGGCCCCGGACTCGAGCGCGACGTCCAGCTCGGCGGCCGTGTGAACTTCCACCAGGGTGTCGAGCCCCCAATCACGCGCGGTCTGGGCCAGCTCCTTCAGGCGGGGCGCCGGAAGCGCTCGGGTGATGAGCAGGATCGCCGAGGCGCCGGCCGCCCGCGCTTCGAGAATCTGGGTCTCATCCAGAATGAAATCCTTGCGAAGTACGGGTACCGGGACCCCCCGGGCGACGGTCGCCAGATCCTCCAGGCTCCCTCCGAAATGCTCCCGGTTGGTCAGGACCGAGATGGCTGCCGCCCCCGCCCCGGCGTAGGCGGCGGCGTGCCGGGCTGGATCCAGCCTGGCTTGTATTTCGCCAGCCGAGGGAGACCGCCGTTTGACTTCCGCAATGAGGCCCACACGGGGACCTTGAAGCCCGGCCCGGAAGCTCCTTGGTGGTGGGGCTTTGGAGGCCGCCGCCTCCAGGTCCCGCCACCGGGCACGGAGCCCCGGAATGGTGGCCCTCGTGGCATCGAGAATGCTCTCTAACAGGCTTGCCACCTTGCCCTTCGGGCGCTTTTCGGGTAGCTTATTTCGGACTCTTTTCGGTGGCAACCGTAGCGGGAGTAGGGACCGATGCCCCTAACCAAGCGGCAGAGTGAGATCCTGACATTCCTCCAGGGCTATATCCGGGACCATGGGTATGCCCCCAGTTTCGAGGAAATTGCGGAGCAATTCGGCTTTCAGTCCCTGGCCACGGTGCACGAGCATCTGACCAACCTGGAGCGGAAGGGCTACATCCAGCGGACTCACAACGAGAGCCGGGCCATCGAGGTGCTCCCTCCCAAGGGGCAGGCCGTCGCCAGTGAAATCCCGCTGCTCGGCAAGGTGGCCGCCGGGACCCCGATCGAAGCCCTCATGCAACAGGAGACCCTGGCCGTTCCCGACAATCTTCTCCCACGCCGGGGCCCCAATTACGCGCTTCAGGTCCAGGGCAGCTCCATGATCGACGAGCATATCGTCGACGGGGATTTCGTCGTCGTCCACAGCCAACAGAACGCCGACAACGGCGAGCTGGTCATTGCCCTGATCAACGGCTCCGAGGCCACCGTCAAGCGGTTCTACCGTGAGCCAGGCGGCTGGATCCGTCTCCAACCCGCCAATTCCGCCATGCAGCCCATGCGCTTCCAGGAGCGCGATATTCTGATCCAGGGGATCGTGGTCGGCGTTATTCGGAAATACTAGGCCCGTCGGAGTACCGGGGGTAGGAGTCCGGGCACTCTTCCGGGCTATTTCTTTCCTAGTTCTCTCCGTAGTCGCTCCAGAGCCTGGAAGGCCGAGCCTTCCAGCAGTGCCTGCCTCGCCCGGCCTACTGCCGCGCCGAAAGTCGATTCCAGCCCAGCCACGTAGATCGCCGCCGCCGAGTTGAGCAGCAGGGCCGCTCTGCCCACGGGGTCTTCCCCGCCCTCGAGCAGGTGGACCACCCGGGCCGCATTGGCCGCCGGAGCGCCGCCAGCCAACCCCTCCAGGCCGGCGTGGGCGAGGTCGTAGACCGCGGGATCCAGGCTCCAGTGCGTGATGAAACCATTGCGAATCTCCCACACCAGGGTGCAGCCATCCGGGCTGATCTCGTCCATGCCCACCTCGGCGTGGACCACGAGCGCATGGGCGGTCCCCAGCCGGGCCAGCGCCTCGGCCATCAGGGGAGCGCGATCGCGGTCGGCGACCCCGATCACCTGGCGCGATACCCCCGCCGGATTGGCCAGGGGACCGATCAGGTTCATCACGGTGGGGACCGCCAGCTCCCTCCGGACGGGAGTCACGTGCTTCATGGCCGGATGGAAGGCGGGAGCGAACAGGAACACCATGCCCGCGCGCTCCAGGACCTCTCCGGCGCGTTCGGGCGTGAGGGTGATCTCGAGGCCCAGGGCCTCGATCAGGTCGGCCGAGCCACAGTTGGAGGTGTAGCTTCGATTGCCATGCTTGGCGACCCGAGCCCCGGCACCTGCGGCGACGATCGCGGCCGCGGTCGAGAGATTGAAGGTCCCGATGGCGCCTCCACCGGTCCCGCAGGTATCGATGACGGGAGCGCCGGCCGGCAAGCGGACGGTCTGCATCACCTCGCGCAGAGTCTGGGCGGCGCCGGCGACCTGTTCCGCCGATTCGCCCCGGACCCGGAGCCCGATCAACAGGGCCGCGATCTGCGGAGGCGTGGCCTCACCGCGCATCACCACCCCGAACGCGGCCGCGGTCTCTTCACCGGAGAGCTGGCCACCTTCGGTGAGCCGTCGGATGGCGTGCGTGAGCGGAGAATCAGCCATAGCGGATTATAGAGGGTCGAGGGGCTGAACCGACAGCCGCCCTCCCGGCCTTGAGCACGGCAGTCCACCTGCCCCCGAGCCCTCTGACTGGGTAAATTGCGGCACCCATGAGCCGCACCTTTCTCGCGCTGCTGCACTACGACGGGGGGGATTTTGTAGGGTGGCAGCGGCAGCCGGCGGGACGCTCGGTGCAGGCGGAAGTGGAGCGGGCCCTGGAACGGCTCTGCGGGCGGCGGATCGTCACCCATGCCTCAGGGCGGACCGACGCGGGGGTCCACGCCATCGGCATGGGAGTCAGCTTCTCGGCACCCAGCCGCTGGGAAGACGAAACCCTCCGCCGAGCTCTCAACTCCACGCTTCCCAGGGACTGCTGGGTCGAGCGCGTCACCACAGTTATACCGGGCTTCCACGCCCGCAAGAGTGCCATCGGCCGGCGGTATCGATATGACGTCGGGACCGATGCATCGAGCATGTCTCCCTTCAGGCGCCCCTACGAGTGGGCCCTGGGGCGGCCGCTGGATTTCTCGCTGATCCATGAGGCCGCCGACCTGATTCGGGGAGTCCATGACTTTACGGCCTTTGCGGCCAAGCCCGCGGAGCGCCTGCATTGCCGGTGTGAAGTGCGTCAGGCCGAGTGGCGGCGTCGCAGCGGCAGCCAGGGAGTGAGCTTCCACGTCGCCGCCGATCGCTTCCTTCATCATATGGTCCGATTCCTGGTCGGCACCATGGTGGACATCGGACTGGGCCGGCGCCCGGTGGAAGACATGACGCGTCTGCTCATGACCGCACACAATCAGGACACCAGCCCTCCGGCGCCGCCGCAGGGTCTCTACTTCGTCGCCGCCGAATATCCGGCGGACATCTTCCTCCCCAATGAGATTCCGGCTCCCGCCACGGTCTAGCTGGGCCCTCGCGGGCGGGCTGCTCCTGGCGCTGGCGTGCCGGGAGGCTCCTGGACGACGAGAGGCAAGCGATGGCTGGTTGGCCACCGCCACCACCATGCAGGGTGTTCGGACGAAGTCCTCGGTGGCCGACTCCCGCCGCACCGCGCTGGTGGAGGCGGCCGAGCGGCTGGGCCCCACGGTCGTCTCGATCACGGTGCGGTCCCGACAACGGATCGCCCCTTCCCCCTGGGACTTCTTCTTCGTTCCCCAGGAAACCGAGCAGATCAGCTACGGCACCGGATTCGTCTGGCGGGCGGACGGCACCATTCTGACCAATCAGCACGTGGTGGCCGGGGCCGATTCGATCGAAGTGACCTTGCCGGACGGGTCCGACCTGCCGGCCAAACTGCTGGGCGACGACCCGCTGACCGACATCGCGGTGCTGCGGATCGATCGCTCCGGCCTGAAGACCGCGACCCTCGGCAAGAGCACCGACCTGATGATCGCCGAATGGGTGGTCGCTCTGGGAAATCCCTTCGCCTTCCTGCTGGGCAATGCCGAACCGACGGTGACCGCCGGAGTCGTCAGTGCAACGGGGCGCAACATTCTCCCGGGGCGCGACCAGCCGGGGTTGTACCTGGACATGATTCAGACCGATGCGGCCATCAATCCGGGCAACTCGGGCGGCCCGCTGGCCAACGCACTGGGTGAAGTGGTCGGGGTCAACTCCTCGATCTTTTCGGAGTCGGGCGGATCGATCGGACTGGGCTTCGCCATCCCCATCGAACGGGCGGTGCGCGTGGCCGACGAGATCGTCCGGAAGGGATCGGTTCAGCGGGCCTGGGTCGGACTCGACGTGGCCGGCGCCGAATCGATGCGGGACTGGAAAACCCAGGGCGGCGTGCTCATCGCGAATGTGGCCCCGGGTGGGCCGGCCGATCGGGCCGGACTCCACAAGAAGGACGTCCTGATCAAGGCCAACGGCCGGATCCTCCGCAACTTCCTCGACTGGGAAGCGGTGAAGCTGGATCTCCACGTGGGCGACGCGATCCAGATCACGGCGCGCCAGAGCGGAAACACCGTCACCCGTACGCTGATCACGGGCGACTTGCCCAGCGTGACCGCCGAGAAGGTCAAGGTCCTCAAGGAGCTGGAGCTGGTGAGCGTCACGCCCCAGATCCAGGCGGAGCAAGGGATCGCCAGCGAGCGCGGCGCCTTGATCTTCCGGATCACCGACCGCTTGTCGGAACAGACCGGGTTGCAGCAGGGAGACGTAATCGTCGCCGTCAACCGGCGGGAAGTCCGGAGCGCGGAAGAAGTAAGGCAGATCCTCAACGGCATGCGGCCCCGCGAGCCGTTCCGGGTCTACTTCGAGCGGCACGGGCAGATCTCGTTCAGCGACCTGGTGCTCCGATGAGCGATACCCACTACCAGTCTCCGCTGAATACCCGCTACGCCTCCCCGGCGATGCTGCGGCTCTGGGGCGAACGGCATCGGATCGGACTCTGGCGGCGGATCTGGCTGGCGCTGGCGGAAACGGAGCGGGAGCTGGGAGTGGATATCCCCACCGCGGCGCTGGAGCAGATGCGTGCCCACCTCGACGACGCGGACCTGGAAGCGGCCGGCGCCTACGAGCGCACTCTGCGTCACGACGTCATGGCGCACGTGCACGCGTTTGGCGACCAGGCCCCGGCGGCGCGCGCGGTCATTCACCTGGGCGCGACCAGCGCGTTGGTGACCGATAACGCCGATTTGCTGGTGATGCGCGACAGTCTTCGACTGCTCCTGGCGCGGCTGATCGACTCGGTGGAGCGACTGGCCGCGCTGGCCGAGCGGACCAAGACCCTGCCCTGCCTCGGCTACACCCATTTCCAGCCGGCCCAGCTCACCACCGTGGGCAAGCGGGCGACCCTCTGGACCCAGGACCTGGCGAGCGACGTCGAGGCCATCGTGCACGCGCTGTCCGGATGGCAACTGCTCGGCTGCAAGGGCGCGACCGGGACGCAGGCCTCATTCCTGGAGTTGTTCAAGGGCGACCATGCCAAGGTCCGCGAGCTCGACCGCCGGCTCACCGCCAAGCTGGGCGTCGAACGGTCGGTACCGGTCAGCGGGCAGACCTACAGCCGGAAGACCGACGCCCGGATTCTCGACCTGCTGAGCGGCGTGGCCCAGTCGGCGGCCAAGCTGGCCACTGACCTCCGGCTGTTGCAGCACGAGGGCGAGCTGCTCGAGCCGTTCGAGTCCAAGCAGGTCGGCTCCAGCGCCATGGCCTACAAGCGAAATCCGATGCGGGCCGAACGGGTGTGCAGCCTGGCGCGGTTCGTGATCGCCACCGCCGCCAATCCCGACTACACCGCCGCCACCCAGTGGCTCGAGCGTACCCTGGACGACAGCGCCAACCGGCGGCTGACGCTGCCCGAAGCCTTTCTCGCCACCGATGCGATCCTGCTCCTGGTGTCCGACATTGTCGGTGGACTCGAGGTGGTGGAGCCGGTCATCGCCCAGCACGTGGCGGAACAGATGCCCCAGATGGCCACCGAGCGATGGTTGATGCTGGGGGTCGCCGCCGGGGGGGATCGCCAGGTACTGCACGAGACCATCCGGCGACTCAGCCAGGCCAGCGCCGCCCAGGTCCGGACCGGCAAGCCGAACGACCTGCTCGAGCGCATGGCCGCCGATCATACCTTCGCCAAGGTACCCGCGGCTTCGCTCAAGGCGGAGCTGGACCCGACCCGCTACACCGGTCGCGCCGCCCAGCAGGTGGATGAATTTCTGACCGACTACCTGCGCCCCATGCTCAAGCGGGTCCGTCCCATGGCGGCAGCGGCCGAGGCCGCGGAGGTGCTGGTATGAGCGTGCTGACGGCGAGCAGTCTCCCACTGCCCCTGGTCCGCCGCGGCAAGGTGCGCGAGGTCTATTCGGTGGACTCCGAGCATCTCCTGCTGGTGGCCAGCGATCGGATCAGCGCTTTCGATGTGGTGATGAAGGAAGCGATCCCGCGGAAGGGTGCGGTGCTGACCCAGCTCAGCGCGTTCTGGTTCGAAAAGCTGACCTCGGTCATTCCGTCGCATTTCGTCACCGCCAAGACCGACCAGATCCTCGCCAAATGCCCGCAACTGGCTACTCACCGCACCCAGTTGGTGGGTCGCGCAATGCTGGTGCGGCGAACCGAGCCGGTCCCCTTCGAATGCGTGGTCCGAGGCTATCTTTCAGGCTCGGCGTGGGCGGAGTATCTGGAGAGCGGGACCCTGGCCGGGGAGCCGCTTCCCGCGGGCTTGCTGGAAAGCCAACGCCTGAATCCGCCAATCTTTACCCCGGCCACCAAGGCGGAGAGCGGGCACGACATCAACGTGCCCTTCGGCGCCGTGGAGCAGGCCCTGGGACGGGACGTCGCGCAGCGGTTGAGGGGCGCAAGCTTTGCGGTCTACCAGGTAGGACGGGACCACGGCATCGAGCGCGGGATCATCATCGCCGATACCAAGTTCGAGTTTGGGTTCGATAGCGATGGTGTGCTCCGGTTGATCGACGAAGTGATGACGCCTGACTCGTCCCGCTTCTGGCCGGCGGCGGAATACAAGGTCGGGCGGTCGCAGCCCAGCTTCGACAAGCAACCGCTCCGGGATTTCCTGGCCGGGCTGCGCAAGGCGGGACAGTGGAACGGCGAGGCGCCGCCGCCGCCGTTGCCCAAGGAAGTGGTTGAGGCCACCACCGCCCGTTACCTCGAGGCGTACCGCCGGATCACGGGGACGGAGCTCGCGGAGGAGCGATGATGGGGATCGCGCCGGAGGGCAGGCCGTTCATCGCCGGCGCCTGGGGGATCGAGCTGGCGCTGGCCCTGCTCCCGACCTGGTGGCCGGCCCTGATCTGGCTGCCGATTGCGGTGTGGGTGGTGGCGTTCTTCCGGGATCCCTCCCGAACCGGCCCGCGTGGCGAGCAATACCTGATCGCTCCAGCGGACGGCAAGGTGGTGGCGATCGTGGAGCAGGATGAGCCCGACTTCCTCAAGCAGCGGGCGAAGCGGGTGTCGATCTTCATGAACGTGTTCAGCGTGCACGTGAACCGATATCCGGTCTCGGGCGTGATTGGCTATCGGCATTATCACCCCGGCAAGTTCGGCCACGCCGCCGAGGAAAAGGCGAGCCTCGACAATGAGCAGGCCTCGATCGGCGTGACTTCGACTCGCGGACGGGTGCTGGTGCGGCAGATCGCCGGCTTGATCGCGCGGCGGATCGTGACCGATCACGACCTGGGCACGTCGGTACGACAGGGAGACCGGATGGGTATGATCCGCTTCGGTTCGCGAGTGGATCTCTTTTTCGCCCCCGAGGCCCGGGTGCTGGTCAACTCCGGCGACCGGACCAAGGCGGGAGAGACGGTGGTGGCCCAATGGGACTGATGGAAGGTCGTGCGCGGTTGCCGCGCCCGAATGTGCGTCGCGTCGTCGTGGTCATGCCGAGCGCCTTTACGCTGGGCAATCTCTTCTTTGGCCTGTGGGCCATCATCTCCGCCTACAACCGCAATTTCACCTGGGCCGCCTGGTTCGTGATGTTCGCCGGGGCCCTGGACATGCTGGATGGCCGGATCGCCCGGCTCTCCAAGACCGGATCGCGGTTCGGCGCCGAACTGGACTCGCTGGTGGACGCCATCTCCTTCGGGGTCGCACCGGCAATGATCATGTACTTCCTCGAGTTCGCCTGGGCCGGCAAGTTCGCCTGGCTGCTGTGCTATCTGTACGTCGTCTGCGTGACGCTCCGTCTGGCACGCTACAACATCACGCACGACGAGTCGCCGACGCCAGGCTGGTTCACGGGTCTCCCGTCTCCCGCGGCGGGGATGACGCTGGCGGTCTACTACCCCTTCAGCCAAACCTCCTGGTACAAAACCTCACTCGAGTACCTCGACCTCCAGAAGCAGGGCCTTGCCATCCTGATGTTGATGCTGGCCTTCCTCATGGTGAGCCGGGTCAAGTATCCGCGGTTCCCGGCCATTGGCTTCCGCTCGGTTAAGGGGATCCTGGGTCTGCTGCTGCACCTAGGCATCCTGATCGGGGCTCTCACCATGCCCAGCCAGTTCCTGTTCCCGCTGGCGCTCTTCTACATGATCTTCGGGGTGGCACGGGGCCTCTTCCTCGGATTGCTGGAGCGGAACGACGGCGATCTGCACGCGCTGGGCCATCACGACCGGCGTCCGCCGTTCGGTCGCTTCGGTGGCCCGCGTCGCGGAGATCACGAACGGATGGGAAAGCAACCATGAGCTATCGCGTACACGTGCGAGTAGTGCCGCGGGCCGGGTTACTCGACCCGCAGGGACAGGCGGTCGAGCACGCCCTCTCGGCCCTGGGCTTCCAGGAAGCGGGGAGCGTCCGGATCGGCAAGGCGATCGAGCTCGAAGTGCGGGCCCGCTCGCGCGAGGAAGCCGAGCAGGCCGCCCGGCGCATGTGCGAGAAGCTGCTGGCCAATCCGGTGACCGAGGACTACAGCCTGGAGGTGGAGGCTTGATGCTCCGCGTCGCAGTGGTCCGTTTTCCCGGAAGCAATTGCGATTTCGACACGCTGCATTCGGCCCAGCGGGCGGGGACCGAGGCCTACTTCGTCTGGCACCGGGATACCGATCTCCGGGGCGCCGACTTCGTGCTGCTCCCCGGCGGATTCAGCTACGGCGACTATCTCCGCTCGGGCGCGATCGCGCGATTCAGCCCGATCATGAGTGCCGTACAACGCCACGCCGAAGCCGGCGGGCCGGTGCTGGGGATCTGCAACGGATTTCAGATTCTCTGCGAGGCCGGGATGTTGCCGGGGGCGCTGATGCGGAACGCGCGGCTGACCTTCGCCTCGCGCCCGGTCTCGATCAGGGTCGAGCAGACCGACACCGCGTTTACCAATCAGTATCAGGAAGGCGCGATCCTCCGGATGCCGGTGGCGTCCGGTGACGGGCGGTTTGTGGCCGATTCGGAGACGCTGCGCCGCCTGGAAACCGAGCGCCGGATCGTGGTGCGCTATGTCCGGCCTGATGGAAGCGCCGCCAACGGGGAGAATCCCAACGGATCGGTCCACGACATCGCCGGCATCTGCAATACCAGAGGCAACATCGTGGGCCTGATGCCACACCCGGACCGCGCCTCCGATCCGGCGTTGGGCCCTGCGCACGGCGCCGGTTTCTTTACTTCGATGCTCACCTGGGACCACGTAGCGAAAGGAGCACGCTAATGAGATCCTGGATGCCTGTAGTCCTGTTTGCCCTGGCCGCAACCCCACTGTCTGCGCAGACCTCGGCGATCAAACCGGGGATGAGCCAGGCCGAGGTCGAGACTGCCTGGGGCAAGCCCGTCGCGGCGCGAAGCCACGGGGACTATACCTATCTGTTCTACAACAATGATTGCCTGAAGACGTGCGGCACCTACGATGTCGTCATTCTGGAGAAGGGGCAGGTGGTCGACGCCATCGTACGGGCCAGCAATCACCAGTACGAGGGAGTGTCCTCTTCACCCGCCGACCGGAAACCGGCCTTCACCAAGCCCACATCATGACGCATCACAAGCCCAGGCAGAACGAAGACGAATATTTCGCCAGACTCGACGCCGAGAAGATCGAAAAGGCGCGGCGGACCAGCAGCGAGATGGCGGCCGTTACCGAGCGGGCCACCCATTTCGGGCGGTGCCCCAAGTGCGGCGGCCACCTGGTGTCCGAGGAGTTCCACATGGTCACCGTAGGTCGTTGCCCCGACTGCCACGGGCTCTGGCTCGAAGCGGGGGAGATCGACGCGGTGGTCGCCCATGAGGATCACAGCTTGCTCCGGCGGGTGGTGGACGATGCCTTGACCATCTTCCGGAGAGACGTCAAGAACAAGGGAAAGAAAGGCGAGTAATCGCAGCCACCAGGCATCAGACACCGTTGGTCAGACCGACGAATGACTTCTCGTGAGCCAGACCTCTACGCCTGTTAAAGCCCCCCCGGCCACCCGGGCGTTTCCCTTCCCCGGGGAGCGGCCGGTGACACCGGAGGTCGTCCGCGAGCACAACCTCAACGACCTGGAATACCGCCGCATCGTGGCCCTCCTGGGCCGCACGCCCACGCTGACCGAGCTGGGCATCTTTTCGGCGCTCTGGTCCGAGCACTGCTCCTACAAGCATTCCAAGCCGATTCTTCGCGGTTTCCCGACCACGGGCCCCCAGGTGGTCCAGGGTCCCGGCGAGAATGCCGGTGTGCTCCGGCTGCCCGACGGGTGGGCCGTGGCGTTCAAGATCGAGTCGCACAATCACCCTTCGGCGGTCGAACCCTATCAGGGCGCGGCCACCGGCGTGGGCGGGATTCTGCGCGACGTGTTCACCATGGGCGCGCGCCCGGTGGCGCTACTCAACAGCCTCCGGTTCGGCCCGCTGGATCAGCCGCGCAATCGTTACCTGTTCGCCGGCGTGGTGAAGGGGGTCGGAGACTACGGGAACTGCGTCGGGGTTCCCACGCTGGGCGGCGAGGTCGACTTCGCGCCTGGCTACAGTGGTAATCCGTTGGTCAACGCGATGTGCGTGGGCCTGCTGCGCGAGAAAGACCTGATGCTGGCCGCGGCGCATGGCGTGGGCAACATCCTGCTCGCGGTGGGCGCCAGCACCGGCCGCGACGGCATTCACGGAGCCAGTTTCGCGTCGGAGGATCTCTCGGAGAAGAGCGAGAGCCGCCGGCCCCAGGTCCAGGTCGGCGACCCCTTCACCGAGAAACTGCTCCTCGAAGCCACCCTTGAGCTGATCGAGCAGGGGCTGGCGGTGGCCATCCAGGACATGGGGGCCGCCGGACTGACCAGCTCCTCGGCGGAGATGGCGGCGCGCGGCGGCGTCGGGGTCGAGGTGGAAACCGACCGGGTGCCGGTCCGAGAGCCGGGAATGACGCCATACGAGATCATGCTCTCCGAATCCCAGGAGCGGATGCTGGTCGTGGCGGAGCCGAGCCGGGTACCGGAGATCGAAGCGGTGTGCGCCAAGTGGGAGCTGACCGCGACCCCGGTGGGTCGAGTCACCGATGACGGACTCTTCCGGATCAAGCACGATGGCCTGGTGGTGGCGGAGATTCCGGGCCAGCGCCTGATCTCCGACTGCCCGATCTACACGCCGGAGGCGCGGGAGGGGGCCGAGGTAGTGGCTCGGCGATCGGCCAAACCGGCTGATACCTCCGCGGCGGACATCCAGAAGGCGCTGCGGGTCCTCCTCGATTCGCCAGGCATCGCCAGCAAGCGGTGGGTCTATGAGCAGTACGACTCGACGGTCCAGGCCTCGACCCTGATCGGGCCAGGTGGAGATGCGGGAGTGCTCCAGGTCGAAGGGCGCTTTGGGATCGCGGTGACGGTGGACTGCAACGCCCGGCTGGTGGCGCTCGACCCCTATGAAGGGGGCAAGGCAGCCGTGGCCGAAGCGGCACGCAACATCGCCTGCACCGGAGCTATCCCGCTCGGCATCACCGACTGCCTCAACTTCGGGAACCCGGAACGGCCAGAGGTGTTCTTCCAGTTCCGGGAAGCTTGTCGGGGAATCGGCGAGGCCTGCCAGGCGTTCGATACCCCGGTCACCGGCGGAAACGTTTCCTTCTATAATGAAAGCCCCGCGGGGGCCATCGACCCCACTCCGACCATCGGGATGGTTGGTCTCCTGGAGCGGCTGGACCACAGGCTTGGGAGCCACTTCAAGTCGGGCGGGGGCGACATGGTGGTGATTCTGGGTGCCACGGCCGGCCACCTGGGGGGCTCAGCCTATTGGGCCGACGTCCGGCAGTTTGTCGGAGGCAAGCAGGCCCCGGTGGATTTGGGGGTGGAACGCGAGCTCCAGCGATTGCTGGTGGCCGCCGCCAAGGGCGGGCTCCTTCGCTCGGCCCACGACTGCGCACAGGGCGGCCTGCTGGTCGCGTTGGCCGAAGCGGCGATCGGCGGACCCTATTCGGACGCTCCGGTGGGCGCCCGACTCGACCTCACCGGGTACGCCCAGGGGCTCTTGGATGAGGGGTTATTTTACGGGGAGGATGGAGCCCGCGCCGTGGTCTCCTGCGACCCGGCCGGGCAGCAGGGCCTGCTCGATCTGGCCCGGCAGCATGGAGTTCCGGCGTTCGTCGCCGGCAAGACCGGGACGGACCGGACGCTCGGCATCAAGCGCGGGGATCGAGAGTTGACCTGGTCGCTCGAGGAGCTGCGGACCATCTACGACCAGGCCATCCCGCGTCGGATGGAGCACGTGGAGGAAGACCGGGCGAGGTAATCGCCGACAGGAGACCAGACCAAGGGTATGTGCGGCATCTTCGGTGTTTCCGGCCTGCCTGAGACCGATTCGGCGCGGCTGACCTACCTCGGGCTCTACGCCCTTCAGCACCGGGGTCAAGAGAGCGCAGGCATCGTGGCCATCGACCGCGCGGGAAAGGCCCACGCCCATCGCGGAATGGGGCTGGTCTCGGAAAACTTCGAAGAGTCGGCGCTCAGCAAGCTGACCGGAGACGTGGCAGTCGGGCACACCCGTTACTCCACGGCCGGTAGCTCGGTCCTCGGCAACGCGCAGCCCCTGCTCACCGATTATCGCGGCGGCCCGCTCACCATCGCACACAACGGCAATCTGACCAACGCCCCCGAGCTCCGGCGCAAGCTGGTGGAATCAGGGGCGATCTTCTCCACGTCTACCGACACCGAGATCCTGGTTCACCTGATTGCCCGTTCCCGGGCGCCGACCGCGGAGGAGCAGATCCGCGAGGCGCTGGAGATGGCGGAGGGTGCCTACAGCCTGGTGATCACCGTCGGCCGGACGCTTTACGCGGTGGTGGACAGCCGCGGGTTCCGCCCGCTGGTGATCGGCCGCCTGGGCAAAGGGGTGGTGGTGGCCTCGGAGACCTGCGCGCTCGACCTGGTCGGCGCCCAAGCCGTCTGCGAGCTGGAGCCCGGCCAGTTCCTCAAGGTCGAAGACGGAAAGATCACCGAGCTCCCGCGGTTGAATCCGCGCCCGGTGAGCCGCTGCGTCTTCGAGCTGGTCTACTTCGCGCGCCCGGATAGCACGGTGTTCGGCGAGTCGGTGGATCGGGTCCGCCGCGAGCTGGGCCGCCAGCTGGCCCGGGAGCATCCCGCGCCCGGCGCCGAGGTGGTCTTCAGCGTGCCCGACAGCTCCAACGCCATGGCGCTGGGCTATTCCGAGGTCTCGGGGATCAAGCTCGAAAATGCCCTGATCCGCAACCACTACGTCGGGCGGACGTTCATCAATCCGACCCAGGCGCTGCGAGTGGCCAAGGTCAAGATCAAGTTCAATCCGGTCCGCGAAGTGATCGAGGGCAAGTCGGTGGTGATGGTGGACGACAGTCTGGTCCGCGGGACCACCAGCAAGGGCCTGGTCCAGATGGTTCGGGCAGCGGGGGCGCGTGAGGTCCACGTTCGCCTCGCGTCACCGCCGATCACCGGCCCCTGCCACTACGGCATCGACACGCCCACCAGGGAGGAGTTGATCGCCGCCACCCACTCGGTGGAGGAGATCCGCGAATTCCTGGGAGTGGACAGCCTCGGCTACATCTCCCTCGAGGGGATGCTTCAGGCGGCCGGCCAGCGCAACAAGTATTGTCACGCCTGTTTCTCCGGCCAGTATCCTACCGAAGTCTCCGACGAGATTTTTCAACTCCGGCACGTCGCCCCCATCGCCACGTTCGTATGACCGGCTCCTATTCCCAGCCCGCGGTCTATTTCTTCGGACAGGGGCGGGCGGACGGGACCGCGGCCATGAAGGACGTATTGGGGGGCAAGGGCGCCGGCCTGGCCGAGATGACCAATCTCGGCATCCCGGTCCCGCCCGGGTTCACGATCTCGAGCACCCTCTGCCACACCTATCTCGAAACGCACCAGTTTCCGCCCTGGCTCCGGGCGCAGGTCGAGACCAGTCTGCAGCGCCTCGAGGCGGCGACGGGGCGCCAGTTCGGCGGAGAGCAGAACCCGCTCCTGGTCTCGGTCCGCTCCGGTGCCGCGCTCTCGATGCCCGGGATGATGGACACCATTCTCAACCTGGGTCTCAACGACACCACGGCGAAAGGGCTGCAGGGCCAGAGTAAGAATCCCCGCTTCGCCTACGATTCCTACCGCCGCTTCGTGCAGATGTACGGAACGGTGGTCTACGACCTTCCCAAGGCACCGTTCGAACAGCTGCTGGCAGAGCGCAAGAAGCGCTGCGACGTGACCCGGGACATCGATCTCCCGCTCGAGGAGCTGCAGGGCCTGGTCAAGGACTTCAAGAGCCTCATCACCAGAGAGAAGCGGCACCCCTTCCCCGACGATCCGATGGAGCAGCTCTGGGGCGCCATCGCGGCCGTGTTCGAGAGCTGGAATACCCGGCGGGCCATCGACTATCGCAAGCTCCACAACATTCCCGACTCGATGGGCACCGCGGTGAACGTGGTGACCATGGTGTTCGGCAACCTGGGGGACGACTCCGGCACCGGGGTCGCGTTCAGTCGCAATCCGAGCACCGGCGAGCGGAGACTTTACGGAGAGTTCCTGCTCAACGCCCAGGGCGAGGACGTGGTGGCCGGGATCCGGGACGTGGAGCCGATCAGTCGGATGCGGGAGACCATGCCGGAGCTCCACCAGGAGCTGGACCGGATGGCCCAGACCCTGGAGCGTCACTTCCGGGACGTCCAGGACATGGAGTTCACCATCGAGCGCGGGCGGTTATACATGCTCCAGTGCCGTCGGGGCCAGCGCACCGGGCACGCCGCCGTGAGGGTCGCGGTGGAGATGGTAGATGAGGGGATGATCTCCGAAGAGGAGGCGGTGGCCCGGATTCCACCCAACGACCTCGATCAGCTGCTGCACCCGACCATCGACCCCAAGGCACACCTGGACCTGCTCACCACGGGGCTTCCGGCTTCGCCCGGTGCGGCATCGGGAACCGCAGTGTTCGACGCCGATGTCGCCGAGCAGCTGGGTCGCGAGGGGGAGGCGGTGATCCTGGTTCGACGCGAGACCTCACCGGAGGACTTCCACGGAATGGTGATGGCCAAGGCGGTGCTCACGGCCCGCGGGGGGATGACCTCGCACGCGGCGGTGGTGGCGCGCGGGATGGGAAAGCCGTGTGTGGCCGGCGCCCAGGCCATCGAGGTCGAGGAGGAGACTCGCCGGTTCGCGGTCAACGGACGACACATCGCGCAGGGCGAGTGGATCACGGTGGACGGCAGCACGGGCCGGGTCTATGCCGGCCGAGCCGCGCTGGTGGAGCCGGAGTTGAGCGAGAACTTCAAGCGCCTGATGGGCTGGGCGGACAAGCTCCGCCACCTCAGAGTACGAGTGAACGCGGACACCCCGGCCGATTCCCATCGAGGCCGCGACTTCGGGGCCGAAGGGATCGGGCTGTGCCGCACCGAGCACATGTTCTTCGAGGGGGACCGGATCCAGGCGATGCGGGAGATGATCCTGGCCCAGGACATCGCCGGGCGAAAGCAGGCGTTGGCCAAGCTGCTCCCGATGCAGCGGGGCGATTTCGAGGCGATCTTCCGCGCCATGGAGGGCTACCCGGTCTGCATCCGGTTGCTGGATCCCCCGCTCCACGAGTTTCTCCCCAAGGAACGGAAGGAGCTTGAAGAGCTGGCCCAGGCCACCGGGAAGCCGGTCGATGTCCTGACCCGGATCGCGGAGGGCATGCAGGAAATCAATCCGATGCTGGGGCTCCGCGGTTGCCGGTTGGGGATCATCCACCCCGAGATCACCGAGATGCAGGCGCGGGCCATCTTCGAGGCGGCCTGCACCATCGCTTCCCGCAAGGGAAAGGTGCAGCCCGAGGTGATGATCCCGTTGACCGCGAGCGTGGCCGAGTTCCGGGCCCAGGCCCTCCTGATCCGCCAGGTGGCCGAGGACGTTTTCCACGAGCGGGGCATCACCGTCCCCTATCTCCTCGGCACCATGATCGAGCTCCCTCGCGCGGCCCTCACGGCGGACGAGATCGCCAAGGAGGCGCAATTCTTCTCGTTCGGCACCAACGACCTGACCCAGACTACCTGGGGACTCTCCCGTGACGATGCGGGCCGGTTTCTTCCCTACTATGTGGAGCACGGGATCGTGGAAGACGATCCCTTCCAGGTGCTGGATCAGACGGGGGTCGGCAAACTGGTGCAGTTGGGCTGCGAGCTGGGACGCAAGGCGCGGAAAGACCTCAAGCTCGGCATCTGCGGCGAGCACGGCGGGGAACCGCGCTCCGTGATGTTCTGCGATCGCCTGGGTATGAACTACGTGAGTTGTTCCCCGTACCGGGTTCCGATCGCGCGGCTGGCAGCGGCGCAGTCGGCGCTGGCGGCGCGGGGGACCATGGACCGGACGACGGCGACGCTGTAGGGTGAAGGAGGTCAGGGGTCTGGGGTCAGGAGTCTGGGGTCCTCTGGGATGATTGAACTCGAAGCAGATGCCGAGGTTCTCTATGACCCCTGCCATGCTGGCCTCCAGTTTCGTCCTCGACACCGCCCATCCCTGACCCCAGACCCCTGACCCGCGAGAGCGCCGTGCTCGGCAACCGCCCCATGAGCGACTGGATCGCTCGCTACGCACAGAGTCACCATAACAGCATCAATCGCTTCTGCCACACCATCGGAATCCCCCTGATCGCCCTGTCGGTGGTCGGGTTCGTCGCTTCCCCGTTCGTCCACGGCCTCTGGAAGCTGGCGCTGGGCGTGTTCGTGGTGGGCTGGATCTTTCAGTTCGTCGGGCACGCCTTCGAGGGGAAGCCGCCCGAGTTCTTCCACGACTGGCGCTTTCTCCTGGTGGGACTCCGATGGTGGGCCGCGAAGATCAGAGGAAAAGCCTGATCTGACCCACGCCCATGCGGCGTCCAGTTTGCGCGGTGGACCTCTCCAATCGGAGGGCCTATGACGGACGGTGCGGAGCTGCTCTCCTCGACGTCGCAGGATTTCTGGATCCGGATCGGCATCTCCCTCCTCTGCGGCGGGGCGATCGGGTTGGAGCGACAACTCCGGGGCAAGGTCTGCGGAGTCCGGACCAGTATTCTCATTTGTCTCGGCACCGCCATCTTCGTCGAACTGGGAGCGACGGCCGGCCCCGACCGGGTGGATCCCACCCGGGTCCTCGGCCAGGTGGTGACGGGAGTCGGGTTCCTGGGAGCGGGAGTCATCCTGTCCCGAGACGGCAGGATCCTCGGGGTTACCACCGCGGCGGTGATCTGGCTCCTGGCCGCGATCGGTAGCCTGGTTGGGATGGGCCACCTGGGTTCGGCGGTCATCATCACGCTGGTGGCCCTGGTGGTCCTGCTGGGAGTCGAAGGGGTCGAGACCGCCTGGGAGAAGCGGCGTGGTCATCGCGTCTCCCGCGAGCTCGAAGGCATCGAAATCGAGTAGCACCCATTTCCTTCCACTACTGACCGCTCCCAACCTTGGCGCGACTCCTGGTCCTCTTTGTCACGGCGTTTGTGGACATGGTGGGGCTCACCATGATCGTGCCCCTCCTGCCCTTCTACGCCAAGGACTACGGAGCCAATGCGGCGGTCGTCGGAGTTCTGATCTCCGCGTTCTCCGTGGCCCAGCTCGCGGTCGCTCCGGCCTGGGGCCGGCTCTCCGACCGACACGGCCGCCGCCCCGCCATCCTGGCCGGCCTGCTGGTCACTTCGGCGGCCTACGTGGTCTTCGCCTTCGCCGCGTCGGTGCCGGCGCTTCTGCTCTCGAGAATCGTGCAGGGCCTGGGTGGCGGAACCATTGGGGTGGTGCAGGCCTATGTGGCCGACGCATCGCCGCCCGAGGCGCGAACCAAGAGCCTGGGGTGGCTCTCCGCAGTGACCAGCCTGGGTGCGGTCGCCGGGCCCGCGTTCGGTTCGTTGCTGGTGGTGGCCGGCGGGCAGCGAGCCCCCGGACTCGCCGCGGCGGCGCTGTCGCTGCTGGTCGCGGTGTTCGGGTGGCGGTACCTGCGCGAGTCCCGCGGTATGCGCCTGTCCGGCACCCATCTCCCGCCGAGCAACCTGACGGGGAGAGCAGCGGTGGCCCGGGTGGTCCACCATTGGCGGGAGCCGGCCTCGCGGTTGATCTGGATCTATGCGGTCGCCATCGGAGCCTTCTACGGGACCATCCAGATCGTGCCCCTGCTCCTGATGCAGCGGTTCTCGGTCACCGAGGTCAACGTCGGCTATTTCGTCATGTACCTCGGTGCCATGGGCGTGGTGATCCGGGCCCTGGTCCTGGGCCGGGCGGTCGACTGGCTGGGAGAAGCGCGGCTCTCGCGATGGGGAATCGTCATTCTCGCCGCCGGCCTGATCTTGACCGGGCTGGCGACCAGCGGTCCGCTTCTGGCCCTGGCCTTCACGTTGATGCCGATCGGGACCGCGTTTCTGTTTCCCTGCGTGACCGGCCTGCTGTCTCGCATCGTGATTTCCGGGGACCGGGGGCTGTACATGGGAGTCCAGCACACCTTCGGGGGGGTCTCACGGGTGGCGTTTCCAGTGAGCGCCGGCCTGCTCATGGATCACTTCGCGGTGGGAGTCCCCTTCTGGATCGCCGGTCTGCTGGTGCTGGGGACCCTGCCGTTGAGCGCGGCCCTGGACGTACGGGTGCCTGAACCGGCGGAGGCCATTGCCGCCAGGCGGATCTCCGCCGCCGACGTCACCGCGGAGTTGCCGGTGGAGCCGGCCAATCCGTCATGATGGTCACGCCGCTGCTCACCCAGGACCTCGCGACCGATGCTACCTCGGAAGCGACTGGGAGGATGCTGCGGCTCGCGCTGCTGGTCATCCTGGCGGTCTTCCTGCTCTACTTCCTCGTGGTCTGGCTGGCCGGCCTCAGGCGTCGATCGCGATCGCAGGGTCAGGGTCTGGCGCGCCCGGCCTCCGCGGAGCTGGCCACCGGCTTCGTGACCGTCTTCTTCGATACCTTCGGCATCGGCTCCTTTGCCACCACCACATCGATCTTCCGCGCCTGGAAGCTGGTTCCGGACGAGCTGATCCCCGGGACCCTGAACGTGGGCCACGCGGTGACCTCGGTGATGTCCGCCTTCGTGTTCATCGAGCTGGTACCGGTCGCGCCGGCCACCCTGCTCTCCATGATTGCGGCCTCGGGTCTCGGGGCCTGGCTGGGGGCAGGAGTAGTGGCGCGGCTCTCCCGCTATCGGGTGCGCGTCGGCATGGGGACCGCGCTGTTGGTGGCGGCCTGCATCATGCTGGCGACTCAACTCCGGCTGCTACCGGGCGGGGGCGATGCGTTGGCGCTGTCGGGCCTGGCCCTGGCGGTCGCCGTATTGGGCAACCTCGTCCTGGGGGCCCTGATGACCCTGGGGATCGGTCTCTATGCGCCCTGCATGATGATGGTCTTTCTGCTGGGGATGAATCCGAAAGCGGCATTCCCGATCATGATGGGGTCCTGCGCCCTGCTGCTCCCGGTGAGCGGAATCCAATTCGTGCGGAAGGACAAGTTCCACGCCACCGCCGCGCTGGGTCTGACACTGGGCGGGATTCCGGCGCTGCTGATCGCCGCGTACGTGGTCAAGGCGCTCCCGATCGGGGCCGTGCGATGGGCCGTGATCGTGGTCGTGGTGTACACGGCGATCACGCTGCTTCGGGCCGCGCTGCACGAACGGCGCGCCTTCGACCAGACATCGACGATGCCGACTCCAGCCGCGATCGAACCGTGACGGCACCGGCGTGAGCGCGCTCAACCCGCTTTTTGCCCCCATCCGCCTGTTGATGGACCGGCCGTATCTGGCGCTGATCCCCGCTCTGATCCTTGGCGTTGGGTACTGGACTGGCCGGCCCGAGGCGCCCAAGACACTCCTGATCGCCGCCGTCACCTGGGCGCTCTATTCGGGGTACGAGACCTACATGCACGCCTGGTCCAAGACCGTAACGGCGCCGATCCGGGTGGATCTGCTTCTGTTGACCCCGGTGCTCTATCTCCTCACGCTGATCGCGCTGGTGAGCTGGTGGCGCGCCGCGCACCGCCCCTAGGCGATCTCGTGACCACCTACACCACCCTGCCCGATCGCCCGATCGACGAGGATCGAGGCGAGTTTTCGCTATCCACCCGTCGAGAGCGGCTCGACCTCGAGACGACCTATCATCTGCTGGCGAACACCCATTGGGGCGGCTGCATTACGCCCGAGCTGCTGGAGCGCTCCATCGCCAATTCGATCTGCGTCGGCATCTATCACGGCCCGAGACAGGTGGGCTTCGGACGCGTGGTCACCGATCTCGCCACCTACGGTTACCTCACCGACGTGGTGATCGACGCGGAATACCGGGGAAAGGGGCTCGGCAACTGGATGGTCGAGCGCATCGTGGATCATCCCGATCTCCAGGGATTCCGGCGCCTGGCCCTGCTCACCCTCGATGCGCAGGAGCTCTACGGCCACCACGGCTTCGTGACCGACCTGGGGACCCACACCTACATGGAGCGCCGTGGCTCCGTGATGGACGTCATCGTGAATCCGGAGTAAGCCACGTGACCGACCGGATGGCGGAGCGCTACCGGCGCTGGTTCCGGTACGAGGAGGAGAGCCACGCCAGGGTCCTCGCCTCACTGGAGGGGGTGCCACCGGATCTCCGGGGACGACCACTCCAGAAAGCCGTGGACCTGCTCGCCCACGTCGTGGCGGCCCGGATGCTCTGGCTGTCGCGCCTGACGCCGGGGATCCAGCGTCCGGACGAAATCTTCCCGCGGGAGGTTCGGCTCTCGGAGCTGGCCCGGAGTCTCACGGAGATGAAGACCGCCTGGTCGGAGTATCTGTCCCGCCTCGATGACGTGGAGCTGGAGCGGGCCTTCCAGTATCGAAGCCTGGAGGGCACCGAGTATCGCAACAGCGTGGAAGACGTGCTCACGCAGCTGTTTGGGCATTCGCTGTATCATCGGGGCCAGATCGCGGCCCTGGTTCGGTCAATGGGAGCGCAGCCCGCCATGACCGACTTCGTATACTGGGCGCGAGAGCCCGTCACCTAGCTTTCCTTTAGTAGCGCATCGGGGTGTAACACCCACCCGCATCACCCTTGCCGACCGAATCTCCGGCCTGCACCTTAACGCGGCTCAACCCCAATCGGCGAGGGACGGATTTCAATGCCCTTTCCCATCAGCTGCACCGCGCGGAGCCCCCTGCCCCGCCACCGGCTGTTGCCGGCCCAGGAAGCGAAGGTGCTGCGCCAGCTGGAGCAGGCCATGCGTGAGGAGGGCGCCGGGGAGATACAGCGAACCGGCGATAGTTTCTCGTTTGCGGTCGAGCCGATTCCATCGATGGGCACGCGATGGAGTCTCTTCGCGGGCGTGACCGCGGGGGAGGTGCGGTTGGCCTGGACCGATGCCGAACCGGCCGCCTGGGCGCGGTTCCGACTCTCCCGTGCCTTTCTGGCGCTCACCGCTCTTCTCCTGCTTGCGTTCGGAATCGCGAGTCCGGCCGACACGTTTTCTGCCACCGCGCTTCGAGTCGCCGCACTCTGGTGCACGCTGTGCGGGCTCGCCTACAGTCTCGAACTGCTGCGCCTGCGCAGTTTCTTCCGCGACGCCGTGACTCAGGCCCTGACCGAGGCGGTCCCGCCACCGGCCACGGGGGTCGAGACCACGGCACCCTGAGCGCGGTCATGCCGCCGCGGACCCGAGCGGCTCGATCCACCGGGCCCCGCATCCGGTTGATTCACTGGGTCCCCGGCGAGGCCCGTGCCCGGGCGGCACAGCTGAGACGTACCGGGTATCGAGTGGAGCACGGCGGGTTCGGTCCGCAGCTGCTCAAGACGCTGGGACGGACCCCGCCGGATGCCATCGTCATCGATCTCTCTCGCCTCCCGATCACCGGCCGCGACGTGGGCGTGGCGCTCCGGAGCACCAAGGCCACGCGCCACGTTCCGGTCGTTTTCGTCGAGGGAGATCCCGAAAGGGTTGCCAAGGTCAGGGCCCAGCTCCCGGACGCGGTCTACACCACGTGGAACGCCATCGTGTCGCCACTCAAGCGAGCCATTGCCGAACCACTGAGTTCCCCGCTGGTGCCCGCCTCACGGCTGGCCGGTTACAGCGGGACTCCGCTTCCCCGGAAGCTCGGGATCAAACCGGGCTGGGTGGTGGCCCTGCTGGGCGCCCCGGACAGATTCGCCGAGACGCTGGGCGCGCTTCCCGAACGCGTCACGCTGCGGGCCGGCGCCCGGGGCCGTTGCGATCAGGCGATCTGGTTCGTGCGCTCGGCACGCGAGCTCCGACAAGGCATCGAGCGGGTTGGTCGGTTTCCGGGAGAAGGCGGCTTGTGGATCGCCTGGGTCAAGCAGGCATCGCAGCTTCGGACCGACGTGACCGAGGCAATGGTGCGCGAGGCCGGTCTGGCGAACGGGCTGGTGGACTTCAAGATCTGCGCGATCGACGGCGACTGGTCGGGACTGCGGTTCGCGCGAAGAGGTACACGGTGACCGCCATGATGCAGGTCGGCGCCAGTCCGGTTCCTGGCCAATTGCGGCCTCGTCGCGGGGCACGAGGCGGACCCTCGCGACAGCTGGGGATCGCACTCTCGGGGCTGGTCTACGCGGTCCTCGCACGCCTCTCTCGCCTGGCGCTGCGGCACCTGCCGCAGGTGGATGGCATCCCCGTCATTCTCGGGAACGGCACGGGTCCCATGGACCGGGGGCACCTGGAGGCGGCGCTCCAGGTGCTCCGGGAGCATGCCCCCAGTCGGCTCGCGCGGCTCCATCGCCACGTCCTCGCGATCTTCATCGCTCGTCAACCGGGCGCTCATGGGCACTACTCGCGGATGACCGGTACCTGCACCCTGGACTCCACCCGCCTCGAATCGGACGATCCCCGCGTGACCGCGGCGGCGATGGTCCGAGCCGCGACCGAGGCCTGGCTGTGGCGCGCCGGCCGGGGACGCGATCTGGAAGACGAGAGCCGCCTCCTCGACCTCAGCGACCTGGACCGGTTGCTGCTCTTGCGCCGCGTCTCGGCCCCGGCCCGATCGTGATCGCCCGGACCTGGCACGGCCGCGTGCCCGCCGACAAGGCGGAGGACTACCATGAGTTCCTGCTGCGGACCGGGGTCCCCGACTATCGCGCGACCCCCGGGAATCTCGGCGTCCTGGTGTTCCGCCGGCGTGAGGATCGGGTCGAGCACTTTCTCCTCGTCTCCTTCTGGCAGTCGCTGGAACACATCAAGGCGTTCGCGGGACCCGATCCCGAGCAAGCGCGTTATTACCCGGAAGACCAGGGCTTTCTTCTCGAATTCGAGCCGACGGTGACCCATTACGAGGTCTACCCACCGCCGGCGCAGGGTGCCTTATGACCGGAACGCTCAAGACACCGTATCGACCCCGACAGCGCGAGATCCCGGCCGATGTCCTGACCCCAGGCGGCTGGATGGCGGGGACCTTCATCGTCCCGCAGGCGCAGAATCTTCTCGACTTCCTGAACACCTCGGGGCGTTTCCTCAAGCTCACCGCGGTGCGCCGTCCGGGGAGAACCGAGCAGCTGCCGTTCTTCGCCCTGTCGGAGGAGTCGGCCCTGCTGATCGTCCCCCAGGACCGACACCGGGTGGTGATGGAGCTGCTGCCCGCGACCGTGACCCCACTCCAGATCTCCTGCGTCCTCCCGGCCGGATTGCTGGAGGGACGGCTCGAGTTCCTGAAGAACCTCCGGCTTTCGGATTTCCTCAGGCAGCACGATGGATTCCTCATGCTTCGCGACGCGACCTGGCAGCCCGAGACGGGCCGGTTGCCGTCGGATGGGCGGCGCGACGTGCCGACCGTGATGGTCAACGCCAATCGCCTGACCGGAATCGAGGAGAGCCTGAGCCAACCGGTCGAGGGTCACCCCAGGGCGCTGCCCCGGACCTGACCAACGTTCCTCGCCTTCGATGTCGCTCCGTTGCATGCCGGTGACCCCGGCCCGCTGGCGGGATCTGGAACGACTCTTCGGCGAGCGGGGCGCTTGCGGCGGCTGCTGGTGCATGGCGTGGCGTCTGGCGCCCAAGGCGTACCAAGCCGGGAAGGGGCGCGGGAATCGGCTGGCGCTCAAGCGCCTGGTCGCTTCCGGACGCCGCCCGGGAGTGCTCGCCTACCTGGACGGTGATCCGGTCGGCTGGTGCGCGATAGCACCCCGATCGGAATACTCGTTCCTCGAGCGGTCCCGGGTGCTGCGCCCCGTAGACGAGCAGGAGGTCTGGTCGGTCTCCTGCTTCTTCGTGCTCAGGCCCTTTCGCCGCCGGGGAATCTCGGTCGCCCTGCTCGAGGCGGCGGTGGCGTTGGCGCGCCGCCGGGGAGCCGCGATCGTCGAGGGCTATCCGGTGGTCCCGCCCAGGACGTCTCTCCCCGACGTCTTTCTCTGGACCGGCGCCGCCCAGGCGTTTCGTCGCGCCGGCTTTCGCACCGTGGCCCGCCGGTCCAGGCCGCGACCGATCGTCCGATACTTACTCCCTCGCGGAGGCTGAATGCCCATCCCTCACTTGCTGGCAGTACTCGCCGCGGCGGCCGCCACCATGATCCTGGGCGGCTTGTGGTATTCCCCGTTGCTCCTGGGACGCCAGTGGATCCGGGCCCACGGGTATAGCGCGGATCAGGTAGCCCAGATGCGGGCCAACGCGAACCGCGCCTACCTGGCCTCCTTCCTCTGCTACGTCCTGATGGCGATCGTGTTCGGCGTCCTGCTGGGCACGGTCGGAGCGACCGGCGCCCTGCCTGGCGTCCACTGGGGCGCGCTGGCCTGGCTCGGTTTCGCGCTGCCACTCGGTCTCACCGCCCATTTCTTCTCGAACAAGCCGCTTTCGGCTTTCCTCATCGATAGCGGGTACCAACTCGCCTACCTGATCCTCATGGGCGTCATCCTCGCCCTCTGGCGCTAACCGGGAGCCCTCATGTCCGAGCCGCCTCCGCCAAACGGGACGATCTCCTGGATCGACCTCACGGTACCCGACGCCAGGACCGTGCGCCATTTCTATCAGCTCGTGGTGGGCTGGGAATGGAGTGGAGTCCCCATGGGGGGGTACGACGATTACTGCATGAATCCCCCCGGCGCTCCCGGCCCGATTGCGGGCATTTGTCACGCCCAGGGCAGCAACGCCGATCTCCCGCCGGTCTGGCTGATCTATATCACGGTGGCCGATCTGGATCAGAGCCTCGCCGCATGCACCGAGTTGGGTGGGACCCTCGTGAGCGGGCCCAAGAGCATGCCGCAGGGGCGCTATGCCGTGATCCGCGATCCGGCCGGAGCCGCGGCCGCACTCTTCGAGCCGAGGCCGTAATCCCCGGTCGCGCGGGAGGAGAGATCCCATCGTCACCCCCGTCGCACTGCTCGAGGCGTTGAGCTTCGCCGCGGACCGGCATCGGAATCAGCGCCGGAAAGACGTCGAGGCCTCTCCCTACATCAATCATCCGATTGCGGTCGCCACGGTGCTGGCAGTGGACGGCGGCGTCACCGATCCCGTCCTGCTGGTCGGAGCCATTCTCCACGACACCCTCGAGGACACCGAGACCCGTGTGGCCGAGCTGGAGAGTCGCTTCGGCCGCGAGGTAGCCCGGCTGGTGGAGGAAGTGACCGACGACAAACGGCTTCCGGCACCGGAGCGCAAGCGACTCCAGGTGGAGCGCGCGCCCCACGCCACGGCGGCGGCCAAGCAGCTCAAGGTGGCGGACAAGATCTGCAATGTCCGCGACGTCACGCTCACCCCGCCGGCCCGCTGGAGCCGGGAACGGCGCCGCGCCTATCTGGAGTGGACCGCCCAGGTGGTGGCCGGGTGCCGCGGCGTGAACCCCGCGCTGGAGCGCGTGTATGACGAGGCCCTCGCCCAGGGTCGGCGGCGGCTGGAGGAAGAAGGGCAACCCGGCTGACCGGCCTTGTCCCGGCTGAGGGGTGCGTTACCATACGCGAGGAAGTGTCGCCATCCCGATTTGAGGGTCGACCGATGACCGAGTATCGCAAGCGCGCCGAAGCGTATCGCCTGGCGCTGATGGCCGGACTAGTCGAGCCCAAAGAGGTCATTGCCTGGGCTCGTGAGGCCACCACTGGCGACAAGAAGGGTGATCCCGCCCTCAAAGAGATCGCCGCTGGAGACTCGCTTTCGGCGACGGCGGTGGCGGAGCTGCTGGGCAAGGTGAAGGGCTCGGTGGACTCCCAGGCCCTGGTACGCGACCTCTTCGGTGCGATGCACCGCGCGCTTCGGACGGACCCGGCCAAGGCGGCGCACATCACCCAGGTCCTCGAGCGCCTCGCGCATGCGGGGATCGCCCCCGACTCGGCCGCGGAAGTGCGGATGTGGGCCTACGAGGAGCTCCGCCAGCTGGCGGAGGGCGGCCCCCCGGGCACCATGAAGAAGTTGCACGAAGAGCTGGAACAGTTCCTCAAGACCTACGCCCCGTTCGGGGACGACTGACGCGGTGGCCGACGCCAATACCGCCTTCGTCGATTCCATCCCGGAGACCTACGACCGCCACCTGGGGCCGCTCTTTTTCGAGCCCTAGGCCCGTGACCTTGCCAACCGCGCTCCCCTCGGCCCTGCCACCCGGGGCCTTCGCGCCGCCCCGAAGCAGGCGATCGTCATCACGGCGGACAAGTAGACCTCATCTCCGACCGATCCTGAAGGGTTTCGATCGGCAGGAAGGGGATCGTGGACTTGACCGGAAGCCTTGCTACAGGCGAAAATGCGGCGCGATTTCACAGCGAAACGACGGGCCTGGGACGGAAGGAGCACGAGTGTGAGCGGGATGCGCTGGACCGGTTGGACGATGATGGGTCTCTTGTTGCCACTGGGGGCGATCGGCTGCGGGCGGGCCTCAGCCGCTCCGGGCGAAAGCGCCCATGTCAGTCTGGCCAATCTCCCCGAGGGCAAGGCGATCTACGACCCGATCAAGGGCGAGATGATTCTGGAGATCCCGCCCATCGACATTCCCGCCGCCATGCCGGGGATGGACGGCATGATCGTCACTCCCGCCACCCGGGTGACGGTGCCCAAAGGCGGGTTCATCCACAGTGCAGTTGTCGAGGTGGTTGACCCCCAGGGAAACCCGCTTCCCGCCAACAAGCTTCACCACTTCAACCTCATCGATCCCGGTCGCCGCGAGCTGTTCGGGCCGATCGCGCTTCGACTCTTCGCCGCGAGCAAGGAGACCGGAGACGCGAAGGTGCCCAAACTGCTGTTTGGCGTCCCGCTCGTCGCGGGCCAGCAGCTGCTGCTCAAGGCGATGCTGCACAATACCGATAGCGCGCCGGTCCAGGGCGCGCGAGCCCGACTGGTCCTCGGGTTCTCGGAGGGGGGATTGGCCTGGCCCCTCTGGCAGGTCTTCCCAACGCAGTTGGACGTCATGTTCCCGCTGGGAGGTCCCGACGGAGAGAAGTCCTTCGACCTGCCGCCGGGACGCTCGGAGCAGCACCACGAGGCCTCACCCGCGGTGCCGGGGACGCTGATCGGGCTGGGCGGTCACGTGCACGATTTCGCCCAATTCCTCGAGTTCCGGGACCTGACCGCCAACCGGGTGATCTGGCGCGGCGTCCCCTACGAGGATGAGGACGGCACCGTGATCTCGATGCCCCAGGCCCTGTTCTACCGGTGGCACCGGTTGGGAATTCACATCGAGCCCAGCCATACCTACCAGGTGCGTGTGATCTATGACAACCCCACCGCGGACACCATCAAGTGGGGTGGCATGGGGGCGGTGGGCGGGCTCTTCTCGCCCGATCGGGGTGCGGCGTGGCCCGCCATCGACACCACCGATGCCGCGTACCGCCAGGACCTGGCCACTCAACTGCGCGACGGAAACACGGTCGGCGAGATGCGCATGATGCGCGACCATGCCGCGCACGACGCGGCCTCGCAGGGGCCGAAGGCCAAGCCGGTCCAGCAGCCGGCCCACGATCACGGCGGCGGGCACCACCACCACTAGCACCTGGGCCGAGGCGGGAGTAGGGGATGGCCTTACTCCCGCCCGAGCCCTCGCGCTTCCTTCCCGAGACGCTCCAACCCAAATTGAAGGTCAGCGATTCACCATTGCCCTGACTCCGGGGAGATTTCGTCATGACCGAGATGCCGCTGAGCCAGCGGGTCAGCACCATCCGCACCATGCTGGACCAGCTGGATGCGCAGCTGTCGGAGGCCAAGGCGCCCCCGGAGGGGCTGGAAGACCTGAAGCATACGGTGGACACACTCCGCACCAGCGTGTGGGCCGTCCTCTCCGCCTCGAAGTCCACCAACTACCACGCCCTGGTCGAACGGTTCCGGTTGCGCCGGGCCCTCGACCTGACCCGCAACATGCTGGCCGACCTGGAAAGCGGTAAGACGAACGCCCTGCAACCGGAGCACGTCGAACTGCAGATCCTGTCGCAACAACTGATCGAGCGGATCGGCCGCCTCAAGCGGGCCTGACCCCTAACCCGCGCTCTCGCTCGACCATTTCATGCCCGCGCCCCCGCCCGCGCTCGCTGCCATCGCCGACGCCATCGAGCGGTACGTGTCGCAGCCGGGTCCTGATCCCCTGGGGATTCGGGAAGCGGCCCGCCGCCTCGATCTCCTCCCCGTCGTGAGAAACTGGGATGAATGCCTGGCCCTCACCCGCGACGGCCAGGTGGCGAGGTTCGGCTACACCGCGGATGCCACCGCCCGGACGGTGGCGGAAGGGCGCAAGATCAACCAGGTCCGCCTTCAGGCGAGCCTCCGGGTCCCCGGCCTGCGAGCACTCGCCCCCGTGCGGCCGGCCGGAGCGCTTGACTGCCCCTTCTGCGGCGGCACTGGGACCGCGACCGAAGTGACCCAGAACGACCCGGAGCTCGGGTTCTGCTACTGCGGCGGTGTCGGCTGGCTCCCCGCCGATGACCCACAGGTTCAGGGAGGTGGAGCCCGTGCATAGCCGAAGGGGCCTCGCCCTGGCGAGCCTGGTCGGGTTGGCCGCGTGTGCGACGGCCGTCAACTACCCCGCCGACGGCCCCCGCTTCAGCGGAGTCGCTCCAGCGGCGGCACCGGAGTCCACGCTCCGCGTCGTCACCTTCAATACCCACTTCGCCGGAAAAGTCGAGGAGCAGATCGACCTGTTTCGGTCCGACGCGGAGTTGAGTCAAGCCGACGTGGTGGTTCTGCAGGAGATGGACGACGCCAACGTCGCGCGGATCGCCGACGCGCTCGGCTTCAACTACGTCTACTACCCGGCAACCCTCCACCCCAAGTCCAAGGCCAATTTCGGAAACGCGATCCTGGCCCGCTGGCCGATCGAGGATGATCGCAAGATCCTGCTGCCGCACGTCGCCGGCACCACCAAGGAGCAACGGGAAGCGGTGGTCGGCACGGTGCAGATCGGAAGTCAGGCCATCCGCGTCTATGCGGTGCACTTCGGCACGCTATTCGAGGTCGGGTTCGGCGGACAGGAAGAGCAGGCTCGGGCGGTCGTGGCCGACGCCGATACCAGCTCGATTCCGGTGATCATCGCGGGGGATCTCAACAGCCATCGGGCCGGGCACGTTTTCGAGAACGGGGGATTCACCTGGCCCACCAAG
>DATIWD010000100.1:0-8483 GCA_035519565.1 Gemmatimonadales bacterium | reverse complement strand
CCCGCAACAGGTCGCTTCGCACACCCTGATTCCCATGACCCTCGGTTGGCACGTGGGCACTGGGTCAAGTGGAAGCTATTTCTATAAGGAAGGCGGAGGCGGCGGGTTTCACTGCATGATGCGCCTCTACCCCGGCAACGGAGTCGGAACGGTGGTCATGACCAACGCGACCGGTTTCGACGTGTATGGATGTCTGAACTCCCTGGATCCGCTATTCCTGACCTGACGCCAATCCCTGGAGGACCTATGCGATCCTACGTCCAAGCATCCAGCATCCTGTTCGCGCTCTTCGCCCTGGTGCACATCTTCCGCTTGCTCATGCGCTGGCCACTCGTGATCGCCGGATTCCCCCTCCCCGCCTTCGGCTCGTTCATCGCGGTGCTCATCACCGGTGGCATGGCGATGTGGGCCTGGCGGGTCCTGGGCGCCGAAAAGAAATAACGCGTTGTGGTCGGGGCGGGCCTCCGTGCCCGCCCCTCGTCCGCGCCGCCCGCCTCATCCTCCATGCACCGGAATCGGCGCGATCTCGTCGCCGAGCGGACCCTCCAGCTCCTGATAGACCCGGTGCAGGAACCAGTCGACCGTGTAGATGTCGAACAGCTGGTTCCGGTTCTCGTCGTTCCCGGTAATCGCCGCCTGGAGCGCCCGCACTGAATCCTGACCTTCGATCTCTGCCCTGGCCTGTTCGACATCCAGTCCGCGTGCCTTGGCGTCGGCGCCCCGGCGAATCAGCTCACGATAGAGGGCGAGATCGGTTCGAAGCAGGGTCTTGTCCTTGAGCGGCTCCCCATGACCCGGCACGATGACGTCCGCATCGAGGGCCTCCATCCTCTCCAACGTGTTGACCCACCCGGTGGGATAGCAGCCCAGCGCGAACGTGATCGGATTGACCAGGAGATCCCCGGTGATCAGGACCTTCTCGTTGGGGAGGTAGAGAAAGGCGTCTCCGGGAGTGACCGCGCGATCGTAATGAAGCACGTGAATCTCCCGCTGGCCCAGACGAATGATGAGGGAATCGTTGAAAGTCAGGTTGGCGAAAGTATGCTGGACCCCTCGTTTCTGCGCCAGGAAATATCGGTCTTCGTTGACGTGACGTTGCAGCTTGGCGGCGGCGTCACTCTTGGGATCCTTCGCGGCCGCATCCGCGGCCAGCTTGGCCATGTAATCGATGTGCTCCGGGAGCTGAGTGTCCAGGCCCGGCTGATTGAACGCCAGCGCCGGTCCCATCATCAACTCGCGGGTCTTCTCATGCGAGATGATCTGGATCCCCGGAAACGCCTTGCGATAGACCTCCGCGCCGTACCAGTGATCCCAATGCCAATGCGAGTAGACCAGATAGCGCACCGGCTTGGGCGTCAGCTTCCGGATTTCTCCCAAGACCGCGGTGGCGGCGGCCGGCGTTCCATTGGCATCGAACACCAGCACCCCCTGGTCACTCAGAATCACGACCGAGTTCCCGTCCAGACCGACGTCGCTGTAGGGAGGTGTGATGAACAAGTAGATCCCGTCCGCTACCTGGATTTTCCGGGGCGGAGCGTGGGCCGGAGCCTGGGACAGGAGTGGGAGCGGCAGCAGGAGGAGCAGGAATCCCCTGACGGTGCTGAACATGAAGCGCGACTCCGGTGGAGGGGTGAAGGCACGACCCCTCCGTTAACGGGACTGAAACGGAAAAGGATTCAATCCCGGCGCCTGTTTCAGCCTGCCGCCCCCTTCCCGGGGAGGATGGATCAGGCCCGCTGCGTCGCCTCGGAGAACTGGGCCAGGCACTGAGTCCAGCCGGAGGGACCCTCGACCGCGGTCCGCATCTTCTCCGCCCCGGCCCCGTGCCGCTCGAACCCTCGATGCTCCAGCTCTACCCGGGTCCGCTTGGCCCCTTCCGCCACGAACCGGACTTCGACCTCGCTGGCCTTGGCCATGTCCGCCTCATACCTCCATTCGGCGGTCAGCTGCCAGGCCAGGACCACCCGGGACGGGGGCTCCCAGGCAAGCACCTGACCCCAATCGCACTCGGCGCCTTCCGCCGAGCGCTCGAACCAGCGGCCCCCGACCCGGGGCTCCATGACGACGGCGACGAAGGGTTGAGGGGCGATATGGTGGGTGGCCGGCCACCACGATCCGGCCCTTTCGGTAAAGAGCGCAAAGGCACGCTCCCTGGAAGTCTCGACGGTGATGGTGCGCCGCACACTCCCCAGCATGGTCTGCTCGGTCATGACTGACTCTCCTTTTCGGCCTGCTCGGCCGCGGACTTGAACGCTACCAACGCGCGATTCCAGAAACGATCGAAGTAGGACCGCAGCCGCTCGACCCCGCCCGGGTCGAGCTGGTAGACCCGCCGGGTACCCACCCTGCGATCCTTCACCAGGCCCACCCGCTTCAGCACCCGGAGATGCTGGGAGACCGCGGGACGGCTGACCGGCAGGTGCCGAGCCAGCTCCCCGACCGACCGCGGCCCGGCGGCGAGGCGTTCGAAGATCGCCCGCCGTGTCGGATCGCCCAGAGCCCCCAGGGGCTGTAGTTGGTAAGCCATAGCTTACGGTAAGTATAGGCTTACATATCGGAGCCTGTCAAGAGCCGTCCCGGAACCCGATCCCATTGCAGCCTCCTACCCACGGCGTACCTTCCCCCAAGACCCGTATTTCCGAGGCTGAAATGCACTACCTGCTCCTCTATGACGTCGTGCCCGATTACCCGACTCGGCGCCTCCCTCTGCGGCAAGCCCACCTCGACCTCGGCCAGGCCGCCGTGGACCGGGGAGAGCTGGTACTGGGCGGAGCGCTGGCCGATCCCGTGGACGGAGCCGTGCTCCTGTTCCAAGGTGACAGCCCCGCAGCCGCTGAGGCGTTTGCCAAGGCGGACCCGTACGTGCGGAACGGACTGGTCACCCGCTGGCGTGTGCGCCAGTGGACCACCGTGGTGGGCCCCGACGCGGCCACACCACTCACCGGACCACGAGCGCGAGGCCGGGCGTGATGAGACTGTCCCCCGGCCTCCTGATCTTCTCGGCCATCGCCCTAGGCGCGTGCCATCGTTCCGTCGCCAGCTCAACCACTCCCGAGGCCAAAGGCCCGGCCTTGGTCGGGACCGAGTGGACCCTGGTCGAGCTCGACGGCCAGCCGGCCGGTCTGGGAGCGGGAGACAAGGCGGCGACCCTGACCCTGGTCTCGGACGCCAACCATGCCAGCGGATTTGCGGGATGTAACCGGATGAGCGGGAGCTACGAGCTCACCGGAGCCGCGCTTCGGTTCGGCCCGATGGCAGTGACCCGGATGGCCTGCGCGACCGGAATGGACCTGGAGACGAAGTTCCTGAGCGCCATCGAAGCGACTCGCGGGTATCGCATGACCGACCAGGGGCTCGAGTTGACTGGCGAAACCGGAACCCTCGCACGCTTCACCCACCCATGAGTGCCGAAGAGTTCTACGACATCGCGGTCACGGCCCTCAACGGGACCGCGGGCAAGATGGACGATTATCGCGGGAAGTTGCTGCTCATCGTGAATGTGGCCAGCCATTGCGGCTTCACCCCCCAGTATACCGGGCTGGAGGCTCTTTACCGCCGGTATAGGGATCGGGGACTCGTGGTCCTTGGATTTCCCTGCAACCAGTTCGGGCATCAGGAGCCGGGTGACGCCGAAGAGATCCGCCAGTTCTGTTCGACCAGCTACGACGTGACCTTTCCCATCTTCGCCAAGATCAACGTCAACGGCCCCAACACGCACCCGCTATACCGCTACCTCAAGGCTCAGGAGAAGGGCATCCTGGGATTGGGGGCGATCAAGTGGAACTTCACCAAGTTCCTGGTAGGCACCGACGGGCGTGTCCTGCGCCGCTATGCCCCCAAGGACACGCCAGAACGGATCGAGCGAGACCTGGTTCCCCTGCTCTCTCCACCCCGGACTACGGCGTGAGCAGTAGCCCGACGCAGGCCTTCGAGCTGTCGTTGGCAATCCGACCGGAGGATATCGACGAGCTCAACCACGTGAACAACGTGGTGTACCTCCGCTGGGTCCAGGATGTCGCCACGGCTCATTGGAGGGTCCTGGCGACCCCGGCGGAGCAGAAGGACGTCGCCTGGGTCGCGGTACGGCACGAGATCGACTATCTGCGTCCGGCCGTGCCGGGGGACGCCATTATTGCACGGACCTGGGTGGGCGCGGCCGACGGTCTCCGATTCGAGCGGCACACTGAGCTCCTGCGGGCTCGGGACCGGAAGATCCTGGCTCGAGCGCGGACCGTCTGGTGTCCGATCGACGTCCGCACCGGGCGTCCCAGGGAAGTCACGCCCGACCTCAGAGCACGATTTTCGGCCGCGCAGCAGTAGCCCCACCTACCTCCCCCCTCGGCGAAGCAGATCGAGCCGCTCCGTCGCCCGCTGGAGCAGGTCTTTCCGGCCAGCCTCCGCCGCATAGCTCTGAAGAATCTGGAGGGCCTCGACGTCATTGGGATGCCGGCGGGTGGTGGCATCCAGCAAGGCAAGCGCCCGGTCCGGTTGTCCCAGGTCGTGGAGCCCGACCGCATAGACGTAGGCGAAGCGTGCGCTGGTCGAATCGAACTGGACTGCCTGGGCCAACTCTCCGAGCGATTCGGCGTGGCGACCCTGCCGGATCAACGAAAGCCCCAGGGCGTGGTGCAAGTCCCCGGAGGTCGGATTCGCCTCGAGACCGGCACGGAGTACCGAGTCCGCGGCCGGTTCGGCTCGCAGGTGGCGCGCCGCTTCCGCCAGATCGACCCACGCCGGCGGAAAGCGCGGCCAGCGCCGTGTCGCCACGCGGAACTCCCGCTCCGCGGTGGCCCAGTCCCCCTGCTCTCCCGCAAACTGTCCCAGATTGACATGGGCCTCCGCCCGATCGTCGTTGACCAGCTGGGCCTCACGGTACTCCGCGGCGCCCCGCTCGAACGCCTTGCGATCTTCGGGCGCCCAATCGGCGACGGGAACCCCGGCCAGAGATCCGGTCGCGGCCAGGCGTACGCTTCGAATCGAATCCGTCAGGAGCGGGCTGCCCATCCGCAGCCTGAGCATCGGCTCCACCGCCTGGATCGCCTCAACCGCGGAGCGACGGACCCGGGGATCCCGATCACCCAGGGCGATCTGGATAGCGCCCAGTGTCTGGGGACCAGCATTGCCCGTCATCAGCGCCACCGCAGTGGCTCTGGCGATGGCGGGATAGGTCGTGTCCTGTGCCAGCGCGATCAGAGCGGATGGCGCGCCCGGCGCCTGCATGCGCCCCGCCTCGATCGCCTCACCGTAGTGGACTCGAGTCGTGTCTCGAGCGGGGTACCACCGCCGCACGGCCGCCGCGGCCCAGGAGGGAGACTGGTTGGGGTGGCAGCCGGTACACGGGTTAGGCGTCCCCAACCGGTCGGAGAGATCCGGTCGCGGGAGCCGGAAGCTGTGGTCCCGCCGGGCATGCACCACCATATAGTTGCGGGTCATCATGTGACAGGAGACGCAGCGGGCCTCCACCGTACCCGCCTTGTGGAAGTGATGGGCCGGCGTGTCATAGTGGGCGGCGAAGTGGCAGTTGGCGCACAGCGCATTTCCTTCCGCCCGCGTCTTTCCACTATGGGAATCGTGGCAGTCGGAGCAGGTCACCCCGGCCCGCGCCATCTTGCTCTGGAGAAAGGATCCGTACTCGTAGACCTCCTCGCGCTGCTGCCCGTCGGGGAAATAGAGCTCCCCATCCAGCAGCGCGACGCGCAGGCTCTGCTCCAGGTTCTCGCCAGGGCGGCGCTCCTTCCAGATGGTTCCTCGTCGCGCGTGACACTGCCCGCAAGTCTCGACTTCGGCGTTGGACTCGAGCGGCTTGGCCCGGACGGCGATCGGCTTCCCTCCCTGAAAGGTCCAGGTCCCCCCGGCGTGGCGAGGAAGTCGGACGATCAGTCCTGCCGTCGAGTCGCTCCGGTATCGAGTGGCCGGATCCTTCCTGGCCCACTGGAGGTGAGCCGAGGCGGGGCCATGGCAGGCTTCGCAGGAGACGTCGATCTCACTCCAGGTGGTGGCAAAGGAGTCAGTGGCACTCTGGTACCCACGCCGGAGATCGGTCGAGTGGCAATCGGCGCACATGAAGTTCCAGTTCTGCAGCGGCCCGGTCCAGTGCAGGATGTCGCGCGCGTCGACCCGTTCACCCGGATAGAGGTGAAACCAGCGCTGGCCCCCGTCGGCGCGCGATCGCGTGTCCCAGGCGATGCCGAGCGCCTGGAGGCGTCCACGGGGGAACTCGATCAGGTACTGTTGAAGAGGATAGACGCCGAAGGTGTAGGCGATCCGATAGTCGTGCAGTGCTCCGTCGGGTCCGTCGGTCCGCACCCAGTAGCCCCCGTCCCGCCGGGTGAAGGTGGACGTGATCCCGGCGTAGGAGAAGGTGCGCCCGCCGAAGTCTCCCACTACCGTGGTCGAATCGGCCGGTTGCATGGCCAGATCGTGGTGCGACCCCCGGTACGCGTCGCTCTCCGCCCGGTGGCACTCGGCGCAGGTCGCGCGGCCGACATATTGAGCCGATTGCGCACCAGAGTGGGACGAATCGGGTCGACAACCGGCCGGATAGCAGATGAAGACCAAGGCGATTGCCCGAAAAAGCCCCGAGGCTCTATCATCGAGACCCCAGGAGGAGTAGAATCTCAGGCCGCTCCGGAGGGGCCCAGCCTGGCGCCTACGGCGACTGATCTCCTCTGACCCCGGCATACTCATGGACCTCGAAGACATCATTAAGGCATCCCGGAAGCTCTCGCGTCCCTATCGGGTCACGAGTCGGAGCTTCCGACTCAAGGATATCGACCCCGACGACACCGGCGATCTCAGCGCCGAGGACAAGCCGCGAGCCAAGGAAGCGCTCGCGAACGGCATCGAGGCACTGGCGAGCCTCCAGGACATGCTCTACGCCCAGGACCGCTGGGCCGTGCTCCTGGTCTTCCAGGCCATGGACGCCGCCGGGAAGGACGGGGCGATCAAGCACGTGATGTCCGGCGTCAATCCGCAGGGCTGCCAGGTGGCGTCCTTCAAGGCCCCCTCGGCGGAAGACCTGGACCACGACTTTCTCTGGCGCTGCAATCGGTTCCTGCCGGAACGGGGACGGATCGGCATCTTCAACCGCTCGTATTACGAGGAGGTGCTGGTGGTTCGCGTGCACCCCAATCTGCTCCAGGGGCAGAAGATCCCGCCTGCGCTGCTCGGCAACAACCTCTGGGACCACCGCCACCAGGACATTCGCTCCTACGAGCGCTACCTCGCGCGCAACGGAGTCGCGATCCGCAAGTTCTTCCTGCACGTCTCCCGGAAGGAACAAAAGCGCCGGTTCCTGGAGCGGATCGAGACTCCGGACAAGAACTGGAAGTTCTCTACGTCCGACGCCAAGGAGCGCGGATTCTGGAAGGACTACATGAAGGCCTACGAGGACGCGATCCGCAACACCGCTACCGACGAGTCCCCCTGGTACGTGGTTCCCGCCAACAACAAATGGTTCACCCGGGTGATCGTCGCCGCCGCGGTGATCGAGACGCTGGGCTCCCTCGACTTGCACTACCCCAAGGTTGACAAGGAGAAGCGCAAGGAACTGGCCCTGACCAAGGAAATGCTGCTGGCCGAGAAGTAGCGATGGCCGCAGGGTCCGCAGCGGCTAGCCGGGAGTTGCGGCCGGGCCCTTGCTGCTGACCGAGGTCGGCGAGGTGCCGCCCTCGACCCAGGCGCCAACCAGCGTGTACGCGACGGCCAGAACCACCGGGCCGATGAAGAGTCCGATGACGCCGAACGCCAGGAGGCCACCAATCACGCCGGTAAGGATCAGCATCAGCGGGAGGCTGGCCCCCCGCTTGATCAGGACCGGACGAAGGACATTGTCCATCACCCCGACGAAGACCGTCCACACCAGGAGGAAGGACCCCCATCCCACGCTCCCCTTCCAGAACAGCCAGATCACGGCCGGCACCATCACGGGCAGTGGCCCCAGCTGCGCGATCCCGAACAGGAACATGATCGCGGTCAGAATGCCGACATTGGGAACACCGCTCACCAGCAGACCCAGCCCGGCGAGGACCGACTGGACCAGCGCGGTCACGATGACCCCGAGCGCCACGGCGCGGATGGCTTGACCAGCGAGAACGACGAGTCTCTCACCCTGTCCTCCGGCCAACCGCTTCATGAACGCCTTGACCCCGGTGACGACGGTTTCTCCATTGGTATAGAGGATCGCGGAGATGAGGATGATCAGGAGAAACTGGATCACCGTCCCTCCGAAAGCCCCCGCTTTCGCCACAAGCCATTGGAGAACGTTGCGAATGTAGGGCGTCAGTTTGACGGCCAGGTCCTCGGGAGGCATGGCCGCGGTTTCCTGCCACTTCTGGGTCACCTTGGCCCCCACGAGCGGGAGCTTGGTCAGCCAGGCGGGCGGCGCCGGCAGCGCGATCGTGGCCAGGGTCGAAGGCAGATTGGCGAGGCGGTCGACCTGACCGACCAGAGCCCCAATCGCCAGGGCCAGTGGCCCCATCAGC
>DATIWD010000099.1:0-3268 GCA_035519565.1 Gemmatimonadales bacterium | reverse complement strand
GCCAGTCCGTCGGCGCCCAACGGCCCGGGGTCGAGGGAGACCACCGTGGTGGGAAGCACGGCGCCCGGGAACGCACCGCCGCCCACCGCGGATTCTCCTGCTTCGAGTCGTGGATGCAGTGGCTCGGGACACTTGGCCGCCAGCGCGCGGGCCCGCTTCACCAGCTCCTCCGCCGACAGGCTGAGCATGGCGAGGACCGGGATCTCCCGCAGGGCGCGCTCCGGCTCCCGGTAGAGCGCGAGCGTCGCTTCCATGGCGGCCAGGGTGAGCTTGTCGGCGCGGAGGGCTCTCGCGAAGGGATTCTGGCGGCAGCGCTGGATCGCCACCCGGGTTCCCACCAGGCAGCCGGCTTGCGGCCCGCCCAGCAATTTGTCTCCCGAGAAGATCACCAGGTCGGCCCGCAGAGCCACCGCCGCCTGGACCGTCGGCTCCGAGTCGAGTCCCCAGGGCGAGAGATCGGCCAGGAGCCCGCTCCCGATGTCGTAGAGGTAGGGGAGACTGGCCTCATGGGCGATCCGCGCCAGGTCCGCGGGTGGCGGGGTGCTCACGAACCCGCGCTGCTCGAAGTTGGAGCGGTGAACCGTGAGGATCGCGACGGCGCCCTCGATCCCTTCCCGGTAATCGTCCAGGTGCGTGCGGTTGGTGGTGCCGACTTCGTGCAGGTCGGCCCCGCTCTTCTCCATGATCTCCGGAATCCGGAAGGACCCGCCGATCTCGATCAGCTCGCCCCGGGATATCAGGACCTGACCCGGCGCCGCCATCGCATTGAGCGCGAGGACCAGCGCGCCCGCCGCGTTGTTGACCACCAGCGCGTCCTGGGCGCCCGACAGCTCGGCCAGCAGGGTCCGGCAGTGATCGGCCCGATGTCCCCGGGCTCCGGAGCCGAGATCGAACTCGAGGGTGCTGTAGCTCTGGGCCACGGCCTGGACCGCGGCGGCGGCGGCTTCCGCCAGTGGAGCGCGGCCCAGGTTGGTGTGGAGCACCACGCCGGTGGCGTTGAGCACCGGTTGCAGCGATGGGGTGGTTCGCCGGCGGAGACGCTCCTGGACGTCGGTCGCCCAGTCCGCGGGGGCGCCACTCCGGCTCCGACGCGCGGCGTCCAGCGCCTCGCGCACCGCGGCCACCACCACATTGGGCGGGGCCGCCTCCGAGAGGGCGGCGATGGCCGGCTCGCGCAGCAAGCGGTCAACCGAGGGCAGGGCCCGTCGTGGATCGGTCATCGAGGCTTCTTGGACTGGTGGGTGGTGTCCGCCGCGGCCTTCGACGTGGTGGTATCCGTCGCGGACTTGGCCTTGGCCGAATCGGCCGCCGCCGCCGAGTCCTTCGCGGTCACTTTGGGACGCGGCGGCACCGGGAGCACGCCGATGGCATCCGCCGTGACGCCGGACAGGTTCCGCAGGCCGGTCAGCTCGAACACGTAGCGGGTGTCGGGAATCCAGGGCTCGAGGACGGTCACCACCAGCTTCTCGATCAGCGCCGGCCGCTGAGCCAGGAGCGCGCCGGTGCCCGTGGTGTCCACCGTGGAGCGCCGGCCCGGTCGGGGAGGCGGTGGCACGAAGACCGGCGGCGGCTTGGCGCCCTTGGCATTGGTCGTATCGGCCATCTTCGAGGTGTCGGCGGCCGCGCGAGCCTGGGCCTTGAGGGTGTCGTACCGGGCCTGAGACATGATCGTGATCGGGATGACCGGGATCGAGTCGGGCAGCTTCCGGATCCTGACCATGGAGGTATCCAGCGCCTGGTCGGGGGCCAGCGGCTGACTGAGTTCAATGGTCGCGGCCAGGCTGTCCGCCACGGCGATGTTCTGGATCCTCGGGCCCACGGTGTCGTGGGGGTACATCCAGAGGCTGGGCACCACCTTGCTGCCGCTGTCGATTGTCACGCGGGCGCTGTCGAAGATCTCGCGTCCATCGCGTCTGCGGTTCTTGTTGGCATCCACCGTCGAGAACACCAGGTACTCGCCGGCGGGCAACGGGCTCAGGTTGAAGCGACCGGCCGAGTCGGCGAGCCCCCGATAGACCAGGCTATCCGGGGTGAGGACCGCTTCGACCAGCGCGCCGACTCCCATCTTCCGGTTGGGCCAGTCCACCACCCGGCCGGTGAGCGCGGCGGCCGGGAGAGGCGCTCCAGTCGTGAACGTGATCACCAGCCCGCTGTCGGAGCGATTGTGGCTCACATCGGTGATCCCGGGCAACAGCTCCACGCGGTACACCCGGTTGGGCTTCCATCCTTCGCGCGGCTTGACCGTGATCTTGCTTCGCTTCCAGTTGACCTTGGGCACCTGCTCAGTCGGGCTGAGCACGATCAGCTTCTCGAGGTCGCCGGTGCCGAGCCCCACGTTGGGCTGTCCCCCTTCGGAGACCACCTCGTCGAACTGGAACTCGACGTCGCCCTTGTAGTCGGGCAGGATGCTCAGCGACTCGGGCACCACCGCGATGAGCTTGGGCGGGATCTTGTCCTCGGGTCCGCCCGGGGGCGGCAGCACGTGGGCGCAGGCCACGCCGAGCAGGAGCCAGAGGGCGCGCGCGGCGGCCCGAGTCTGACCCCGGGTCCCCCGTGGCGGCGCGCTCACGTGCAACCCAGTCGCCGCCGTCTCTCCGACAGGACGCGCTGCTGTTCCTGCCAGTCGGCCAGTTTCTGCCGTTCGCGCTCAACCACTTCGCGCGGGGCCCGGCTCACGAACTGCTGATTCTCCAGCTTGGCCCGCTGGCCTTCGACCAGCTTGGCGAGCCGCTCGATGTCGGCGGCGATCCGGGCGCACTCGCGCTCCAGGTCGAACCCGTCACCGATATGCACCTTGACCTCGGTGCCGCCGGTCAACACCGCGGCCACCGCCACGCCGCCGGCGCGGGGGGCTTCGCGCAGCAGCGTCCCCTTGATCAGGCGCTCGACCGTCGCCTGCTCGCCGAAGACGTCCCGCTCACTGGCCGGCACCTCGACCTGCACCGATTTCCCGGGCTCGATGCCGAAATCCCCCCGGAGCGAACGAACCGCCTGGACCAGCTCCTGCACCCGGCCGAACCCGCGCACCGCGTCCGGGTCGGCCGCCCGCTCGTCGCGTCGAGGCCAGGGCGTGGTGCAGAGCCAGGTCCCGGCCCGCCGGCCCGGCATCCGCTGCCAGAGCGACTCAGTGATGAACGGCATGATCGGATGCAGCAGCTGGAGCGCCACCTCGAACACCCGGGCCACCACCGCGCGGGCCACGTCGCCCCCGGCCTGATCGCCGTAGAGCCGCGGCTTGATCTGCTCCAGATACCAGTCGGCCAGATCG
>DATIWD010000098.1:0-31803 GCA_035519565.1 Gemmatimonadales bacterium | reverse complement strand
ATCTTCTTCTTCTCGAGCGCGGCGATCACCCGCCCGATCTGGTCGTCCATCGCAGTGATCATCGCGGCGTAGGCGCGACGCGAGGGATCCTTGATCCCGGCGTATTTGTCGAGGTAGGCCTTGGGCGCCTGATAGGGCGAGTGCGGCGCCGTGAAGGCCAGGTAGAGGAACAGCGGCTTTCTGACGTCGTGGGCCTGAATCCTCCGCACCGCATCGTTCCCGATCAAGGTGGTGACGTAACCCTCTTCCTTGAGCGGCTGATTGTTGCGGAACCAGTCCCGGGTGCCGTGGGCCGAGTGGGTGAAGTAGTCGATCTCGCCCAGGAGCGGCCCGTACTGGTAATCGAAGCCGCGCTGGCGAGGCCAGTACTTCCGGTCCGCGTGCCCGAGATGCCACTTCCCCACGATGGCGGTGTAATACCCCGCTTCCTTGAGCGCCTGCGGCAGGATCCACTCATCGGTGGGGAGCCCGTACTTGCCGGCCGATGGAATCACCAGGGTCTGGAGCCCGTAGCGATGGGGATAGCGCCCGGTCATGAGCGCCGCTCGCGAGGGAGTGCAGAAGGGCTGGGAGTAGAACTGCTCCAGCCTCACCCCGCCCTGGGCCAGGGCGTCGATGGTGGGCGTCTTGATGTCCGAGCCGTGAAAGCCCATGTCCTTCCAGCCCTGATCGTCGGCGAGGATGTAGACGATGTTGGGCCGCGAGGGGGTCTGGGCCAAGCCTGCGGGGACTCCAGCGATACTCCCGGTCAGGACGGTGGCGGCGAGGGCGACCAGCAGTCCTTCTGCTCTCATGAGAACCATCGGGCTAAGGGGGAACCGCGTGATTGGGGGCGGCGGACTATCGGAGTGCCCGCCTGCCGCTCGGGATTGGCGGAGAAAGCTATGCAGAGCATTCGAATTCGGCATCCCTCCCGGCGCCTTAATCTTCCTTTCACGCCACCTTGCCGCTGCCCGCCACTAGATTCGCATCAGCGAGCGGCGCGACTTCATGGTCGACCGGAACCGCAGAGCCAGCCAAATGCCTGAACGATCCCATCTCCCGTGGGAAGACGTCGCCGGGGCCTTCGCCGACCTCGAGGCTATCAGCTCCCGCCTCAGCATGGTCGAGCGGATCGCTGCCCTGCTCCAGCGAGCAGGGCCCCAGGGCGCAGCCCACCTCGCGTATCTGCTCCAGGGACAGCTCCGGCCGGCCTATGAAGGCGTCGAGATCGGCGTCGGGGAAAAGCAGCTCGCGGCGACCCTCGCCGAGGCCTATGACGTCTCGCATCAGACCATCGCGCGGCAGATGGCCCGCGCCGGGGATCTCGGCCTGGTCGCCGAGGGGCTTGCGGCGGAGAAACGCGGCAAGGATCTCACCCTCCATCAAGTCTATGACGGGCTCCTCGCCGTCTCCCGAAGCAGCGGGACGGGATCTGTAGCTGGGAAGCGCGGGCAGCTGGTCCAACTGCTCCACCGCACCGGGCCACTCGGCGCGCGATACCTGGTCCGGGTCGCCCAGGGCCGACTCCGTCTCGGTGTCGGCGATCAGACCATCCTCGAGGCGCTGGCGCTCGGTGCCCTCGGCGATCGCCGGCACAAGCCGCTCCTCGAACACGCGTACAACGTGCGGCCCGATCTCGGCGATCTGGCCCGCCTCGCCTTCGCCGGCGGCACCCGGCGACTGGCGACCATCGCGCCGGAGCCCGGTATCCCGGTGCGGCCCGCGCTGGCCCAGCGGATGCCCTCGGCTGAGGCGATCATCGAGAAACTGGGGCCGGTGTGGCTGGAGCCGAAATACGACGGCCTGAGACTTCAGCTCCATCGAAACGGGACGCGGATCTGGGTGTTCAGCCGGCGGCTGGAGAATGTGACGGCCTCATTCCCCGACCTGGTGGCCGCGCTCAAGCGCCAAGTCAGGAGCACGAGGGTGATTCTCGAGGGCGAGGCGGTCGTTCACAACCCGGAGACCGAGGAGTTCCTTCCCTTTCAGGTCACCATTACGCGGAAGCGCAAGGAACGGATCGCCGAGATGGCGGAGCGATATCCGGTGCGCCTGTTCGCCTTCGACCTGCTCCTCCAGGGGCGGACGGGCTGCCTCTCCTGGCCACAGCGCCGCCGCTCGCAGGAACTCAAGAAGCTGGTCCGCGGGGGGCCCGATGCGGCCATTCAGGTCACCGAGGGAGTGACCGTCCGTGACGCCAAGGCACTCCGGGAATACTTCGACACCATGGTCGGCCACGGCCTGGAAGGGGTGATGGCCAAGCGGCCCGATGCGCCGTATCGCCCCGGCGCCCGCGGCTTCGACTGGGTCAAGCTCAAGCGGGCCTACCAATCACGGCTGCGGGACACCGTGGACCTGGTCCTGCTGGGGTATCTCCGTGGTCGGGGCAAACGCGCCAAACTGGGGATCGGCTCGCTGCTCGGAGGCGTGTACGACGCGCGACACGACCGGTTCCGGACCGTGGCCAAGATCGGGTCGGGGCTCACCGAGGAGGGGTGGCGAGCGCTACGGACCCAGCTCGACCGCACCACAGTTTCGAAGCGGCCGGCCCGGGTGGACTCCTTGATCACTCCCGACGTTTGGGTAACACCCACGATCGTGGTCGAGGTGCTGGCCGATGAGATCACCCGATCGCCGATGCACACCTGCGGGAGAGAAGGCGACCAGCCCGGATACGCGCTCCGGTTCCCACGCCTGCTCCAGGAACGCAAGGACAAGTCGCCCGACGACGCCACCACCGAGAAAGAGGTGCTCCGCCTTGCTTCGCTCCAGCGGCGCGCCAAGGCGCGCCCATGAGGGACTCTTCCGGGGCGCTTCACGCTGATTTTCGACCGGACACCTCAGCGTCAGGAAGCAGCTAGGTGGATCGGTCCGACTAAGGCAAAGGATGGAAAACGCGGAGATCGCCCGGTTATTCCGGGAGATGGCGGATCTGCTCGAGATCGAAGGCGCCAACCCGTTTCGAGTGCGCGCCTATCGCACCGCCTCGCGCACGGCCGACACCCATCCCGAGAGCCTGGCGGAGATGGCGCGGCATCATCCCGACCAGCTCACCGAACTGCCCGGAATCGGGGAGGACCTGGCGCAGAAAATCGAGGAGATCGTCCGGACCGGAAAGCTCGCGGCCCTCAAGGAGGTCTCGCGCCGGACGCCCACCGGCCTCCTCGAGCTGATGCGGCTCCCCGGGCTCGGTCCCAAGAAGGCCAAGGTGCTGTTCGACCGGCTCGGCGTCCGGAACCGGTCGGATCTCAGCCGCGCGCTCAAGGCGGGAAAGGTCGGGAAACTCCGCGGATTCGGCCCCAAGACCGAGGCCCGGCTCGGTGAGGCGCTGGCGGCACCGCGAGAGGCTGAGCGCCGGATGCCGCTGCCGACCGCGACGCAGTATGGGGAGGCGCTGCTGGAGTGGATCAAGGAGGCCCCGGGGATTGGGCAGGCGGAGATCGCGGGAAGCTTCCGGCGCCGCAAGGATACCGTGGGCGACCTCGACATTCTGGTCACCGCCCACGACAGCGGCCCGGTGATCAAACGGTTCCTCGCGTATCCGGAACGGGCGGAGACCCTGGCCGAAGGGACCACACGGGCAGCGATGCGACTGAACGCGGGGCTGCAGGTGGATATGCGGGTGCTGGAGCGGGAGAGCTATGGGGCCGGCCTCTACTACTTCACCGGATCGAAGGCGCACAACATCGCGCTAAGGCGCCTGGGGCAGGAACGCGGCCTCAAGATCAACGAGTATGGGGTGTGGCGGGGAGAGAAGCGGGTCGCGGGCCGGACCGAGAAGGAAGTGGTGGAAGCGCTTGGACTACCGGTGATTCCGCCCGAGCTGCGGGAGGATCGCGGCGAGATCGCGGCGGCCCAGGCGGGAAAGCTGCCGAAACTGGTCGAGCTCAAGCAGATTCGCGGCGACCTCCAGACCCACACCACCTCAAGCGATGGCCGGGACACCCTGGCTCAGATGGCTAAAGCAGCGGGCGAGCGCGGGTACCAGTACTTCGCCATCACCGATCACACGCCGGCGGTCCGGGTGGCGGGCGGGCTCGACAGTGCGGGGTTCCGCCGCCAGCGGGCGGCGATCGACCACTGGAACCAGGCCGCCCATCCGCCGACGCTGCTGGCCGGCGCGGAGGTGGACATCCTGCCCGACGGGAGCCTCGACCTGGACGACGAGACGCTGGCGGCGCTCGATCTGGTCGTGATCTCGACGCACAGCGCACTAACCCTCAGCCGGAGAGAACAGACCCGCCGCCTGGTCCGCGCCCTCCAGCATCCCTCGGTGGACATCCTCGGCCATCCGACGGCCCGGCTCCTCGGCAAGCGCCCGCCGATCCAGGCGGACTTCGAGGAGGTCTTCCGGGTGGCCGCCGATCATGGGGTGATCATCGAAGTGAACGGACAGCCCGAACGCCTGGATCCCGATGATGTGCTGATCCAGGCCGCGCTCGGCCATGGGCTCCAGCTGGCCATCTCCACCGACGCCCACGGGACCGAGGAGCTGGGGTTCATGCGGTGGGGCGTGGATCAGGCGCGGCGGGGCTGGGCGACGGCGGCGTCGGTGGTCAACACCCGGCCGCTGCCGGCCTTACTGGCGTTACTCCATCAGAAGCGGGCGGGTGGGAGAAAGGGTACTTCGAAGCGGAAGAAGAGAGTCCTACGCGAAGTCGGGCCCTGAAGGACCCGCGGGGGAATTCGGGCCCTGAGGGGCCCGCTCGGCAGTGGCTGGCTGAAGCCAGCGGTATCGCTTCGGCCCCGACAAACGCGCTCGGCGCTACTCGACCTCGATCGTCCCCTCGCTCACCATCACACTGGTCCCGCCGACCCAGGCCGCCACCACGGCGCCCCCCCGCTTCTCCGCGCGCGCCTCCAGCACACTGGGCCGACCCATCTCGACGCCCTGCGCGATCCGCCACGACGCGATACCGTCAGTTGCCGGGCCATAGTAACGGAGCAATCCGGCCAAAGCGCAGTTGGCGCTGCCGGTGGCCGGGTCCTCGGGCACCCCGTCCACCGGCGCGAACATCCGAGCCCGGATGTCGAACTCGTCTCCACTCTTCGTATACATGTGGATATCGGGGAGGACGCCCTGTGCCTGGATGGCGTCGAACCCCGCGGCGTTGACTCTCGCCTTGGCCAAGGCCGAGCGGTCCTTCAGCTCGACCATCAGGAAGGGAAGTCCCACCGAGGCTGTCTGGGGCGGGTGCGTGGTGGTGACGATGTCGGCCGGGGTCACCGAGAGCGCCGTCGCCACCATCTCCGCGGGGATTCTCTTGCCGAGCGAGAGGCGTTCGGGGGCGGACAGTTCGCAGGAGAAGGTACCGCCCAACCGTCGGATCGAGACCGGCACCGGCCCCGCCTTTTCCTCGAAGGTCACCGTGATCGGCGCATCAACCTTGCCGAAGGCCCCGATGGTGGCCAGGACGAACGCGGTGCCGACGTTAGGGTGCCCGGCGAAGGGAATCTCCCGGGTCGGGGTGAAGATCCGGACCCGCCGGTCCTTTCCCTGCTCCGCCGGAAGCACGAAGGTGGACTCGGAGAAGTTGAACTCTCTCGCGATCTGCTGCATCTGCCGGTCCGAGAGCCCTTTGGCCTCGGGCAACACCGCCAGCTGATTGCCGCCGAACCGGCTGCCGGTGAACACGTCGCACATGAAATAGCGATATCTCATTCTCGAGCTCCACTCGACAAAACTGGTTGGCTATGTGCCAGTCCCTACGGAGCAAGTGGACACCGGGATTCCCGGTCGGTCAACGGGCAATGGTCGGATAGAGCCAACCGGCCACGACCACCAGGATGGTGGTAGCGGCGCCGAGAATGCCGAAGTCCACCCCCAAATGGAACGAGCTGGTTCCGCCGGCCAGCATCAGCGCGCGGAGCACGTCCACCTGATAGGTCAGGGGGTTTGCGTGAGCCGCCACCTTGAGCCAATCCGGCATCATTTCGATCGGATAGATCGCGTTGCTGGCGAAGAACAATGGCATGGTCAGAAGCTGACCGATCCCCATGAACCGCTCCCGGGTCTTCACGATGCAGGCGATGATCAGCGAGAGGGTCGAGAAGCACGCTCCGCCCAGCAGCACCGCCGCCACCACCCCGGCCAGCGCCAGCGGGCTTCCATTGAGTTTCACTCCGAGCAGCAGCGCCAGGGTGTACACCACCACCGCCTGGGACAGGGCCCGGATCCCGGCCGACAGCCCTTTGCCCAGGACCAGCGCGGCCCGAGGGGTGGGACTCACGATCAGCTTATGGACCAGCCCCAGGTCCCGTTCCCAGATCACGGCGATCCCGTAGAAGATCGAGATGAACAACACGCTCTGGGCCAGGATCCCGGGAGCCATGAAGTCCCGGTAGGGCAGATTGCCGGTGGGAATCACATGGGTCCGGGTGAACACCTCACCGAAGATCAGCAACCAGAGCGCCGGTTGCACCGCCCGGGTCAGCAGCTCGGTGATGTCATGCCGCAGCTTGCGGACCTCCAGCTCCGCGATCACCAGGGTCTTGCGGACGAAGTCCGCGCCGGTTGCCGGCACGGTCGCCACTCCGGAGCCCATCGATTCAGCCGAGGCGGCGGGCGGCACGGCGAAGTCGGGCGGTTTCACGGAAGGAGTCGCCTTCGTCCAGCCCATCGCCGGCGAAGCGGATGAACACGTCGTCGAGCGTGGCGTCAGGGATGCCGATGCCGGCCTTGAGGGCAGCCGGGGCGTCGCTGGCTACCACCTTCCCCCGGTGCATGATGGCCAGGCGGGAGCAGAACAGGTCGGCTTCTTCCATGAGATGGGTCGTGAAGATTACGGTGGTCCCGTAGCGATCGCGGAGCTGGACCAGGTGGTCCCAGACCGCGTTGCGCGCAATCGGATCCAGCCCGCCGGTCGGCTCGTCGAGAAACAGCACCTGGGGCTGGTGAAGCACGGATTGGGCGATCTCCAGCCGGCGGATCATGCCGCCCGAATACTGTCGGACCAGCCGGTCCGCTACGTCGGTCAGCCCCATGAACTCCAGTGCCTCGCGAATCCGGCCCTGGCGTTGAGACCTGGGGACATCGTAGAGCTTGGCGAAGATCAGCAGGTTCTCGAAGCCGGTCAGCATCCCATCGGCGGAGACCAGCTGCGGCACGTAGCCGATGGCCCGTCGCACCTGGGCAGCCTGCCGGACGATGTCGAAGCCGGCCACCCGGGCGCTCCCCGAGGTCGGCGGGAGCAGGGTAGTCAACATCTTGATGGTGGTGGTCTTCCCCGCCCCGTTGGGACCCAGCAGCGCGAAGACCTCGCCGCGCTGGACGGTGAGGGTCAAGGCATCCACGGCGGTACGTCCGTCGAATTGCCGGGTGAGTCCCTGGGTTTCGAGAACCACGGTCACGTTCCGCGCCTCCTCCGAGCCGGGAGCTGCGAATTTGGCGCCGCCCCGGCCACACTGGTCTCCAATTCAATTCTAGTCACGGTGCAAGACCGGGACTGGTGCGGGGCCCGGGGCGGCCGGCCTGGGCCTGGGCGGCCAGCTCTTGGCACCTGATTCAGAGCATGGCTGAACCATTCGGTGTCGGGGAGCAGCGTCGATGGCACCGCGAATCGGGGTCTTCTTGCGAGAACGGGACATCCGGCCGGTTTCTCTTGTTCGTAGAACCAGGAGCGCCGCGATTGGGTGGTTGGTCAGGCTCGGAACCACTCATGGGCCCTGCACGGGACACCGGCGATTGCCTCGCAAGGTGAGGGACCAATGAGTCACCTTTCCTTGCCGCACAACGCCCGTAGCTCGTCCTTCGCCCTCTCCAACCGGGCGCGTTGCCCCTTGGGAAGATTACGCCCGGCCCGATTGATGTAGAAGCTCAGCATCGACATGGCGGAGCGATAAGGCGATGAACGACGGCGGGTGCTCTGTTCGGCCGAGTGGATCAGGGAGCGTGCAATCTCCTTGGGGTCGTCAAGCGTGAAGACTCCGGGTTCCAGGTCGAGCGCATTGCTCGTCTGGGTTACCCGCTGCGACCAGCGTTTGGGTTTGGATGAGCTCACAAGAGGCTCCAGCATTGGGGGGCCCTCAGTAGGGCTAGGTCAACTCATAGTCCAACGTGAAGGGATGCTCCATCCCGTGCCCGAGGGCCGACCGGCCTTCCCCCACGAGGCCCTGCAACTCTCCAGTGGCGGAGCCGGGGACCACCGAGTAGGACTCTTTGGCCTGGCCGCCTTCGAATACTCCGGTACGTTGCAGTACAAAGCTCCCGGCCTTGCCGGCCAGTCGTCCCACGACCCGTTCGACTCCGAGGAAGGTGGCCGAGCCATCGCTCCGGTACATCATGAGGTATTCGACCTCCCCTTCCCCGGTGATGTCCCCCGTATATGTCTTGGCCACGACCGCCCGCGTCAACTTGGGCAACTCCTGGCCCTCGCTCCAGGGCTTCTCCTCCCAGCTCTTGATGGCGAATCGGGCATTCGCGGTCTGCTTCATTGGTGACCTCCAAGCCTGCCCTGTTTCTTCCAACCGCTCCTAGGCGTGCTGATCGAGAACGCCGAGGACATGCGCGGCTCGTTGCGCAACCGGAAGGCGCGGTACCTCGTCGAGGACATACCCGCACGCCCGGTACCACTCTACCACCTTCGTGTGGACGTGGACAGCCTCCGCAAACGACTGGTCACGCTCGGCGTCATTGGCGTATATAGCCTCCCACGGCGGCAACACGAACACGGTGGGATGGAAGGGATAGGCGGTGAGTATCGTGGTGAGCTCGCCGGAAGGCAGAGCAGACGCCTCATGGAGCAGGCCCAGGGCGTCGATCAACCCCCGATCAAAGAATACCCACCGGGAAGAGCGAGGCTGATCGAGATACTTCTCGAGGTCTCTTCGAAAGATCTCACGGGCGAAGCCGAGAGCATCTGGTCGAGCAGTTTCACCGCGACCTAAGCGTTCTGCGATAATGGCCCGGGCGGAGTCCTCGACGATTGCGTAGCCCCTGGACGCAAGCTCAGCCAGAAGCGTCGTTTTGCCTGTACCCGGCCCGCCGGTTACGACAACGTGCGGCATCACGCTCCCCTCTCTCGGTCGCGCTACCCAGTCGCCACCTTCCCCGCCGCGACGAGCGGCGTAGCGCACCACGGCAGCGTGCCCTGCGACGGAAGAGTAATCCGACTGAGAAATGGGGGAATCACCAGCCCTACGGTCCTTACGCATTCTCCATCGAGAGATAGAATGAGGCGGGCTGCCGCCATATCCTCAGCCAGACAACCGGAATAGCCTCGCTTCGCCCCTCGATCCTACACGCGGAGAGTCTGCATGCCTCCCTTTGAAATGAGCCTGGTTCAGCGGGGCGCTCGCCTCCGCCGGTCGCCGTTCTACGAGGCGGAACAGCGTTACGGGCCGCGCGGATACACGGTGTACAACCACATGCTCTTCCCCATCAACTTCGACGACTTCGAGAAGGAGTACTGGCACCTGCTCAACCACGTCACACTCTGGGATGTGGCGGTCGAGCGATGCCTCGAGGTGTCGGGGAAAGATGGCCCGCGATTGGCCCAGATGATGACGCCCCGTGACCTTTCCCGCTGCGCGGTGGGCCAGGCCAAGTATGTCCTCATCTGCGGGGCGGACGGTGGGATCCTCAACGATCCCGTCATGACTCGCATGAGCAAGGACCGATTCTGGTTCGCGCTGGCGTCGAGCGACGTCCTGTTCTACGCCAAGGGGCTCGCGACCCGGGCGGGCCTCGACGTGGAGATCCGGGAGGCGGAGGCCTATCCCCTCCAGATCCAGGGTCCCAAGGCCCGCGATGTGGTGCGCGTCCTCTTCGGAGACGAGATCCTCACCCTCAAGTACTACTTCTTCCGGGAGGCGGCGGTGGATGGGATCCCGGTGATCATCACCCGGACCGGGTGGACCTCGGAGATCGGGTACGAGATCTACCTGCTCGACGGGTCGCGCGGCACCGAGCTCTGGAACCGGATCATGCAGGCTGGCGCGCCCTACCAGATCCGGCCCACGGGCCCCAGCGACATCAGGCGGATTGAAGGCGGGATCTTCAATTGGGGCGCCGACATGACCTATGAGAACAACCCGCTCGAACTGGGCCTGGAGCGCCTGGTGGACTTCGACCTGACCGGAGATTGCGTTTCCCTGGAGGCCTTGCGCCGGATTCGTGACCGCGGCGTGGAGCGTCGCCTGGTGGGCGTCGAACTGGATGGAGACCCCTTCCCGGCCCTCAACTTCACCAAGTGGCCGGCCCATGCCGCAGGCGGCAAGGTCGGCAAGGTGACCTCGGCGATCTACTCCCCCAGACTCAAGAAGAACATCGGCTACTGCTGGCTTCCAACCCCCCTGGCCGTGGCGGGCACCACCATCGAGGTGACCAGTGAATGGGGCGCGCGTACCGCCAGGGTCACCTCGCTCCCCTTCTTCGATCCCGAGAAGAGGATTCCGGTCTCGTAGGACGACAGGGATTGGATGGAGGCGGGGCCCGGCCTCGCTCATTCGCCTTTGATCGGCGCTACTTGCGGAGGTCCTTGGGCCGCGGATCCTTGCCGACGTAGATCTTGCCCTCCTTGGCCATGTTCCACGGGTTACTTACGTCACGCGGGTGGGGGAGCAACTCGGCGTCCGCGTCTACGGCCAGCTTCGCCCGCACGCCTCGCCGTACCTTCCGATTGGTGGCCCGCTTGTCCGCTTTTTCGCTGGCCGCCGCGGTGACACCCTGAATCGGGGACTTCTTCCGAGATCGGGACATTCCAGCCTCCGTACTGCCCGGTGGAGATTGCGCCTCTGTCCTTACGCTTCCATGGTGTACTCGATGCCCACTCCGGCGCGCAGGGTCTGACCCACTACGCAGCACGCCTCAGCGGTACGAAGCAGCCTGGTGACCTCTGGTTGTCCTCCATTGCGCAGGCCTATCGTGGTACGCACTCGCATCGCCTGGAAGCCAACCGGCACCCCGCTCACGCCGAGCGAGCCTCGGAGATCCACATCGCCTTCGACCCGGACGTCCAGGGTGTCGATCTCCAGGCCCATGCCGTTGGCGACCATTCGGATCGTGAGGTCGAAACAGCAACACAGCGCGGCGCACAAGACATCCCCGGGGGTCGCGTCATCATGAGGGCCGCCATGGCCGCGATGGGTCGCCGAGCGGAGCGCCCCGGTCGCCCCCTGGGCACACACCGAGGAGTGAAAGGGGTCCTGTAAGTCGTAGTCTCGGGAGCCGGCACGGTCGATCACCATCGCGGAGGCTGGATCGGCCTTGTACTGGGCTCGCAAGGGCGCCTGTCGTTCTCGTACGATGCTGGTCATGAGTCCCTCCCCTCTCACCAGAGTCTTTGGAGCGAGCCACTGATAACCCATGCCGGCCTTCTGCGCGAGCCAGGTGCCCGCGAGGTATCTCGGAGCCACTCACAACACGATCTCGAGCAGGGGCAGCAGACGAAGGAGGACATCGTCCGCAGGAGTGGCCGCCCCACCTGCCCCCCCTGACACTTGCGCTCTCCGGCTCCCGGGACCATGATTGCCGGCAATGTTCCCCCGCGTACGTTCCGGCTTCGGACTCCTCTTTGCGCTGACCTTCGGCGCGACTAGCGCCGCGCCCAACCTGTTCCACGCGTGCGCCGCCGGACGTGAGATGGTGACGCAGGTCCTCCATCGGACCGTCCCAGCTCAACCCGCCTCCGACTGCGATCATAACTCCGGCTCTTCCCATAGCCATCCGTCTCACGGCGGCTGCAACTGCCTTGGGCATGCCTGCTCCAGTATCGCCATGGCGCAGATCCCGGGCCAGGTCGCCCTGGCGATCGCGGTTGCCCAGGAATTCGCCCCACCGATCTTCTCTTCACCGGACGCGCCACGCGTCGACCTCCGGCACTACACGCCCGCCACCCGGGCACCTCCGACGATCCTCGCCTGAGGGCACGCCCCTCGGGGCCGCCCACACTCACCGCCGAACTGGACTGATCCTGCGACGCCGGGGCGTGCCTCGGCGTGCGCACCATGCTCACGCCTCGCGGAGACTCACGGATGTCCCGCAAACGGATATCGTCCCATTTCATCCGACCCCTCGGACGGCCGGCTCCCGCCTCGCCCGGGGTCCGGGGGTACTCATGGATTCCCGCCGCTCTCACCTGGCGGGTCTCGATGCTCCTGACCCTGTTACTTGCCTCAGCCTCTGCGGTCGCAGCGCAATCGAACGGAGCCGTTCGGGGAATGGTTCGGCTGCCGACCCAGGAGCCTGCGGCCGATGCGGTGGTCGAGCTTCGGGAGCTCCCCGATCACCGGGGCAAGACCGACACGGCCGGGGCCTTTCTGCTCACCGACATTCCGGCCGGGAGTTACGTCCTGGTCGCGAGCAAAGACCAATACAATCCCGGCACCCTGTCCGTGACCATCCCGGCCGGGGATACCATCACCGTGACCATCACGCTCAGCGCGCCGGTCCAACTCGCCGAGATCGCAGTCACCGGGACCACCCCGGGCGCCTACACGAGCGATACCGCCATCGCGGGCGCCAAGATTCCGGTGCCGATCCGGGACCTTCCGCAGACCGTGACCGTCGTGACCGAAGGGGTGATCAGCGACCGCAATCTCACCAGCGTCAGCCGCCTGGCGGACAACGTGAGCAGCGTCGCACCTCTCGTGGGATACGATGGCTATGGCCTGAACGAGCAGGGCTACATCATCCGCGGCTTTGCTACCAGCTATACCAGCACCAGCCTGCGCGACGGGTTCCGCGACTTCGCCGGCGTCACGCCCCGGGACCTCGCGTCGGTGGAGCGGGTCGAGTTCCTCAAGGGCCCCTCCTCCGTTCTCTATGGGGCGACCGGCGCCCTGGGTGGACTCCCCAACACGGTCACCAAGAAGCCGACCCCCAACCGCATCACGGGGGTCGAGGCGTCGGCCGACGGGAACGGCCTGATCCGGGGTACAGTCGATCTGGGCGGCCCGGTGAATGCCGACAGCAGCGTCCGGTTCCGGTTGATCGGCGCCGGGGAGCGCAGCCAGAACTTCCGCCCGTTTGACAATGGGGCGTATGGCCTGTCGATCGTGCCTTCGCTCGAGTATCGCCGAGGCCCGACCCTGGTCCGGCTCTCCGGCGAGTACACCCGCCGACGCTATCGTCCCGATCCGTACCTGCCGCTCGATCCCGTCTCCTTCTCGCTACCGGTGGACCGTTTCCTCGGCGAGCCAGCGATGCCCCTCGCCGACGCGCAGGGGTTCGTCGCCCAGCTGGCGGTCGAGCACCGATTCCGGGATGGGGTGAACTTCCGCCAGGGCCTGTCGGTCCTGGGCGGCCGCCTCCCGCACACCAGCCCCGGGCTCTCCAGCTACGACAGTCTGACGGGACTGGTGAACCGCTACTCGAGCTACACCGACGAGCGCTCCACGGACTTGGCCAGCCAGACCGAGCTCAGGCTCTCGGGACGGCGCTTCGGGGTTCACCACACGCTGTTGCTGGGTGTGGAACTCTCCCGTGAGGTGTACTCGGTCCTGTTCACCAACGATGGGCTGGCGCCGATCAGTGTCACCAACCCGGTCTACGGCGCCCAGCCGACACCGGGCGATACCGTGACGGCGAGCCACCCGGAAAACCAGCTCGGCGTCTACCTGCAGGACCTGATCGCCATCGGCCCGCACCTGAAGGCGATGGTCGGCGCCCGGTTCGACGCCAACCACACCGAGCAGAGTGTCGAGTGGGCCGCGCTCGGGCTCACTGGGGTGGTGGCGGAGCAGACTACCCATCACGTCACGCCGCGGGCCGGGCTGGTCTATCAGCCCAATCAGGACTGGTCATTCTACGCCGGCTGGTCCCAGTCGTTCTTCCCTAACCTGAGCCTGCGCGGCGTCGACCCGACCTTCCCACCGGAAAGGGGCGAGCAGTTCGAAGGGGGCGTGCGCTTCGAGCGCCGCGGGTTCAGCGCCACCGGCGCCGCCTATCAGATCACCAAGCACAACGTCCTGGAGCCGATCCCCAGCGACTCCCTGGGCCGAAGCGCTCTGAGCGCTGCCCAGCGGAGCCGGGGAGTCGAGCTCGATGTTCAGGGTTCGCCTCTGCCAGGGTGGAAGCTGATCGCAGCCTATGCCTACACCGACGCCAAGCAGACGGAGTCGGTGGACAGCACGCTGCCCGTGGGCGGGCAGCTGGCGGGCGTGCCCCGGCACTCGGGGAGCCTATGGACCACGTACGAAGTCGAGAGGGGTGCTCTTCACGGTCTCTCGATCGGAGGCGGGGTGTACGCCTGGACCGAGCACGAGGCGACGTTCCCCCACACGGTTCGGGTTAGCGGTTGGCAGCGCCTCGACCTGCTCCTCGCGTATGAGGTCAGCGGCTACCGATTCCAGCTCAACGTCGTGAACGTCACCGACGAGAAGTACTTTCTCGGCAACTCGGTCGGCCTGGCCCCACAGGCCCCAAGGACTTTCATCGGGAGCATCACGGCCCGGTTCTGAGGAGGCGGTATGCGACTACCCTTGGCGTTGGTACTCGGGCTTGCCGGCGCGGCAGCCTGTGGAGATGGACCGCGGCTGGGATCGACCAGGACGATCGTGGACCGGGGCGCCGCCAACGCCACGGTGGCGGTGGACCGGCACTCTGGCGCCGTCCTGATCGCCTATACCTGGAGGGGCGCGGACAGCGTCTGGACCGTACAGGTCGCCCGGGTGGATTCGACCGGCCGCCTGCTGGCTCCGGTCCGGGTGGACGATGGACAGGAGGAAGTGATGGTGGCAACCCAGAATCCTCCTGAAGTGGTCGGGGCGCCTGACGGAAACATTTACGTCGCCTGGGTGAGCGGGCGACGGGGCGCCGCCGTTCGCGACGACATTTCCGTGCACCTCGCGCGTTCGACGGACGGGGGGGCGACCTTCGCACCGGCGGGCTCACTCCCCGGCCTGCCGCCGCCCGCATCCCGTGCCAATCTTTACGCCGACCTTGCCGTCGCCCCCGACGGCGCCCTGTACCTGAGCTGGTTGGACCTCCACTTCTACACGGACACCCTGGCGGCTCGGGCGCGGGACCACGTGCCGGACAGCACTCCAGTGCCCGAAGACCGCGTGGAGTTTCGGGTGGCCCGCTCGAGCGATCATGGCCGGAGCTTCGAGATGGCCCCCGCCCTCGATACGACGGCCTGCATCTGCTGTCGGAGCGCGGTCACCGCCACGGGGGACGGCCGGGTCTATGCGTTGTGGCGGCACGTGTTTCCCGGCAGCGTGCGGGACTTCCAACTGGCCGCTTCAGGAGACGGCGGACGGAGCTTTGGCGGCGCGGTTCGAGTGCACGACGACCACTGGGTGCTCAACGGCTGCCCCGACATCGGACCCGACCTGGTCGTGGACGAGCGTGGTGCGGTGCACGTCGCCTGGTACACCGGTGCCCCGGGACGGGTGGGACTCTGGTACGCCTCCTCCCGGGATGGAGGCGGGAGCTTCTCAGAACCGGTGCGACTACTCGGCAAGGGACACGCGTCCCCCTCCCAGGTTCGGCTGGCGGTGGGCGGGCCGGTGGTCTACGGCGCCTGGGAAGATCGCCGCGGGTCCCGCCCGCGGGTCGTCTACGGGACGCCCGCCAAGGGGAACGGCACCGTACTCGGCGAGGGAACCTTTCCCTGGATCGCCGCCGGCGGCCATCGTCTGGCGGTGACTTGGCTGGAGGGGGAGGCGGTGCGGCTCCGCATCGGCGCGCTGCCCGCGACACCGTAGCCGGGCCGGTCTCTCATATCCAGGTCGGCACCCATCTCGCCCGCGGCCGAACTGGCAACCCTCGAGCTGGAGGCTGATCGCCTCCTCACAAGGACCGGCTACGGCTCCGAGACCTGGCGGCCGTCCTCATCGAGTTCAGGCTCGGGATGCAAGGGCGACACCCACTCCTCGACGAACAAGCCTCTGGCCGCTGCCAGCGCCCGCGACTTCGGACAGTCGTAAGGAACCCCCAGGAACATGTAGTAGTCGTATCCGAAATGGATGAACGTGCCGGGCTCTCCTTCGAATCGGGCCCACATCTCCTCGCGCAATACCCGCTGCATCGCCATGCGCAGTTCGGGTAGCGTCAGTGCCTGGCCATTCCGGTACTGGGCCGGTGGGCGGACTTCTTGGGGATCCCATCTGATCACCAGCCGATCGACCTTGGCCTCCTCCAGGAACGCGAGCGCCACGTCCAGATAGGCCGATTCCACCCGGAGGTATTCGTCCATCGAGGTGGACTTGCCGACGTCGCTGATCGAAGTCCACTCCTCGGGTCGGAGGTAGGCACCCCTGGCGTCGCGCAGGGCGGGATTGTACTTGGTAATCCGGAGCTCAGGCATGGAGACACTCGGGAATTATCGGCCTCAGCTCATCGCTCGCCTGACCAGCGCGGCGACCCGGTCCTCCTCGACGGACGTCAACTGTTTCAGGGCGAAGGAGGTCGGCCACATGGCCCCTTCGTCGAGGTTCGCCTCGTCGCTGAAGCCGAGCGTCGCATACCGCGCCTTGAATTTCTGCGCGCTCTGGAAGAAGCAGACCACCTTGCCGTCCCGGGCATAGGCTGGCATCCCGTACCAGGTTCTGGGCGAGAGGGTTGGCGCGGTGGCGGTGACGAGCGCATGGAGCCGCTTCGCCATGGAGCGATCCGGTTCCGCCATCTCGGCAATCTTTGCGAGCACGTCCCGTTCCCCCACCGCGCGGTCCCCCTCCCCGCTCCGTCGCGATTCCATCTTCAGCTCGCGGGCGCGCTCCTTCATCGCCGCGCGTTCGGCGTCCGTGAACCCCTTGGCCTTCCTACTGGGCGACGTGCTGCGCTTGGTGGACGTCGATGTGTTTCTCTTTGGGCTCATAGGAACCTCGCGTGGATACTCCGATGCATGATGACGGCCTTGTCACCACCGTTGCTAACTTCAGGCGCTGGTCTGGTCTCCTCTCAATAGATGAACGGGATGATGCGGCGCCGGGTGCGCATGAACTCGCGATAGGGCTCGCCGAGAACTCTCAGCAGGGCCGCCTCCTCCACCCTGATCCGAACCCCGTACACCACAAAGGCGGCAAGCGTCAGCAAGGCGGCGCTGGCCCAGCTGCCCAACGCCAACCCGATCCCACAGTTCATCAGGATCCCCGCGCTGTAGGAAGGATGACGGAGCAGCGTATAGGCCCCCGTCGTTACGATCCGCTGATTCGGCTCGGCCCTGACATCTCCCGTGAAGGAGGACCCCAACATTCGCCAGCAATGCCGCCGAAGGAGGCTGCCAAGAATGACGCTGATGGTTCCGATGGTGAACACCACTGGCCTGAGCGCCACCGACACGCGCAGAAACGGCACCCAGGCGATCGCGAAGGCCACCAGGCTGGCGATCCCGCCTCCGAGAATGATGACTCGAAAGGAGCCGGCATCCGCGGACCCTGAGCGGGTGGCGGGTTCGCGTGCCGCCCGCACGATCCGGGATTCGGGCGCGTATGCCCAGATCACCACGGGCCAGAACACAGGCCAGTAGGGCCACGAGAACGGCAACGGGGTCACGGGACTCAGCGGCCGGCGGACGCCAGGGCGATCTAGCTCGGCAGGGTCCGGAGGTATTCGTCCACATTCTTGCCGAGGACATCGAGCGGCACGTTGCCCCCGAGTACCACGGTGTCGTCGAACCCCTTGAGGTCGAACCGCGCGCCCAGTGCCGACTTCACCCGCTCGCGCTGCCGAGTGATCTCGCTGTGGCCCACCTTGTACCCGCAGGCTTGCCCTGGCCAGGAGCAATAGCGATCCACCTCGCTGGCGACTTCCTCCGGGTTGGACCCGTTCACGTCCACGAAGAACCGGACACCCTGCTCGCGGGTCCAGCCCTTGGCGTGAATGCCCGTATCCACGACCAGTCGGCAGGCTCGGAAGGCGATCGACTGGAGATAGCCGAGTCGTCCGACCCGATCCTTGTCGTAGGCCCCGAGCTCGTCAGCCAGCTGCTCGGCGTAGAGGGCCCAGCCTTCCGAGTACGCGTTGAACGCGAGCAGCTGGCGGGCGAGCGGCATGGCGTGGGTGTACTCGCCCTGCCAGACATGACCGGGAATCGCCTCGTGAAAGGCCAGGTCCGCCAGGCTGTACTTCCGGTGCAGGTCCGTGGTCCGGAGATTGATCCAGAACCGGCCGGGGATGGTGCCGTCGATCGACCCGGCGTTCCCGTACGCGCCCGGGGCGCCCGGCTCCTCCTCGGGAGGCATCCGCCTCACTTCCATGTTCGGATTGACCACCTTGTAGAAGGCGCGCGGCATCTGCGCCTTGACCCAGTCGAGCTTTTCCTTGATGAAGGCCATGATCTCGGCCCGGCCCTTGTCGCCCTCGGCGAACTTGTAGTGCGGGTCCTGCACCAGCCGCTTCATTCGTTCGCCCACGCTCCCCTGCAAGTAGCCGATGTCTTTCAGGATGGCGTCCATCTCCCCGTGCAGGCGTTTGACCTCGCTTTGACCGAGCTCATGTACTTCGTCAGGGGACATCGTGGTGGTGGTGGAAGCCTTGAGCGCCCAGCGATAGAACTCCTCGCCGTGAGGACGCGCCGCGATGCCCGCATCGTTGGTCGCGACGGCGCGCTGCGCCTCGAGCTCGGCGATCTGCTTTTCCAGCGCCGGCGCGATCTCCTGGACCGTGATGGTCCGCGCCCGGGCGGCCCAGTCCCCCGGGATGCTCTTCGACCGGCGCTCGATCGACTCGACCAGCGAACCACCTTCCCGGGCGTTCCGGGCCGAGACCCTCATCTGCCCCAGCGCCTTGTCGATCAGGAACGCCGGTGGCACCAGGCCCTGGGCGCGCGCCGCTTGGATCCGCTCCAGCTCGCCGGCGAGTTGCTGTCCGTACGAGTGTAGCCGGGCGAGATAGGCCTCCGCGTCGGAAGCATTCTCGATCCGGTGGTCGCTGTCGAGGAAGCGCGGGATATCGAGATAGGCGCCGACGTTCTGGATCACGACGTACGGGGTGTTGCGCCAGCCTCCGACCGTGATGTCACCGTAGGGGAGCGCAAAGCCTTCGAGTGAGGTCTGGTAGGCACTGCGTACGACCTCGAAGCTGACCCGCGTCGCGTGCGAGAGGCCGCTGGCGTCGAAGGCGTTGACGCGGGCCAGGTCGGTTCGCAGCTGCTGCGCGATCCGCTGCTGCCCCGCGGCAGATCGATCGGCGAGGAGGGATCGGAGCCCGGCTCTGGCCCCGGTGTCGATGCCGAGCGAGGTGGCCGACTCCGGGAACAGGGTCAGGAGATTGTTGGCCACGTCGTCCAGCAAGGCGAGGCCCTCGGCGTCGGTCGCGGCGCGCGGCCGCGCCACCCGGTCCCGACCGCATGCCGACACCAGCGGGAGCATGGCAGCGGAGGCCAAGGTCGCCAGCACCTCGCGGCGGGTGGGAAAGCGAGTCATGGGTGCACCTCAGGCTGTGATTCAGGATGCTCCTGCTGGAGGGCCTTTCGTGACTGGCCCCTGACCTCGTAACGAAGCTCCACCATGCCGCTCCGGTAGGCTTTCACGTCTGCCAGATGGAGTGCGATGTCTCGATCGAGCTGGTCGAAGAACGGAATGCCATCGCCAATCACGATCGGCAGAATCGAATAGCGCACTTCGTCCGCCAGTCCGAGACGAAGACATTCGCCGGCGACTGCCCCGCCCCCAACCACCCAGATTGAACGGAACCTGGGCCGCAGCCGCTCATTCACGAAGGCCGCGAGGTCGCCCGAGTGGAACTCGACGGTCTCCCGGGTCCGGGGCAGAGCGCGACTGGTGAGCACGAACAGGGGTTTGTCCCCGTACGACCACCCGAACCCCTGGGATTCAAAGCGAAGCGCCGTCTCATAGGTTCGGGATCCCATCACATAGCAGTCGATCGTCTTGAGGAACGCCTCGACGAACCCCGGGTCCATGGTCTCCCCGCCCGGGAACTCGTCTGATGTCTCGAGCCAGTCGACGCGTCCGTCCTTTCGCGCGATGAAGCCGTCGAGGCTCGCCGCCATGTGGACGGTGACTCGAGATTCTGAATCCGCCATCATCTCGTCCCAATGGGGCTAGGCTGCCCGACTGACCGGACCCGCACTTGCCATACCCTTCCGAGTCGCAAATGCCAGGACTGCGCCGATCAGGAACAGGGCCGCCACGTCTCCGGGCAGGTGACCCATCTCTCCCGCATCGGTAAAGGAATGGACTGCCATGATCGCCGCGTGGACGAAGCTGGACCACACCGTGAACCAGATGAGGCTGAGGTGCTCGGCGGGGTTCGCGGCCGCCCGCCAGAGGAACACGCCCAGGGTCGCATAGATGCCGAGGATCATCTGGAGGTACGCCGAGTTCTCCGGGTGCCAGACCCATCCACTGGGCCACACCACCGTGAGCGCGTAAACGGTGATGAAAAGGACGGCAACGATCCGCAAGACGAGTGGCAGCGCACCGTGAGAGGGGGTGGTCATAGGGCCTCCGCAGTAGCAGGTGGTAGAGGCAAGGGCTCAACGACTGATGAATGAAGCTGGGCGCCGGGGCGTTCCCAAGCAAGCGTGTCATCAACCTCAAGCACCCCGGCCAGCTGCCGCCTAACGCACGAGTCCCTCGGAGCGCCGCTCCATTACCGCGTAGTGCGCCGACCGGGGAGCGAAACGCGCCAGAAGGGCTCGCGCGGCCGGTGGTACTACCGCGACTTCGTAGTCCTGCCCTGCAAACCTCACGACGGCCTCGAGGGAGTCAAACCACATCATGGTCACGAACTCTGTCTCCGACCCCAGCTCGCGGCGCAAGAGGTCGATGCCCTTGAAACCAGCAATCCGACGGTTCTGGATGCCATGGAAGACCTCGGTTTTGAGCAGGTGCTCGTAGGCGTCAGCATTTTCTCGCGAGGTCCAGCCATGCCAGATGCGACAGATCATAGTCGGTTGGCGAGCCAGGTCCCGCCGCGGTAGGAGTCCGCCACCACCCAGGCGGCAGCCGTCAACGCCCAGGAGTCAAGGAATTCGATCCACTGATAGGGGGTGGGACCGGCGACCACGATGGGCACCCACACCAGCAGGGTGAAGAGACCCATCTGCAGCGTCGAGAGCACGGCGGCGAGCCGGGCATACACGCCGATGAGCACCGCGGCCCCCGCCGCGATAAAGGCGCCGCCGGTGAAGCAGGCCCAGGCCGTGTGCCATGGCAGCCAGCCAGGCACCAGATCAGCCGTCTCCTTGAGATAGATGAAATGCGCGACGCCGAAGGGGAGCATGGCCAGACCGTAGAACACTCTGGCGACACGGATGCCCTTGTCGCCGGCGACGAGCGCGAGGCGCGGCCGGTTCTGCTCGCCGGCGAACCAGGCGTGGAGGACCCAGGCTGCCGCAAGCATCACTGCCGTGTCACCGCAGCCCCACCAGGTATCTACCGCGGTGGGCGCAACCAGGAAGTGCGAGGCCCGGAACAGCAGCAGCCAGATCAGGAAGTAGGTCAGCAGCCCGCAGGAAGTGACGGCGGCGGCACGACGCCAGAGCAGGCCGACCCCCGATACCAGAGACACGATGGCGCAGACATAGGCCAGGACCTCGCGCCCCGGCAGATCCTTGGGCACCCCACCCCAGGTCGGGGTGAAACCGCCCTGGATCAGGCCCAGGACGCCGAGGGCGATCAGGGTCACGGCGAAGACCGCGTGGCCCACGCTGGCGATACGCATTACCGTGCGACCGCCACGAGCTATGTCAGCGAGAAGGCGGCGTCCGCCGTTTGCATGTCAGGTTACGCCGCAGCCGAAGGCCCGCCAGACCCCTTCCGGGTGGAGAGCCCAAAGGGCAGATACGCGGGGCACCACCCCACGAAACTCGTGACCACGAAGACGACCGCAATGATTCCGAGAACGATGGCCAGCGTGCCGCCGATCTTCCCGGTGAAGTAGAGCACGGCCACGACGACGGCCAGGGAGATGCGAATGACGCGATCGGCGGTACCCATATTTTTCGTCATCGAGTGCCTCCTCTTTGAAGGGAGCCGAACATCAGGATTTCCGCAGATGCTGCACCAGCAGGGCGAGTGCGGTGATCACGGCCAGGCAAAGAACGCACGCCGCCAGGAGTTTCGCCAGACGCGATGCTCGGGTAGTCAAGCTGCCGGTCGCCTTTGCAAGGTGATGCAGGACGTCAACGTCACGACCAGGTCAGGTCTCCATCACCCGACCGAGGCCACCCCCGCTTCAGGCGCCACGGCTCGCGCGCCGAAAGAATTCAGGGAGAATAGCGCGGACCCCGAGGGACAGTGGGTTTCATGCGGTCCTCTCACGCTTTGACTGATTCGGTGGGAGCGCGTCACTGAAAAAGCTTCAGGCGAGTCGCGACCACGATGTACCCGAGCGCAAGGGCCAGGAACAGTCCCAGGCCGGCGAGAATGGCCTTCTGCGAGCCCACCCGCGGCGCCAGGTAGGCGACCGCCAGCATGTAGGGGACCCACGATACCAGGGTGCCGGTGAGGACCCACTTGGCGTGCTGTCCGACCGCGGCGCCGCCCGCGGTCTCGCCGATGAAGAAATAGGCCACGAGGGTGAACACCGGCATCAGGGTGGCGAGACCGGAGAGCGTGCGGTGCCCGCTCTCTTCCAGCGTCACAATGAGCGTCGTGAACACGCCGCCAGTGAGGAAGTAGGTCAGGAGACTCGAACCCTTCATGGGAACCCTCCTCGTACAGATGCTGCGTGCAGCAGGGGGCTGGTGCCGGGAGCTCGGTTCCGCGCCGCCTCACCGCTACATACGGCGCGGCCCGGGCCGCGCTTGGCCGGGTTAGTTGGTCGTCCGCCTCCCGTGAAGATCGGTTCACCCATCCTTAACCGGAAGTTGGCTTACGACGAGTCAGATTGCAGCCGCGTTCCCCGACCGAACTCGAACCTGTGAGGAACCCATGACGAGGAATCCCGGCGATCGGTACACCTGCACCAAGTGCGGCGCCACCCTGGTGTATGAGAAGGGTTGTCCCTGTCCTCCGCAGATGCCGCACTCCGAGATCTGCTGCGGCGTCCAGATGCAGCTGGTAAAGGCGCCCGCGGCAGCCGGCAAGTAGGCCCCCGACCTCCCCCTCCCGCGGTCGAAGGGGTGACCCCGGTGGAGAGACGACCGCTCAAGCCAGGGCAGGTTTCAGCCCAATGCCTCGGCGGATTGGCCGGGGCGTGGCGCGACCACCGGCCGGATGACTAGAGGCCGGCCGGAATCTTGGATGCCATTTGCTTCCGGCGGTTCAGCCTTCGGCCATCTACGATAAACGTTCCATCGCCTACCGCGTGTACCGTGCGCTTCTCTCTACGAGAGGAGGCCACGTGGGCGGCCACCGCCTCCAGCACCACGATATCGTGCCGGCTGACGAGGTCGACGACCCGGCACTCGATGTTCGCCAAGCACTCCTTGATCAAAGGGGCCTTGACCGCTTTTGCCCGCATCGGCGTCAGTTTGAACTTGCTGAACTTGTCCGCATCCGCCCCGGAGCAGGTACCGATGCCGATCACCTTGTCCAGCAGGTCCACGGTGGGGATCGCGATAACGCACTCCCTGGTCTTCTTGAGTGCCCGGAAGGAGTAATTCCATTCCCCGGTGGTCATGGCGAATCGGGGGGTGAAATCCAGGACCATGGTCCAGGAGATGGTCATGATGTTGTTCTTCTTCCCATCGTTGGTCGTCACCAGGACCACCGGTCCCGGTTCGATCAGGGTAAAGGCCTGACTCAGTTTCAAGGATCGCATCGGTGCCTCGGTTGCGGGTTAGTTCACTGGTCAGTTGATCGTAGTCGCTTTCCCTGAGCCGAATGCTGCACGCCTTGGTCACGAAGCGCGTCGGGCGGGCCGCTGCTGCCAGCGGTGCAGTGCCACCAGGGCCCACACGCCTTCGACCACACCGAACGGCCAGGTGCCGGCCATGAAACCATAAATCGAGGCGGCCACGCATCCGGCCGCGAAGAGAAGAACAAACCCTCGATCGCGCGACTCGAGGGCATACGAGACCATCATGACCGTCACTGCGACCGCCCCGAACGCCGTCAAGCCGTCCATGGATGCTCCCTGCAGGAGTTCGTGTCTGATCCGAGGACCCGGTCGGCCCTACCGCCGCGGGGGAGCGCCCGTACAGCTCCAAGCGCCGCCGAGGCGACGACTCATACGGACCGACCGCCGGGTGCTTGCGCCTGCGGGTTGCCGGACGGCAGCAGAATGCGCAGGCCATCGCGTTCATCCACCACATAGGCTTCGGCCGGATACTTCAGAACGACGGCGGTGATCCACAGATCCGCGTTGGCCGCACTCGCATTCAGGATGGCCCACAGCGCCACCAACCAGACCGTGGGTGAGCCGGCCAGCAGACCGATCAGTAAACACGCCAACAGGCTGAGGCTGACCAGCGGGCCGAGGAGGACGACGAGGTATTGCTGGCGGGTGAACGGATAGCCCGGGGCCTTGGCATAGAACATCCCGCCCCTAACAAAGAAGCCATACCGTGGCTTGGCCCCATAGGTCTGCATGAGGAGGCCATGTACCCACTCATGAAGGGCCAGCACGACGAAGAGGCCCACGATGAAGACCACACTCTCTCCAGCACGCCAGGCCAATTTGGGCGCCTTCCCGAACTGGCGAGCCGCCGAGACGAAAGCCAAGCTGGAGACCACCGCCAGGGGCAGTGCCAGCAGTTGGATCTTGAGCAGACGGCCAGCCTGGTCGGTGATTCTCCAGTACAGAACTTCGGTGTAGTTGGCAGGGGGCTTGCCTGGCTGTGAGCTTGAAGTCACCATCCTCGGCTCCCTTCATGACCCATGGTTGTCCTGGGGAGTGGCACCAGTGCCGGCACCTCCGCCTGGTACTGCGCGTAGGCAGGACCCAGGGTGGTCAGCAGCAGCTTCTCCTCCTGGCGGAGCTTGATCACAAGCGCGACCACTATCAAGACCCATCCAACAAACGCCGCCCAGGAGTCTCGAATCACGGCGGTCGCCAGCAGCGCGAGGAGCAGGCCCGAGTAGATCGGGTGCCGGGTCAGCCGATAGGGCCCGGTGCGGACGACCGAGTGGCCCTCCTTGACCGCGACGTTGCCGCTCCAGAGCGGGCCGAGGTGGATCCGCGCCCACCAGGTCCAGGCCAGCCCGAGGAGGACGAACGCCGCCGCTCCCCAGCCGAGGACCACGGGCTCCGGATAGACCGGATGGAGGAGGGGCCCAAGGAACTGTGGGGGGGCGAAAAGGAGGATAGCGCCGATCCAGGTAGGCACCCGGTAGCGCAACTGCTCGATTCTCGATCCCCGGGATCGGGTGGCAGCAGTCCATCCCGCGGCGAGGAGCCAGCTGACCAGCCAAGCCAACCAGAGGACTCCGACGAACCAACCGGGCTTCGGCATTGGGGAAGCAATAGCCAGAATCTTGGGGAGCCGTCAACGGCAGGAGCCAGACGGATGGCGCGTCTTACGCGACCTCCTCGCGGCCGGTAAGGTTGAGCCTCCAAATCACCACCCCAACTCGGCCCGCTTGCGGCCGGACCCTCCTCCCGGAGCACTCATCATGCGGCATAGATCCGTGATCTGGTTCCTGGCCCTGAGTGTGGTACTCCTCTGCCCCCCGTTGTCCGCACAGACGCCTCAGGCCCCGGGCGCAGAGCCGGCCCCGCCCGCCCAGTTGCCTACCGACTTCGGCCGCGTGGCCCAGGTACAGCTCCAGGTTCCCGACGGTGCCGCGGCCACGCCCGACTTCGACGTCGACCGGGCCACCGAGGCCTATTTGAACCTGCTTTCGCCCGAGCAGCGGGCCCGCTCCGATGCCTATTTCGAGGGAGGATACTGGATCAGCCTGTGGGACCTGCTGTGGAGCCTGGGGGTGGCGGGCGTACTCCTCTTCGGGCGACTGGCCGCCCGGCTTCGCGACCTGACCGGCCGGACCCGCTTCCCGGCCTTCAACGCCGGACTCTTCGGCATCGGATACACCATTCTGGCGGCGCTCCTCACCCTGCCATGGGCCGTCTACACGGACTTTGTCCGGGAGCACCAGTATCACCTCTCCACCCAGAACTTTCCGGGCTGGCTCCGAGACCAGGTGGTGGGCCTGGGCGTGGAGGCGACCTTCAGCCTGGTGGGTCTCACCCTGCTCTACGCTGCCTTCCGCCGGTCCCAGCGCCACTGGTGGGCCTGGGGCGCGGGCGTTTCGATCATTCTATTGACCTTCGTCCTGATGATCGCCCCGGTCTTCATCGCCCCGCTCTTCAACAACTACCAACCCTTGCCGGACGGCACCATCCGAAGCCGGATCCTGAGCCTGGCCCGCGCCAACGGGATCCCCGCCCACGATGTCTGGTGGTTCAACGCGTCGAAGCAGTCCAACCGCATCAGTGCCAACGTCTCCGGATTCGGCCCGACGACCCGGATATCGCTGAACGACAACCTGCTGCTCCGCTCACCCGAGGAAGGGATCGAGGCGGTGATGGGACACGAGATGGGCCACTACGTACTCCATCACGTCAACAAACTCCTGCTCGACGTCAGCGTGGGTGCCCTGGCCGCCTTTGCCTTTCTGGCCTGGGGCTTCCGGAAGTTGACCGGTCGATATGGGACACGGTGGGGGGTGAGCGGGATTGCGGACCCGGCGGGCTGGCCGGCCCTGATGGCCCTCCTGGCGGTGTTCTCGTTCGTAACCGCACCGATCGCCCGGACCATGATCCGCACCAACGAGATCGAGGCCGACTATTTCGGACTCAACGCCGCGCGTCAGCCGGACGGCTTCGCCAACACGGCGATTCAGCTCTCCGAGTACCGGAAGCTCCGGCCGGGCCCCATCGAGGAGTTCCTCTTCTTCGATCATCCCAGCGGGTACCGGCGAGTCCACACCGCCATGCAGTGGAAGGCCGAGCACCTGGCGGACTATGGGGTGACTCCGGTTGGCGGTCCTCGATGAGAGGCGATCAACGGTTAACCACGGCCGCGATATCTTTGCCGCCACCACCACTCGCGGCGAAACGGAGTGCCTACCGATGAAACCCCGCGTCACCCTGACGATCACGTCGCTGCTGTCGGCCATCCTGTTCTCATTGCACTGGGCGGACGAGGTCGCCCGCGGGCTCGAGCCCGGAACCACGCAAGGAGTGGGGGGCTTCCTAATCCTGGCCGTCTGGCTCTCCGCGACGCTGGTGTTCGCCGACCGGTGGTGGGGGCTGGTGATCATCCTGCTCGCAGCGATCTTGGCGTCCGGCGTCCCGATCCTCCACATGCAGGGGAAAGGCTGGGTCGAAGGCCGGTATGGCACGGGCAGCGTGATGTTCTTCTGGGTCTGGACCAACATCGCGCTCGGCGTGACCGGGATGTTGTCGCTCGTCCTGTCGGTGCGTGCGCTCTGGAGCCTGCGATCGGGTCGCCGCGGCGAGGCGAGCTGAGGTGAGATAATCACGCGGCCTGCAACGAGGACCGCCCGCTGCTTCCATGACGGGCATGGCGCGCCTCGCTTCAGACGAGATGAGGCGTCATCTTCATCCGACGTCGATCACGACATTCCCCCGCTTGCGCCGCGTCTCCACGTACCGATGCGCCTCCACCAGGTCCGCGAGCGGGTAGCACCGGTCGATGACCGGCCTCAACGCTCCGGATGCCGCGAGGTCCCGGAGCTCCACCAACCTCTCCCGGGTCATCTTCGGGTTCCAGCCGTCTACCGACACGTACCTGCCCCCGGGCGCGAGAACCCTGCGACACGCTGCTTCGGAAGGCGGGTGATACCGACCGCCGACCGCGGCGAAGACCAGGTCGTACCGGTCTCCCATCGTCGTGAAGTCGTGGCTCGTGTAGTCGATTACCGCATCGGCGCCGAGAGATTTCACCAGGTCGAGATTCGGTGCGCTACAGACGCCGGTCACCTGGGCGCCGAAGTGCTTCGCCAGCTGCACCGCGGAGCTGCCGGTGGCGCCTGAAGCGCCGTAGATCAGCACCCGCATCCCCGGGGCGATATTCGCCGATCTCAAGAAGTGGAGGGCCAGGAGCCCGCCATAGGGAATGGCCGCTGCTTCCCGATAGGTCAGGTTCGGCGGCTTGATCACCAGCAACTTCCCCGCCTTCATGCACAGAAACTCGGCGTAGGCGCCGGCGCCGAGGGGATTCATGCCGAAGACCTGGTCCCCCTCCCGGAACGACGTCACTCCCGCCCCGACTCGATCGATCTCCCCCGCGACAACGATGCCGAGCACCGGCCACCGCGTTGGTCGGCGGAAGCCGAGGATCAGCCGTGCGACGAAGCGGAAGAATGGTTTGACGGCGAGCCCGCGCACGAAGGTGTCGCTGTAGGTCACGGCCGTCGCGTGCATCCGGATCCGGACCTGCCCGCGCTTCGGCTCCGGCGTCGGGAGTTCGCCGAGTTGAAGAACTTCGGGCGACCCGTAGGCCGTCCAGAGCACGGCCTTCACTCGACGACCGGGTTTCGCCCGGCTCCCGCGCTCACCCGCCAGGACACAAACGCCCCGCTGCCTCTAACAGCTAGCCGCCGGCGGCTCCATGCCAGGTCACCATCCTCCGGGTCGCGTGCACAGCTTGGATCCCGGATGATCCTCGGCGTAGGCCTGGCAATCCTCCAGATCGGCGAACGTGACCACCGTTTGAGTGCAGCGGCCCGGCGCGCAGGTTTCCCAGGTCGCGGTCGCCGGCTTGTCGGACGCTACGCACCCCTTCCAGTCCCGCCCCCGATACGCGGCGTACGTCCGACAGTCACGGTAACCCACAAAGGCCACGACCGTCTGGGTACAGGCCCTCGGCAAACAGGTCTCCCAGGTCCTGGGCGATTGCTCTCGCTGTCTCACGGCGGCGGAGGGCGACTCGGTTCCGGGTTGCTGCGCCGAGGCCGCGACCGGACCACATACGAGCGGAAGGAGAACCAGCCAGCGAGCTCCGAAGGTCATGGCCAGATCCTTTGGCAAGAGGGCGAGGGATGCCGGACCGATTTGTGTGATAGCTGGGAACCCGGGAATGCGCCTCGCACCGCCAGACAGCCGATGCGAGGCTCCACGAGAGTCTAAGGCTGGTAGGCCGTGATCTGGTCTATGTGGTAGTACTGTCCGACCGTTGCGCTGATATCGGTGAAGCCCCCGCCCAGGATACTCTGGATCTGGAAGTGATCCCAGATGTGGTCCGTCATGCCGATCTGATCCGTGTCGATCAGCTTGAAGGGGGCCTCCCGGGCCGTAATGTCCCGGGACCAGAGTTGCAGCAGGCTGCTCCCGACGTCGCCCTTCTTCAGGTGCAGCTCGATCTCATACCAGTGGCCGGCGTGAATCTCTTTCCGGGGCGTCGCGCCGTCGTGGGTCGGGTTGGTGCCGCCATCCCCCAGCCCCCAGGGATAGCCCATGTTGGTGCCTCCCCCGGGAGACGCCCCGCTCCCGTTGTTGGCCATGATGAAGAAGTCCCCGTTGTAGTTCGGCATGTGGGCGAGCTCGATGATCCAGTCGCCACCCGAGCCGGCGGGGTCCCCGACGTAGAGCAGCTTGTTACTGTAGTCGGCCCAGGTGAAGCCGGGAGAGGCGTACCAGACGAACGAGACGTAGATCTCGTCGGTCGATGGAAAGTCGAGATTCATCGAGCCGGCGCCGCTGCCGTCGTAGGTCGAATTGAGGTACTTGAACTCGAGCACCCCGGGCGGCGATTCCGGGGCCGAGGCATCGCTCACGGCATTGATCGCGCCGGCGGGGACTTCGTCCAGCTTGGTCCATCCGGAGAGATCGGTCCAATCATCGTCCACGATGAGCGTACCCAGCGTGGACGGCTTGTTCTGCATGAATCGCTGGGGAGTCATCGAGGCGCCCGTCGCATCGGACGAGCAGCCCAGCACCACCAGAGCTCCGACCAGCATCCCGCCCCGTAAGATATTTCTACCCGCTCTGCTCGGCGGGTTGGTTCCAGACACAAGGACCTCCCAGAGAGTCACACCGTCGACGCTACTATGCCTCGGTAGCCGCTGAAACACAACCGAACAAACACTGAGGTCCTACCCTGGCCCGAAGGCCCGCCGCACGCCAAGGCCCCGCGCCATTCGCCCAGCTGTCTTATGACGCGACTCAAATGGGCTAGCTGCACAGGTGGGACAAGGCCGACAAGCCGGTCGATCTGTGAAATCTGTGGATCGACAAGGCGGACAAGGCGGACAAGGCGGACAAGGCGGACGATACAGAACAGGTCACAAGGCACAAGTCGCAAGCCGCCGCTCCTTGCGACCCGCGACTTGTGACTTGCGACCCACTCAGTACCCAGTACTGACTAAGGAACCCAGAACTCAGAACCGCCCCTCACCCGGTCTTGTTCTTCTCGTCCCAGAGCTTCGGCTCCCACAACTCCACCTTGTTGCCGTCCGGATCGGCGATCCAGGCGAACTTGCCGTTCTCATGCGATTCGGGGCCTTGGAGGACCTGGACGCCGGCCGCGCGGAGGTTCGCGAGCAACTCACCGAGGTCATCGACCCGGTAGTTGATCATGAAGGACGCGTCGCTGGGCGCGAACCACTTGGTGTCCCGCGCCGCGACGTGCCAGGCGGTGACGCCCTTGTCCTCGGCCCCGTCCTCAGGCCATCTCAGCGCGGCGCCGCCCCACGGCTGCAGCGGCATCCCCAGGTGCTTCTGATACCAGGCCGCCAGTGCCTTGTGGTCCCCCGTGCTCTTGAAGAACACGCCCCCGATCCCAGTCACTTTCGCCATCACTCCCTCCTGACGGTAGGACGGACTAACCGCGTCCGAACGGATTGCGCCTCAGCTCCCGGCAACCTGTGCGTCACCACACCACCGAATCTCTTCCTTTGGTATGCCGTCCGCCACCGGCAACCGCCGGGTCAGACACTCCCCCGAGACAGCGCCACAATTCACATCGCGGCGCGGAGCGCCTCGGTCCTCGTCCGCACACACTGCTCGAGCGTGTCACATCGGCATTGGAGCAACCGCTCGAGCAGCGCCTTCATGTGTTGAGCCTTCTCGATGCGCTCCTCGATGTCGACCAGCTTTCGGCGGGCCATCGTTTGCCACCGGGCGGAGGCCGGCGTGGGGCCGGCGAATCCGGACATGAGCGCACGGGTCTCGGCCAGGGTAAAGCCCGCGTTCTGGGCCAACTGGAGGATGGCGATCGAGGCGAAGACGCGCTCGTCGTACATGCGCCGCCCACCGGCGCGACGCGCGGGAGCGGTGGCGATGAGTCCCACGCTTTCGTAGTAGCGAATCGCCGAGACACGGAGACCGACCCGCTTGGCGACGGTGCCGATGGTCAGGCGTGGGAGTGAGGGGCCTGCGGCTTGTGTCATCGATCGCTCCTGATCGCTTGCCGTGGAGTCCGGGTCAAGGGACTCTTGACCTCAAGTGTGCTTGAGGCCCTACGTTGGCTGCCGACCCCTCTTCCCAGGTGAATCATCGTGCGCGCGGTCCCTTTCCTCTTACTCCTCGCCGGCCCTGCGCTCGGCCAATCGTCGCCGCAACCACCAGCGTCGCCGGTCTATGGATCGCGTCAGGCGCTGGACGACCGGGTGTCGGTGGTTGAACAGCAGGTGGTACCGGCCGCCGAGGCCATGCCGGATACTCTGTACCAATACGCGCCCACCGGCGGCGCGTTCGCCGGAGTCCGGACCTTCGCCGAACAGGTGAAGCACCTGGCCGCTTCCAACTGGCAGATCGGCTCGAAGATCCTGGGCGAAGCGCCCCCGGCCGGGACCCACGACGAACTGGCGCCCGCGACGGTCACGACCAAGGCGCAGATCGTCGCGTACGTCCGAGGGTCGTTCGGGTGCCTGCGCCGCGCCATCGGGACGGTCGACGACAATAATCTCATGCTGCCCATCGCCGGCCTCTCCGGTACCTGGGAGCGTACTCGGCTCGGGTTGATCATCGACGCCATCGCGCACGCGTCGGACCACTATGGGCAAATCGTCGAGTACCTGCGCGCGAATGGCATCGTCCCACCGGCGAGTCGGTGAGGTGGG
>DATIWD010000097.1:0-14652 GCA_035519565.1 Gemmatimonadales bacterium | reverse complement strand
CAGTCTCTCGGCCATCGGAGCCCTACCGGTCAATAATTTCCGACGTACCGCCCTCGAGGATCCAACCCCTGTAACCGGGGATACTTACAATGAGGTCCTTCTGAAAGAGAGAAGAGGGTGCTATGTCTGTCCGATTCGTTGTAAGCGAGGTGTTGCCGTGGAGGATCCCAAGTACGGGACCGATCCCCGCTATGGCGGACCGGAATACGAGACCATGGCTGCCCTGGGAACGAACCTCAATATCAACGACCTGAAGGTCATTGCCAAGGGGAACGAGGTCTGCAACCGCTACTGCCTCGACACGATCTCCATGGGAATGACGATCGCGTTCGCCTTCGAGTGTTACGAAAAGGGGGTGATCACCCAGGCCGACACCGGAGGGATCGAGCTTCGCTTCGGCGACGCCGACCTGATGCTCCGCCTACTGGAGATGACCGCGAAGAGGGAGGGGTTCGGAGACCTCCTCGCCGAGGGAACGGCCCGGCTTGCCAAACGATGGGGGGTGACGACGGACAAGGACTGGTATCTTGCTTCCAAAGGCCAGGAGCTTCCCATGCATGACCCCCGCGTCAAGGTTGGAGTCGGATTGAGCTATGCGACTTCCACCTATGGAGCGGACCATATGTATGCGCCTCACGACGGAATGTTTGGCGACGAGAAGTTCCTCACTTTCCAGTTTATCAAACCCCTGGGAATATACAAGGCCATCCATCCCACGGATATCACCCCCGATAGGGTGAAAGAAAAGGTCAGATCTTTTGCACTGCTCGAAGCCATCTGGAAAGTCCAGGATGCCCTCGGGTTGTGCGTCTTCGGTTATGCGCCCCGTGGCGTCATGCCCCTCGATAAGATGGTCCAATGCATCAACGCCGTCACCGGATGGAATGCCAGCCTCTTTGAATTGATGAAGGCCGCCGAAAGGGCGTCGATCACGGCAAGGGCCTTCAACAGCCGCGAAGGCATCACCATCAAAGACGATCTCTTACCGAAGCGGATCTTCGATCCCAAGCCGGATGGGCCCAATGCCGGGCAGAGGATTTTCACCGAAGAAGACTTCTACAAGGCCGTTGGGTTGCTCTACGAGATGATGGGGGTCGATCCCGAAACCGGCCGTCCCCACCGGGGGAAGCTCCTCGAGCTCGGCCTCGACTGGGTGGAGGAGGTGCTGAACAAGTAATAAGAAGAGAAAGACCGCGACGTGAAAAAGGGTAGAGCCTGCGCTCTACCCTTTCGTTTTGGGTCACGTCGAATGTTCAGGTTCTTGTCAATTGCCGGTACCTGATCCGGTGGGGCTGGTCTGCAGCAGCGCCCAGTCGGGCCTTCCGGTCCGCTTCGTACTCCGTGTAGTTCCCGTCGAACCAGACGACCTTGCTCTCTCCCTCAAAAGCCAGGATATGGGTCGCGATCCGGTCGAGGAACCAGCGGTCGTGACTGATCACCACCGCACAGCCGGCGAAGGCCAGCAGCGCGTCCTCCAGGGCCCGCAGGGTGTCCACGTCCAGGTCGTTGGTCGGCTCGTCGAGCAGCAGGAGGTTCCCTCCGCTCTTGAGCAGCTTGGCGAGATGGACCCGATTCCGCTCGCCCCCCGAGAGCAGGCCCACCTTCTTCTGCTGATCAGCGCCCTTGAAGTTGAATCCGGCGCAGTACGCGCGGGCGTTCACGGTCCGCTTGCCGAAATTCAGCGTGTCCTGCCCGCCCGAGATTTCCTCGTACACCGTGTGTTCCGGATCCAGGGCATCCCGCGACTGATCGACCCAGGCCACCTGGACCGTGGAGCCCACGGTGAGGGTACCGGCGTCGGGGGTCTCCTGCCCGGTAATCAACCGGAACAGCGTCGTCTTCCCGGCGCCGTTGGGGCCGATCACGCCGACGATGCCGCCGCGGGGCAGGGAGAAGTTGAGGTTCTCGAACAGCAGTCGGTCGCCATATCCCTTGGCCAGGTCCTTGGCGATCACCACCTCATCGCCCAGGCGGGAAGGAACCGGGATCAGGATTTCCGCGGTGCCCTCGGTCTGTCGCTCGCCCTGCGCGCGCAGTTCCTCGTAGGCGCTGATTCTCGCCTTGGACTTGGCCTGGCGGGCCCGGGGGGCCATGCGGATCCACTCGAGCTCCCGTTCCAGGGTCTTCTGGCGCGCCGATGCCTGCTTCTCCTCGCTCGCCAGGCGCTGGCGCTTCTGCTCGAGCCACGAGGAATAGTTCCCCTGCCACGGAATGCCTGCGCCGCGATCGAGCTCCAGGATCCAGCCGGCCACGTTGTCGAGGAAGTAGCGGTCGTGCGTCACCGCCACCACGGTTCCGGGGAACTCCGCCAGATGACGCTCCAGCCACGCCACCGACTCGGCGTCGAGGTGATTGGTCGGTTCGTCGAGCAGGAGCAGGTCCGGCTGCTCGAGCAGCACCCGGCAGAGCGCAACCCGCCGCCGTTCGCCGCCGGAGAGTGTCGTCACGTCGGCGTCGCCGGGTGGGAGCCGCAGGGCGTCCATGGCGATATCGAGCTTGCGGTCCAGGTCCCATGCCCCCGCCGCCTCGATCCGGGTCTGCAGATCACCTTGCTCCTCGAGGAGCCGGTTCATGGCGTCCTCGCTCATCGGCTCCGCCAATCGCTGGCTCAGGGTCTCGAATCCGGTCAACAGCGCCTGAAGCGGGGCGACGCCCAGCTCCACGTTTCCCCGCACGTCCCTGGTGGGATCGAGGGTCGGCTCCTGGGAGAGGTAGCCGATCCGGATCCCTTCAGCGGGTTTGGCTTCCCCGATGAAATCGGTATCGACCCCGGCCATGATCCGGAGCAGACTGCTCTTCCCGGCGCCGTTGGCGCCGATCACGCCGATCTTGGCACCGGGGAAGAAGGCGAGGTAGATCCCCTTGAGGATTTCACGGCTGGGCGGAACCACTTTGCGCAGGTCCCGCATCGTGAAGATGTACTGGTAGTTCGGCATGCGGGCGGGAACATACCACGGTCAGGGACGGGCGGTAAGCGGGCCCTTGAAACGCGTTGAGGCGCGCCGACTGGCGCGCCTCTTCTAGCGTGGTGCCACCAATTCCGAGAGCGGAGTAGCTCGCGCCCTACTTGACGTGGCGGTTGACCAGCTTGGTCATCTCGAACATCGAGACCTGCTTCTTGCCGTTGAACACGACCTTGAGCGCGGCGTCGGCGTTGATCATGCGACGATTCTTCTTGTCCTGGAGGCCTTTGCGCTTGATGTAGGCCCAGAGCTTCTTGGTGAGTTGTGTTCTCGGCAGTGGGGCCGAGCCGACGACGACGGCGAGCTTCGCATCGGGCTTCACAGGCTTCATGAATGCGGCGTTCGGCTTCCGCTTCGTCGCCTTTCTCTTCGCCTTCCTCTTCTTGGTGGCCATCGAATGCCTCCACGCAGGGGGGAATAAACCGGCGCTTCCGGTCGGAGCCGCCGCATGCGAGACCCAAAGTACAACTTCTCCGAGGAGTTTCAAGTGGGAAAAGCCCGGTTTCCCTCGGGAAAACCGGGTGTCGGGAGGGGCTCGCCCCCCTGTTGCGCCCGGGGGCGAGTATACTTGAGGAGCGCGCGCCTCCGCACCCCCTCGTCGCTCAGGCACAGTCCCGGTCCCTCGCAACGAATGCCCACACTCTCTCGAATTCCTCATAGCCTGGCTCTCGCCGCCCTTTGCATGGCTGCTGGAGAGTCGGTTCCACACCCCCATCCGGGGCCCCGTCCCCCGTGCGCCCCCGACAATGCAGGCCTGACCCTGCCGCCGGGCTTTTGCGCTGTGCTCGTCGCCGAGGGTGTCGGCTCCGTGCGCCACCTGGCCGTCGCTTCGAATGGCGACGTGCTGGCCGCTGAGCGCAGTGGAGAGGGGGTGCTGGTGCTCAGAGACACCGACGGAGACGGGAAAACCGACCTCCAGCAGCGGTTCGGCCCCGAGGGCGGTTCCGGAATCGCGCTCGCCGGCGGCTATCTCTATCTGGGGACCGATTCCCGGGTGGTGCGTTGGCGCTGGCACGAGGGGCAGGTCGCCCCCGACGGGCCACCTGAAACGGTCATTGACGCACTCCCGACCGGTGGACACACCGCGCGGTCGCTGGCCATGGGACCGGGCGGGGCGCTCTATGTGAATATCGGCTCCCGCACCAACAGCTGTCAGGAGTCTGACCGTGGGGACCACTCGCCCGGGAAGGACCCCTGTCGCGAGCTGGAGGAGCGAGCCGGAATCTGGCGCTTTCAGGCCGATCGCCTGAACCAGCGCCCGAACGACGGCACCCGCTTCTCGACCGGGATCAGGAACGCCGTGGCCCTCGCCCTGCAGCCGGGGACCGACCGTTTGTTCTTCGCCATGAACGGGCGCGATCAACTGGGAGAGAACTGGGGATACTCAGCCGAGCGCAACGCCGCGCTGCCAGCCGAGGAGATGGGGGTGGCGACTCAGGGGGCCGACTTCGGGTGGCCCTACTGTTACTACGACGGAGAGCTGCGGCGTAAGGTCCTGGCGCCCGATTACGGAGGGGACGGGAAGAGCGCTGGACGCTGTGCCGACAAGGAGAACCCGGTGGCGGCCTTTCCGGCGCACTGGGCGCCCTTGGCCATCGCGTTCTATACCGGGACCCAGTTCCCCTCATCCTACCGCGGTGGGGCGTTCATCGCCTTTCACGGCTCGTGGAACCGCTCGCCCTTGCCCCAGGAGGGTTACCGGATAGTCTTTGTCCCGTTTGACGGAACCAACCCTACCGGCGATTTCACGACCTTCGCCTCACTCGCCGGTGCGCCGACCGGGCTCCGGGCCTCGGGGGTCGCGGTGGGGCCCGACGGTTCGCTCTACATTGCCGCCGATCGCAACGGCAAGATCTGGCGGATCTTCTACGGCAGCTGACCGCCTCTCGGAAGGAGTCTGCATGCGATCCACCACGCTGCGCCGTCTGGCGCTTTCCTCGACCCTCCTCGCCGCGCCCCTCGCGGCCCAGGAGACGACCCACCTGGCGGTGGGCCAGGACGCTCCTGATTTCTCCCTCACCTCCGCGACCCGGGACGGAGTGCAGGGCCCGGTCAAGTTGTCCGACTATCGCGGGCAGACGGTGGTCCTCGCCTTCTTCTACAAGGCGCGAACCAAGGGCTGAACGATCCAAATGAACGCGTACCGTGATCAGTACGCGACATTGTTCAAGAACGGCCAGGGCGTCACGCTCCTCGCAATCAGCGTGGACTCCGTGGCCGAGCTGGCCTCCTGGGCCAGGGACTCGGGCTATCCCTTCCGGTTCCTGAGCGACCCGGGCGGCGTCGTCGGCCGCACGTACGGCGCCTACAATGCGCAGTACAAGCTCGACGATCGCTCGCTCTTCGTGGTGGATCCCCAGGGCAAGATCTCCCACATCCAGCAGCCGTTCCGCGAGATCGACGCGACGGCGTACACCGAGCTGGGCAAGGCGATCGAGGAGGCAGCGCCGAAAGAGTGATCCGGCTCACCGTGATGCGCCTCACCAGGACTGAGTGGGGTACGTTACGGGCTTAACCGGCGATTGTTCCCGCCGTCGCTCAGGCGTACCTCATCGAGAGGATTGTATGCGACGCATGACGACGGTTCGACCGGCCGCCTGGATCTTCGGCGCAGGTGTGGCGCTTTCGCTGGCGCTCGTCGCGCCCGCGGCCGCCCAGGTCACGGCTTCGCCCACCGAGCTGCAGCGGGACCATCGGGAGCTGCGCCGGGATCGGCACGAATCCCGGATGGACCACCGGGAGCTCCGCAGCGATCGCCGGGAGCTGCGGCACGATCGCCGGCAGCACGACCGTCGCGCGGTGGCGCACGATCATCGGGAGCTGCATCGCGATCATCGCGAGATCCGCGGTGACCGGCGCGAATGGCGCCGCGATCGGCGCGATGTTCATCGGGATCGGCGCGGCAACTAGCGCCGACCAGCGGTCAGAAGTTCTTAGAGGGGCGGCTCCGGCCGCCCCTTGCCGTTGGTGGCCCTGGTGTGGAGCTTCCCGAACGAGAGCGAAGCATGAGCGCGCGTCCGTTTCCCATTCGATACCTGGCGGCCTGGGCCCCGGCCGCTGGTGCCGCCCTCGAGCTCCAGCACCGGCTGCTGGCGGCCGGTGGCTATGCCATTGTAGCTCGGCAGCTCGGGCAACCTGCGCTGAGCCTCTGGCAGCGGTTCGCGCTCTATCGGGCCGACCTCGCCCTGGCCGTCCTGGTAATTCCCGTTGTGCTCCTGTTCGTCCTTCGCCTGATGGGTCCCCGGTGGCGCGCCGTGATCAGCGCGGCGGCGGGCCTGATCGTCGTGTCGATGGCGTTCGTGCAGCTTCGGGCCTTTGACGCATCAGGGGCCTTCGTTTCGCTGTATTTCGTGGGGAAGGGGCTGAGCTGGGCTGGCGAGCAGGCGGGCTTCGCCTCACAGTACGTAGCACCCAGCCATTTTGTGGGGCTGGCACTCCTGATCGCGGCCACGCTGGCGGGTGCGCTGTGGGCGGCGAGAAGCGACCGGGCCAACCTGGAGTCCGATCAGGGCAGTCCCCGCCGGTGGGTCGCTTCGGTTGCGGCGATGGCCGGCGTCGTGTTGCTCCCCTGGCTGGTGCCCCTCCCGCGCACGTCGTGCCAGGGCAGTGCCCTGGCCCACGCGGCGGCGACCCTCGCGGTGGGAGGCCAACCCGCTGACGGAGACGTCCTCGACGCGACCCCCGCGCTGGCAGCCGAGTACCGGTCCCTCACCCAGAGCCCGGTGCGCCGCAAGGATCCGGCCTTCTTCGGGAGCGCCAGGGGCGCCGACCTGATCTACTTCGTGCTGGAAACGATGCCCGCGCGTGCTCTCCCGATCGATGGAGACCTCGAGGACCTCCCCAACCTCGAGCGCCTGCGGTCGCGCGCGCTGGTGCTCCCACGGCACTTCGCCACCTATCCCTACACCTCGTTTGCCCTCTTCTCGATTCTGACCGGGGTCTACCCCAGCGATCGTCTCGGCCCCCTGGCGCGACCGTTCGACGGTTACGCGATCCCCGGTACCATGTCCGCCCTCGCGGCGGCCGGATACCGCACCGCCCTCTACGCCCCCGCCCCTCAGCGATTCGCGGGGGACTCGGCGATGTGGGCCGCGTTGGGAATCCGGGAACAGCATGCTCCCGAGCAGACCGTCCCGCCCAGCGCGAGCGAGTGGGCGTACCGGCGACTGCGGGATCAGGCGGCATTTAACCTGCTCCTCCACGATCTGAGCGGATGGATCGCGAATGGGCAGCGGTACGCCGCGGTGTTTCTCCCCCAGCTGGGCCACGCTCCCTGGCCCGACATCAGTCCCGATCAGTCGGTTCGTGACCCGGTCCGGCGCGCGCGCGCCCTCGCACGACAGCAGGACCGGTGGCTGGGGGACTTGATTGGTCTCCTGGAACACTCGGGGCGGCTCCAGTCGACGGTGATCGTCGTGGTGGGAGACCACGGGATCAGAACCCACCAGGAAGACCCCGGCTATCGAGGCGGAAGGATCGACGACTACTCGTATCACGTGCCCGCCCTGATCTACGCGCCGCAGGCCTTGCGCCAGCCACTCGTCGTTTCAGGGGTCAGTTCACACATCGACATTCAATCGAGCGTCCTCGACCTGCTGGGAGTGGAGGAAGGCCGCGCCCTGGAGCAGGGGACGCCGGTGTGGGACGAGGGGCTGGGCCGGCGGACCACCTTTCTCTTCGGCCGCTTCTACATCGGAGCCGATGGCTTCGTGCAGGGAGACGAGGCCTACATGTGGAACTACGCCCGCCAGGCGGCCTTTCGCTCCTCTCTTCTGGTGTTTCCGGACGACTCGGTGCTCGATGTCGGCGGCCCGGAGGCACGCCGCACCGCGGTCACCCTGGCGCGGGCGGCTGGATTGCAGGAGCGCTGGTGGGAAGCCCTCAGGACGGCAGGAACCGCTCGACCTCCGACAGACGCGGCTCGATCTCGATCGGGCGGTTCGCCCGTGGGGGTGGGGGATCGGTCTGCTGATGATAGGAGATCAGGAGCCCCGGGTCCTTGAGAATGTGGCCGGTAAGGACCGCCACCGCTCGCTGGCCCTTGCCGATGGCGCCCTGAGCCACCAGCCGCCGCAGCCCCGCTACGCTCGCCGCGCTGGCTGGCTCGCAGCCGACTCCCGAGGCATCCACGACCGCCTTGGCCTCCAGAATCTCCTCGTCGCTCACCGCAAGCACCGCCCCATTGGTAGTCCTGATCGCGCGCACGGCCCGCTCGTAGCTGGCCGGATCGCCGATCTTGATCGCGGTCGCGACCGTTTCCGCCCGTACCCGATGCTGACGGGCGAAGCCCTCGGCGAAGCTCTGGGCGAAGGGCGCCGCCCCCGCGGCCTGAATCGCGGCAAGCCGCGGGAGATGGTCGATCAGCCCCAGCGCCTTCGCCTCGGTCAACGCCTTCCCGAAGGCGGCCGTGTTCCCCAGGTTGCCGGCGGGGAGCACGATCCACTCCGGGACCTGCCACACCAGCTGCTCCAGGAGTTCCAGCACGATGGTCTTCTGCCCCTCGATCCGGAACGGATTGATCGAGTTGAGCAGATAGACTCCCAACTTCTCGCTGGCCTCGGTCGCGAGGCGGAGGCAGACGTCGAAATCGCCTCGCACCAGGAGCGTCCGCGCTCCGTAGGCGAGGGCCTGGGCCAGCTTGCCCTGCGCCACTTGTCCGCTGGGCACGAATACCAGGGCGGGGATACCGGCCTGAGCGGCATAGGCGGCCATCGAGGCGGAGGTATTGCCGGTGGAAGCACAGGCCACCGCGCGCGCCCCGATCCGGCGCGCCTGGGTCACGCCGACCGTCATCCCCCGATCCTTGAAGGACCCGGTGGGATTGAGCCCCTCGTGCTTGAGGAGCAGCTCGCCACTGGTCCCGGACCACGATGTCACCGCCGGCCGGTCGAGGAGCGGGGTGTTGCCCTCGGGGTGGGTAACGATGGTCGATCCGGCGGTGGGGAGCACCATCTCGCGAAATCGCCAGACGCCGGAACGGTCGATCGGGTCGGTCGAGGTCCGGCGCTCCGCGAAGCGCCCTCGTAACGCCACTCCCTGGACGTCGGGTGGATCGAGGCGAATCTCGAGCAGGCCGCCGCAAGGACAACGAGTCCTCGCGTCGGTCTCCGCCAGGACTTCGCCACAGCGGGTGCAGAGCTGAGTCACACTCACGACTCGAGCCGCGCTCCCTTCCGGTCCACCTTCGACACCAGGGTCTGGCAGGACAGCCCGGCCCGTCGATAGGCCGTGGCCATGGCCTCCGCCACCCGGCGGCCGGCGGCCTCGCTACTCACCAGGGCAAAGGCGGTCGGTCCGCTCCCGGATATTGAACCACCCAGGGCGCCGGCATCGAGTGCGGCGGCTTTGGCTTCCTCGAAGCCGGGAAGCAGCGGCGACCGCGCGGGCTCCGCGATGCGATCATCGAGCGCGCGACCCAGCAGGGGCAGGTCGCCGCTCCCCAGGGCAGCGATCATCGCCCCGACCTGGGCCGCCTGGTACATCGCGACGTCCCGGGCAATCAGGCCCGGCAGGACCGCGCGGCCGTCCATGGTCCGGAGCTGCTGCTCCGGACGGGCCAGCGCCACGTGGAGGTTGCGCGGCACTGGCAGCTGGACCAGGTCGGGCGGGTCCAGTGAGCGAATCAGCACGATGCCCCCCAGCAGACTGGGAGCGATGTTGTCGGCATGGCGACCGGCTACCGCTTCCTCCGCCGCCAGGCAGGCCTCGAGCAGGGCCAGGCGCTCGAGCGGAGCTCCCAAGAGGTGATTGACCGCCACCGCCGCCGCGACGGCGGAGGCGGCGCTCCCGCCCTGTCCGCCGGAGAGCGGAAGCCCCTTCTTGACCCGCAGTCGCACCCCGCGATCGGGTTGGCCTGCTCGTCGCAAGACCTCACTCGCCGCCAACCCAGCTGTATTGCGCTGGGGGTCGGCGGAGATCGATAGGTGCCCCGGATCGGCGATGACGATCTCCTTCGACGGGTCCCAGCTGGCTTCGACCCGGTCGCCGCAGGCCGCCAGGGCCAGGCCGAGAATGTCGAGGCCGGGGCCGACATTGCCCACGCTCCCGGGAGCGAAGACCCGAACCGACGTCGCGGGGCGTTTCCTGGTCGGCCTCATCCCACCAGCTCCAGGACATCGTTGAGCACGCCGGCGGCGGTCACCGCCGGCCCCGCGCCCGGCCCGGTGATCACCAGCGGGTTGGTGCGATATCGCGTGGTGGTGAACGCGACCTGGTTGTCGGTACCCCTCAGTGCCGCGAACGGACTGGTGGCGTCCACAACCTGGAGACCCACCGAGATCTTCCTCCGCGTAATGGAGGCGACATAGCGCAGCACACCGCCGCGCTCCCGCGCCCCCTCGACCCGGCCGGCCCACTCATCGTCATAGCGATTGAGCTGGGCCAGGAAGGTCTTGAGCGGGAGGTCGCGAGCCGATCCCGGGACCAGCGATTCGAGCCCCACTGACTTGAGTTCGCCCGGATATCCCAGCAGCCGTCCGAGGATCAGCGCCTTTCGCGCCACATCGAGCCCGGAGAGGTCATCTCGCGGGTCCGGCTCGGTGTACCCCTTCTCGAGGGCCTTGCGCAGCGTCTCGGAGAAGCTGCGCCCGCGGTCCAGCTCGGTGAGCAGAAACCCCAGCGTGCCCGACAGACACCCCTCGATCTTGCTCACCCGGTCTCCCGATTCCACCAGCTTGTAGTAGCTGTCGATGATCGGCAGTCCCGCGCCCACGGTGGTCTCGAACAGAATCCGGCGCCCGTGCGCGCGTGCCGTCTCCGCCAGCTCGTCGGCCTCCCGTTTGGGACCAGAAAGCGGCCGCTTGTTAGCCAGCACCAGGTTCATCCCCAGGGTGAGTCCGCGCTTGAGCACCGGTCCGGTCTCGTTGGCGGTGACGTCGATCAGGATCGGATGAGCCAGGGCATGGTGGGCCACGAAGCTCACCGCCTCCTCTGCCGCCGCGGCGTGCCCGTCGCGCAGCTGCGCCAACGGCTTGCCTCGTGTCTTGTGCCGAGCCAACGCCAAGAGCGCGGCCCTGGAGAGCCCTCGAGGACGAAACACGAATCCGCTCTGATCGATCACGGCCACGATCTTGAGGGCGACCGGTGCGCCTTTAGCCTTGGGGGTCAGCGCCGCCAGGGTTCGTCCGATCTGCCCGAACCCCAGCAGGACCAGGTCGGCCCGCTCGGTCGGTGCCACGGCCCCGCCCCCGATCTTGGAGAGCTGGAACGCGGCATGGATCCGACGCAGGGCGACCGGTGCGTCTTTCGCCTCGACGACCACCGAGATGTTGAGCTCCGAGGAGCCCTGCGCAATCGCGACGACGTTCACCCCTCCACTCGAAAGGGCGGTGAAGACCCGGCTGGCGACCCCCGGCGTTCCCGCCATGCCGAGCCCAACCACCGCCAGCGTCGCCACCCCGGTCTGCACTTCCACCCCGTCGATCTCTCGCCGAGTGATCTCCTCGTGAAAGGTTTCGCTGAGGCTGACGCGGGCCCGTTCCGCGCTGGTTTCGGGTACGCCGAAGCAGATCGAATGCTCGGAGGAAGCCTGGGAGATGAGCGAGACGGAGATCCGCTCCCGGTGGAGCGCCGCAAAAGTTCGGGCGGCAATCCCGGGTACCCCCAGCATCCCGTTGCCGGTTACCGTCACCAGGGCCTGCCCCATCACGGCGGAGAGCGCTTTGACCGGGTAGCGGAGCAGGGTCCGGCGGCCCGAGATCTCGGTCCCGCGTGACGCCGGGTCGGCGAACGGCCGAACGAAGAGCGGAACGTTGCGCCCGGCCAGCGGAATCAGCGCTCGCGGATGGAGCACCTTGGCCCCGTAATAGGCCAGCTCCGCCGCTTCCCTCAGGTTCAGCTGGGGGATGACCCTGGCGTCGGGGACCACCTTGGGATCGGCAGTGAGCAGGCCAGGGACGTCCTTCCAGAGCGAGATCTGGCTCGCGCCCAGGGCTCGGCCGATCAGCGTCGCGGTGAGATCCGACCCCCCACGACCCATGGTCGTGACCTGCCCATCGGGGGCGGCGCCGAGGAAACCCGGGACCACCGGCACCACTCCGGAAGTGAGCAAGGGAGCCAGGAACTGGCGGATCAGTCGATCGCTGGCGGCAAGATCAGGGAAGGCGTTGCCGAAGTTCCCGTCGGTATGAACGAACTCGGTTGCGTCCAGGTAACGCGCGGGTTTCCCGGCCGCCTGGAGCGCCGCCGCCAGGATCCGGGCACTCAGGCGCTCCCCCCGCGCGGCGATCCGGTCCGAAGTGGCCGCCGACAGGTCGCGCCGCTTGCTCACCTCGCGCGCCAGGACCTTGAGCTCCTCGAAGCTCTCCGCGATCGAGGCCAGCAACTCGTGCAGCACTCGTCCCTCCGGGACCAGCGCCTGGATCGCCTCGGCGTGACGGGTCGCCAGGAGATCGGCCATGGGACGGAGGGAGGCGTCGTCGCCCCGGCCGGCCGCCGACCCGATGGCCAGCAGGGCGTCGGTCACGCCGGCCATCGCGGACACCACGACGACATGGGGACCGGGGAGCGAAGCCACGATATGCACGGCGCGGGCAACCGCGGTGGCGTCGGCCACCGAGGCACCGCCGAACTTGTGAACGTGGGGCGCGCGACGGATTCGAGGCATGAGGGACCGAGGATAGCATGCCCTCGATGTGATGTCCATCACGCGGGCGCAGCGGTCGCGCAGGTGGCTTGCAAGGGTCCTGAGGCGAGGCAGCAACAACCCCGGAACTGCCTTCTATTGCGTCAGCTACACTGGTCCATGACCAAATACTGTAAACTATTGTATGTCATAGATATAGACAGTTGACATCATCCCACCATCGCGTCAACCTTCTTTACATCAATTGCCCCCCCTTTCTGGCACATGATCTGCCCTCTCCAACGGGGTAGCCAAGCCCTCTTCGTGGAGACTCGACGTGCGCGGAAAGTCGCTGTGGTTCCTGGCACTTGCCCTGACGCTGGCATCGATGAGCGCGATGCCCGCCAGCGCGACTGCTGCGCGCCACGCCGCCGCTTCTCAACCCTATTGGCGGCCGGAAGTCTTCCGCGTCGAAGGCGATCTGCGCCATTCGCTGTACGCCTCGCTGGCCGCCGTCATTCCGGACAGCTTCCTCAATGCGCGCGAACGGGCCTACATGGCCTGGGAAATCGCCGACATTTTCCGCTGGCAGGCCGACTTCACTCGCGACATCCGCCCCGGCGACCGATTCCGGATCCTGTTCGAGCGCTTGCGCTCGACCGATGGGGAGCTGCGCTACGGGCGCATGCTCGCCGCGGATCTGGTGGTCGGTGGCCGGATGCTGCGCGCCTTTGAATTCGACGATCCCCAGGGGCACACGGCCTTCTACGATGGCAACGGCGTCTCTCTGCGCCGGAGTTTCCTCCGGGTCCCGGTGGAGTTCCGCCGCATCTCCTCCGGGTTCGCCGCGGCGCGCTTCCACCCGATTCTCCAGCGGTGGCGCAAGCACGAGGGGATCGACTACGCCGCGGAACCGGGCGCGCCGGTCATGGCGGTGGCCGAAGGCGTGGTGCTGCGGGCCGGCAACGCGGGCGGCTACGGCAAGTTGGTCGAGATCCGGCACGCCAACGGCGTGGTCACGCGCTACGGTCACCTCTCGCGCTTCGGGTCGGGCATCCGGCCCGGCACCCGGGTGGCCCAGGGTCAGGTCATCGGTTACGTGGGTGCCACCGGTCTCGCCACTGGCCCGCACCTGCACTACGAGTTCCGGGTCAGAGGCGTAGCGACCGATCCGCGGATGCTCTCCGAGGAAGAGGGCACGCCCATTCCCACGGATATTCGTCCGGCCTTCGACGCCGCCGTTTCCGAATTGACCAACCAGCTGGCTCCCGCTCTCGCCGGCGATCTCGCGCGTGGAGCGATGTAAGCACTAGATTGGGCGACGATGCTCGCCCTGCTCAAGCTTCTCCAATCCATCTTCGCCACCCTCCACTCGCAGGGCACTCCACGTCAGGTCGCCGCCGGGCTCGCCCTTGGCGCTGCCCTGGGGCTCACGCCGTTAGTGAATCCTCACAACCTGATCGTGTTCGCGTTGCTCTGTCTGCTCAATGTCTCGTTCGGCGGGGGGATGCTGGGATGGGCGCTGTTCACCCCGGTGGGATTCGCGCTGGATCCCTTGTTTCACCGCATCGGGCTGGCTCTGCTCGAAGCTCCGGGCCTGCGTTCGCTGTGGACCGCGTGGTACAACGCGCCCCTGATGCCCTACACCAATTTCAACAACTCGGTGGTGCTGGGGAGCTTCCTCACTTGGCTGGTACTCCTCCTTCCCCTCTACCTGCTGGGGCGCAAGGGAATCACCGTTTACCGCGAACGCTACGCGCCCCTGGTGATGCAGTCCAAGCTCTATCGCGCGCTTACCGCCAGTAAGCTCTACAACGTCTACCGCTGGTTCCGGCCGGAGTAGACGGTGAAGCTCTTCCGTTGGCGCGCCATCGCTCCGCTGGCCCTGATCCTGGGCCTCCTCGCCCTGGGCTGGTTCCTCTTCGGCGACCGCATCGTCCGACGGATCGCCGAAGACTCCGCGACCACCGCGCTGGGAACCGAAGTGGACATCGGCTGGCTTCAGATCAGGACCGCCCAGGCCTCCGTCGAGCTTCACGGCCTCGAGGTGGCCGACCCGTTCAATCCGATGCGGAACCAAGTGGAGGCCGGACGGATCGTCCTCGATCTGGCTCCGCTTCCGTTGCT
>DATIWD010000096.1:0-73673 GCA_035519565.1 Gemmatimonadales bacterium | reverse complement strand
GGTCGACACCGCCGGCGTAGGCCCCACCGACGACCGCATCGATCGTATGGGCATGGCGATGAGTCGCCGCTACATCGACGCCGCCGACCTGGTATTGCTCTGCGTCGAGGCGAGTCGGCCGGTCGGTGCCGGCGACACCGCGTTGGCTGGGGGTCGCGAGACGCTGGTCCTCAGGACCAAGACCGATCTCGCGCGGCCGGATGACGGCGGCCTGGCGGTCTCGGTCGTCTCCGGCGAGGGTCTCGACCAGGTGAGACGGCTCGGGGCCGAGCGTGTGTCCGGGGGTCAAGCAGCCGCGGCCGATCTGGAGCCGGCCCTCACCCGCGTGCGTCATCGCGAGGCGCTGACCCGCGCCCGGGAGGCGCTGCTCGAGGCGCAAGCACAATTCCTTCCGAGCGGGGACGTCGTGCTGGCGGCGCATCACGTGCATCAGGCCGCCGCGGCGCTGGACGAGTTGGTGGGGACGGTGGATGTGGAACAGGTGTTCGACCGCGTCTTCGCCAGCTTCTGCATCGGGAAGTAAGACCCATGCGACTCGCCGCCCTCAACGTCTACCCGCTCAAGGGTGCGGCCGGGATCGCGCTCGAAAGCTGGCCGCTATCGGCCCTGGGGTTGGAGTACGACCGGCGATGGATGCTGGTCACGCCCGAAGGAATGTTCCTGACCCAACGGGACTTCCCGAGACTCTGCCTGGTCCGGACCGAGATCGCCCCGCCCGACCTCATCTTGACCGCTCCGGGCCTGTCACCGCTTCAGACCCCGCTCGCTCCCACTCAGGGCGCCAGTCTGCAAGTCGCGGTCTGGCGGGACCGGTGCCAGGCACTGCTGCCCGATCCCGAGGCCGATCGCTGGTGCACCGAAGCGTTGGGGACGGCGTGCCGTCTGGCCTGGATGCCTGAGGCGAGCGCACGAGTGGTAGACCCCCGGTACGACCAGCTCAATCGCCGGGTGGGGTTCGCCGACGCCTTTCCTTTTCTATTGATCGGGACCGCGTCGCTTGAAGAGCTCAACCGGCGCTTGGCCGATCCCCTTCCGATGAATCGGTTTCGGCCCAACCTGGTGGTCGACGGCTCGTCTCCCTTCGGGGAGGATTGCTGGCGGAGGATCCGGGTCGGGGCGGTCGAGTTCGACGTGGTGAAGCCCTGCGCCCGTTGCGTGGTCACCACCACCGATCAAGGCACTGGGCAGCGTGGGCAAGAGCCACTCCGGACTCTGGCCACCTTCAGGCGGGTGGGAACCGAGGTCTATTTCGGCCAGAATCTCATTCACCGTGGCCTGGGTCGGCTGGCGGTGGGGGATCCTGTTGAAGTCTTGGAGGGCGTGGAGGGAAGCGACTGGGATGAAACCAAGCGACCAGTTACGCCACGAAGGAGATGAATTGAGGTAGGCCGGATACGGCTCATTGGGGCCTCAACTCCTCCTAGCAACACGCCGTCACAATGGGTCCGCCGCCGTCGCGGTGGTTCTTGGCTTCAGGTCCCTCCGATCTTCGGCCATTCCTCCGCTGAGCCTTCAGGCAGGTACTTGCAGTTTGGGCATTGCTTGAAAGTCAGGAGCCATTCTATCACCTCCAGCGCTCCGACGTGTACGAATGAGTGCCAGAAGAAAGAGTATTGGCACCGAGGACACTTAAGGAAAGTCGCGGCGACTATGCCAGCGAGAAAAAAGAGCAGTATTGCGCTATAAAGAACCAAGAAAGCTGGTTGCAATCCGATCGCATCGGCGACGGCTTGATGAAGCAGCGCCACCCCGAATGTCGAGGCGCACACTGCAAACCACAAATTGAGCTTCCAGGACTGTCCAGTTGCCTTCACGAACGTCACGATAGGATTGCCCTCAAATGCACTTGGAACTCCATCGGGATAATCGCCCAAGCCGCAAGAACGTGCTGCAGTGATTACTGCTCCGGGCGACTGAACTAGTGGACAGCGACTAGGCCTTCGTGGTCGCCTCGAGCGCCGCCTTCTTGTGACTCCCGTCGCAGAACGGCTTGTTCCCCGAACGGCCGCAGCCGCAGAACTTGACGACCCCCGGCTGCTTGAACGGCGGGATGGGGAGCTCGTTGCCCTGGAGGTCTCGCACGATGACCGGCGCCGGTATCACGATGGTCCCGTGGGGCTTGACCGTGATTACGATGGGACTGGCAGGTGGGTGATCCGGGGCCTTGGCCGGTAGCTGATCGCTCATGGGGATAATGTAACCCCGGCGACCCAGGCCCCGGTGCGATCAGGCGGTCTGAATCCGGCGGGCCAGCTCCTCGGCCACTCGGAACTCCTCGACGCTGGCCCGCAGAGCCGCAGCGATTCCCCGCTCCTCGACCAGCGCCTCGCTCATCCGATACCCCAGGTAGTAACCCGAGCGTTCAGGCAGAACCCGCCCCCCCACCAACCGCGCCGCCGGGCTCATCCCGTCGGACAAGTAGCGCAACCGGAGACCCAGGGCGGTACGGTCCAGCTCGGTTTCGACCGCCCGGCGCAGGAACGCCTCCAGCTCGCGGAGTCGGTGGAATTGCCGGCGACTGTAACCGAAGTAGTGGTGGGCATCGAATCCGGGAGCCACGCCCTTGGCGGCATGTACCGCCAGCCCTTCATTGATGATGTGCTCCCTGAGCGTGATGCGGCTGCCGGTAAGCCAGAAATCGTAATTCCCGCCGTTGTCCTCGATCCGCTGCCTGAAGGCGCTGGCGCTCGCCGGCGAGATGTAGCGAACCGTGTGGGCCAGCTCGTGCCCGACCCAAGGGGGGATCAGGTCCGGCGACAAGCCGAGGCCGAACGTCTCGGGATTGGCACGTCCGGTGAAGTGTTCCAGGCAGATGAAGATGGCTCCCCGCCCCTGGATGACCAGCTCACCCGCATTGGCTGCCCCCATCCCGATCATGAGGTAGCAGTCCGTGGGGCGATCGACCTTGAGGACATCCTCTGCGGCTGAAATCGCGTCCGCGACCAGTTGGGCCGGGTCCTTGGCCTCCAGTACCGCTGCCAGATCGCTTCGATCCGCGCGCAGAGCAGCCTCGATGATCGCCGCCGCCGGCGGGCTATCGAGGTCTACGACGTAGTTGTGCCAGTACGCGGTCAGGAACGGCTGGTGGCTTTCGATGTAGCGGTGGAAGGCGGCGACACGATCAGCGGAGCGGAGAACGGCGAGGAAGTCTGGGACCAGGTTGATCAGCACGCGCCACAATATTGGGACGGGTCTCGCGGCGCAAGCGGGCTTGACAGCGCGCGCACCAGTGTTGCGAGCAGCGAGGAGCCTCGAGCTGGCGACTCCTCGCCGGCGACGGCGCCTAGGCCAGGGGAGCGGGCCGAGGCTGGAGGGCGATGAGCTCGGGCTGTGCCTCCTTCGAAGCCCTGAAGGCGAGGCCGGGGTCGTGGTACAAGCCGCCATCGGGCAGGAATTCGAAGAGCGGCCCCAGCTCCTGTTGGATCAGGGAGGTATAGAACCGGGGAACCGTCCGGGTCTCGCCCTCCATGAACGGGAGCACCTCGCGGTCCTGGTCGAGCCGCTGTCTCATGGCGGTATGGTAGCGAATCCTGCCGAACCCCTCCGAGGAAATCCCTCGCACGACGTTCATCCATTTTGGAATAGCCGTGCGGTTCGCCGCCAACCGGCGTCCGATCGCCCGCCAGGAGAAAGAGTAAGCGGTCAGGTCGGAGATCCGGTCGTAGAATTCGCGCCATCCATAGTTCTTGGGCCGGATGTTCATCGCCTGGTTGTTGTTGAGCAGGTGGAAGGGGAAGGGGATCAGCCGTCCCTCCTGCTGATACCGGGCGTTGATCGGCGCGGCCTGTCCGAAGGCCGAGAGCAGAGAATAGGCGGGGAAGGCGCCCGGGGTCAGGTCGATGAACCGCTTGGTCAGCTCGAACGGGTCGGCTCCCTGATCGGAATCCAGCCCCAGGACGAAATTGGTCTGAACGTAGGGGACGTAACGCATGATCAGGTTCACGTGCTCCGAGACCTGCATCACCTTGTCCATGCCGGTGCGCCGGGTCTTGGACTTGTTCCCCATGTCGTACCAGGACTCGATGCCCGGCAGGATCGCCTGGAAGCCGGCCTTCTGCAGCCGCTTGAGGTGTGGCTCGGACAAAAGGGAGAGGCTGCTCTCCGCGATGTGCCGGATCCGGACCGTCGGGTCCGCTGCCTCGATCGCTTCCATGTAGTCGTCGAAGCGGACCCCGAAGTTGGGATCGTGCCAGCCGACGATGGGCCGTGAGAACTTGGTCAACAGGAAGCTGAGATCGTTCTTCAGCTGGGTGAAGCCGAGCGGCTGGTAATCGACGGTGGAATCGATGCAGAAGCTGCAGGTGTACGGGCAGCCCAGGCTGCCGATCATCGGCACGATTTTGATGGTCGGGGCCTTCGCGAGCGTGGGTTCGATGAACTTCCAGCGCTCCTGGAGGCCCGGCAGCTCGCCCGGCTGCTGTGCCGCCGACAATTCGCGTCCCAGCTGACGCCGCGGCGCGCACTCCTCCAGCACCTCCGCAATCACGTTCTGGTCCGTGAATCCCAGCACGTAGTCGAAATATCGGCTGGCATCCCCGGGGTAGCACCGGGCGTGCGGCCCGCCGATGACCGTGACCGCCCCGCGCTGCCGGTACAAGGCGCTCAGCGCGTACGCGAGTTGAGCCGATTGGGTGAACGCGCCGATGAAGACCACGTCGACGTCGGTGGGCAACTCCTCCAGCAGGTTCTCGACGCCGGTGTAGCAGACGAACCGGACCTCATGCCCGAGGCGCTCGCACCAAACCGCCACTACCTGCGGCATGATGCTGGCGAGGTTGGGACTCATGACCCGGCCGTAGATGGTCCGGTTGGGTACCTTGTTGGTTACGAGATCAATAATGCCGATGCGGAGCCGGCGAGTAGGCAAGGACGCTCCGGGGATGAGTGTGAGCCGGCCCTGAACTACGGGGGAAAGCCCGACCCACGCGTCGAGCAGTGGTCAAGGGGATGACCGGGCCGGGTTTGCTAGGTCGAAGCTTGGAGGGGTGGACGGCTAACCGCAAGGGCGGGCCGCCCTCGTTCATGAAGACCCTGCCCGCTAGTTCACTTCACGCTGCTTCCGCTTGGAGACCTCGTCGAGGAACCGCCGCTCCTCCGCCGTCAGGCTCCCGATCCCGTGGGCGCTGATCTTGTCCAGCACCCGATCCACCTCCGCCGCCACCGGGTCCCCGCCCGATCGAGGCAAGGTTCTCAGCGAAGCCGGAGTGTGGGACTGCCCTTCCCGGGTTCCCGACTGTACGGCAACCGACTCCAGGCGGGCGCGGACCGGGGCCCGCCGCTCGGAGAGACGCTGGAATCGGAAGAACAGGTACCCGAACAGGAGGCCACCGAGGTGGGCCAGGTGGGCCACCCCATCATCTGGGCGCCAGACCGCGAAGAAGGTGTTGAGGGCCGCCAGCGCGATGACCAGCGTGCGGGCCCGGATTGGAATCGGGACCGGAAAGACGATGATCTCTTCATCCGGCCAGAGCATCGCGAAGGCCAGCGCTACCCCGAGGATAGCTCCGGAGGCCCCCACGAAGGGCGCCGTGGTGACCTGAACCGCCGCGAGCATCAGCGAGAAAACCGCCGCCCCGATCCCGCAATAGAAATAGTAGAGGGTGAACTTGCGGGATCCCCAACGCGCTTCTACTGGCGTCCCGAACACGTACAGGGCGAGCATGTTGGTGGCCAGGTGAAGCAGGCCGCCGTGCACGAAGAAGTAGGTGACGAACGTCCAGGGATAGCGAAAGGCGGTATCGGGCGAGAACCGGAGAAGCTCCTCCACGCGCGCGGAGGTGAGGACGGTGGACATGAGCAGTTGCACCACCGCATTGGCGGCGATCAGCCGACCCACAACAGGGGTCAATCGGGGGAACATCGGGGTGCTCATGACGCGCTATTCCTCAACTTCATCTAACCTAACGACTTGGGATTTGTTCCGCGGCTCCTCTCCCCAGGGCGCTTCGGCAGATCCGGTCACAGACTTCCGCAAAGTCGATGCCCGCCGCCCGGGCTGCCTGGGGTAGCAGGCTGGTAGCTGTAAGCCCAGGGAGGGTGTTCGCCTCGAGGCAGAAGCAATCTCCCTTCGGGGACAGCCGAAAATCCACCCTGGAGTATGAGCCCAGCTTCAGGGACTGGTGGGCCAGGAGCCCGAGCCGCGCAGACTCCGCCGCGGTGCTCTTCGGCAGATCGGCGGGAAAGATCTCCTCGGACATTCCGGGCGTGTATTTGCACTCGTAGTCGAAGATCTCGTGCCGTGGAATGATCTCCCCAACCGGCAGGGCCTTGCCGTCCAACACCGAAACCGTGAGCTCGCGGCCGGGAATGAAGGCCTCGATCATGACCTCGTCATCGAACTTCGCCGCCAGGCTGACCGCCGGGTCGAAGTCCTGTGCCTGCTTGACGACGGTGAGCCCCACCGTGGACCCCTGCTTGGACGGCTTTACTACCACCGGCCACTGGAGCCGCCGCCCCACCTCTGCCGCCGTCACCGGTGCCATCATCCAATCGGGCGTCGGCACCCCAGCGAGACGAAACAGGCGTTTGGACAAGTCCTTGTCCATCCCCAGCCCGCTGGCCAGGGGTCCACTTCCGGTGTAGGGGACTCCAAGGGTCTCGAGGATCGCCTGCACGGTGCCGTCCTCGCCCCGGCCGCCGTGGAGCGCCAGGAAGAGCACATCGGCCTCCCGTACCTCCGGCAAGCGACCCATCTCGCTGAGCAGAAATTGCCGCTCCAGCTCGTCCAGCGCCGCGGTGGTCGGCGGCTGAGTGCCGACCTTTACCCCCAGGGAGTCTTCCTCCTGAGACGAAAGCGCGCCCCGGATGGTGTCGACTACCCTGACTTCATGCCCGGACTGGCGGAGCGCCGCCAGGACTTGCCGAGCCGACGCCAGGGCGACGTCGCGCTCGGCGGAGGCTCCCCCGGTCAGAATCGTGACGCGCATCTTGGGCTATCTGGTTCCGATCAATTGCTGCAAGACGTCGTATCGGCTGACGATACCCACCAGTTTCCCATCCTTCTGGACCAGGGCGGCGGGGCTCTCCCTGGTGAGGATCGGGGCCAGTCGCTCGGTGGGGAGCTGGGCATCCACCACCGGGAGTGGCGGGTCCATCACTTCGCGGACCGGGCGGTCGAGGAGCGACGGCTGGCCTAGTGCCCTGGTCATGAGCACCCCCTCGATCAACACGCCCACCGCCTTTCCATCCTCTACTACTGGGATCTGGCTTACGTCCCAGGTGCTCATCAGGTTCAGGGCCTGACGTACCGCTGCTGCCGGTGCCACGCTCACCAGCGCGGGGGCGGTGGCAGGACGCCGGGCCAGGAGCTGCTCAACTGTGACCCGCGGCGGCTCCAGCATCTGGTTCTCCTGCATCCACTCGTCGTTGAACAGCTTCGACAGGTAGCGCTCGCCGGTGTCGGCGAGAATCGTCACTACGCAGCCCTTGGGGTCATCCAGTTCGCGCGCCAGTTCCAGCGCGATCACCACGTTGAGCCCTGTGGACCCTCCCACCAGCAGCCCCTCCTCCCTGGCCAGACGACGGGCCATGACCAAGGCATCGCGATCCGGTACCTGCCGGAACTGGTCGATGTAGTCGAACCAGAGCGTAGTGGGGATCTTGTCTCCGCCGATACCCTCCACCTTGTAGGGGTGCCCCTCTCCGATCGACTTGGTCTTTGCGTAGCCGGTATAGAGCGACCCCACCGGGTCGCCCGCGATGACCCGGATGCGGGGATTCTTCTCCTTCAGGTACTTCCCCGCCCCGCTCACAGTCCCGCCGGTGCCGGCCCCGGCCACGAAGTGGGTCACCTTTCCTTCGGTCTGCTCCCAGATCTCGGGTCCGGTGGTCGCATAGTGGGCCTCCGGGTTCACGGCGTTGTAGAACTGGTTGGCCAGCACCGCGCCCGGAGTCTCCTTCACGATCTGCTTGGCCTTGACCACGTAATTATCGGGGTGATCGGGCGGTACCGCTGTGGGCGTGATCACGACTTCGGCCCCGTACGCCTTGAGCAGGCGGACCTTCTCCTGCGACATCTTGTCCGGCATGGTGAAGACGCAGCGGTACCCCTTAAGGGCGGCAGCGATCGCCAGGCCGACTCCGGTGTTTCCCGAGGTCCCTTCGACGACGGTCCCGCCCGGCTTGAGGTCTCCGCGTCGCTCCGCGTCCTCGATGATGGCGAGGCCGATCCGGTCCTTCACCGACCCGCCCGGGTTGACGTACTCTGCCTTTCCATAGACGGGGGTCCGAATCCCGGCACCGACCCGGGCCAGCCGGATCAGCGGCGTCCAGCCGATGGTTGCCAGGACCGAGTCGTAGGGGCGTAGATGTGGCGGGGTCATGGTGTCGTTCCGGCGCGCGGCGGATGGCGGAAATGTACCGGCTGGAGGAAGGTGGCTGCCACCGCCGCGCCGTTGTGCTGGGCCGGCGCAAACCTGAGCTGAGGAGCAGCAAGCAGGGCGGCGGAATCGAGAGCCGGGTAGCCGGAGGATTCCGCCACCTTGGTCGATTCCGGGACTACCCTGCCTTCTTCGTCGGTATGGAGTCGAAGGACCACGTTCCCCTCGATCCCCTGTTCGAAGAGCGCTGGCGGGTACTCGACCGGCGTCTCGGCGTTGATAGCGACTGGTGTGTCATCGTGTCGGTCCGGCGGCGGTGTATCGGCGGGCAGGACCATCTTCCGATCCCTGGGGCCGCAGGCTGCCCCGGCCAGGGCCGCGAGGAGCGCCAGGCGGGAGCAGTGCCTCCGGATCACCCGCCCCGCTCCGCGCGGCGCTTCCACTCCGCCAATCGGTTAAGCGCCTCCAGCGGCGTGAGACGCTCGACGTCCAGGCTCTTGAGCTCTTCCACCACGGGATGGCTGGCCTCCGAGAACAGCGCCAGCTGCCCCGGGTCCGGCGTGGCCGCCGTGCCGGGGACCATGCGGTGCTCTCCCTCCAACCGCTGCAGGATCTCACCGGCACGGCGGACTACCGGCTCGGGGAGTCCAGCCATCTGGCCGACGTGGATGCCGTAGGAACGGTCGGTGCCACCCGGACGAAGCCGGTGGAGGAAGACGACGGTCCCGCCTGACTCCTCGACCGCCACATTGAAGTTGCGGGCGTGCTCCAGCCGCTCGGGGAGTTGCGTCAGCTCGTGATAATGGGTCGCGAACATCGTCTTGCACCCGACCTGGTCGTGGAGATACTCGGTCACCGCCCAGGCGATCGCCACGCCGTCGTAGGTCGAGGTCCCCCGCCCGATTTCGTCCAGCAACACCAGGCTCCGGGCGGTTGCGTTGTGAAGAATGGCGCTGGTCTCGCTCATCTCCACCATGAACGTCGACTGGCCCTGCGCCAGGTTGTCGCTGGCGCCCACGCGGGTGAACAGCCGGTCCACCACGCCAATGCGGGCCCGCGCAGCCGGAACGAAGCTCCCCATCTGCGCCAGCAGGACGCACAGTCCGATCTGCCGGAGAATGGTGGACTTGCCGGCCATGTTGGGGCCGGTCAGCAGCTGCACTCGCTGCGCCGGGTCGAAGCAAACGTCGTTGGGAATGAACGCTTCTCGTGCCATCAGGCGTTCGATCACTGGATGCCGGCAGCTCTCGAGCTCCAGCTCGAACCCCTCTTCCACGACAGGCCGGACGTAGCGTCCCCTGATCGCAGCCTCCGCCAGGCCGGCCCAGACGTCCAGGCGGGCCAGGGCTCTCGCGGTCTGCTGGATCCGAGGGGTCGCGACCCCGGCCTCCGCGCGCACCGCGTTGAACAGGGCCGATTCCCGATCGAGGATCCCCTCCTCGGCTCCCAGGACTTTGGCCTCGTACGCCTTGAGCTCGGGCGTCACGTACCGCTCGGCGCTCGCCAGTGTCTGCCGGCGCTCGTAGTCCGCCGGCACCTTGCCGCTGTGGGTGTGGGTGACCTCGAGGTAGTACCCGAAGACCTTGTTGTAGCCAACCTTCAGCGACGGGATGCCGGTCCGCTGGCGCTCGCGCTCCTGGAGCCCGGCGATATACTGACGCCCGCCGTCCCGGAGTCCTCGGAGCTCATCCAGTTCGCGATCGTAGCCGGGGCGAATCACGCCCCCGTCGGCCAGCACCGCGGGTGGATGATCAGCCAGGGACCGCTGGAACAGGAGCCCCAGGTCGCTGAGCACGTCGAACTCGTCGATGACCGCTGCCAGGGCCACGCTGGTTTCGCGGCCTGCGAGGCTGCTCAGCGCCTCCAGTACGTCCGGCAACCGAGCCACCGAATCGCGGAGCGCCCCCAGCTCCCGGGGCGTCGCGCGCCCGGCTGCGGCCCGCCCGGCCAACCGCTCGAGATCGCGTACTCCCTCCAACGCATCCCGAATCCGGGCGCGGCCCCGGGAGTCGTCGGCCAGCGCGGCGACGGCGTCCAGCCGCTGGTTGATCTCCGCAGGGCTCCGCAGCGGAGAAAGCACCCAGCGCCGAAGCACTCGAGCGCCCATCGGGGTCACGGTGTGGTCGATCGCCTCGAGCAGCGTGGCCCCGCGATCCGCGCCTCCCCGCAGCGGCTCGATCAATTCCAGATTGCGGCGGGTCATCTCGTCGAGCCAGAGGAACGCTTCACCCCGACGAATGGCCGGCCGCGACAGTTGGGGAAGTCCTCCGGGCTGGAGCTCCGACAAGTAGCGGAGGAGCGCTCCAGCGGCGGCGATCGCGGCCCGATCGCCGGCACTGACGCCCAGGCCATCGAGGGAGGCGAGTCCGAAGCGCCGGGCCAGGTCTTCCTCGGCCAGACGGGGATCGAACTCCCAGGCCGGGCGCGTGGTGCGAGCGACCCCGTCGAGCGAGGCCACGTCTCCGTCGGTCTCGGGCACGACCACTTCGGCCGGCCCCAGCCGCCGCAGCGCCTCGTCCAGTTCCCCGACCGGTACCGTTTCCAGGAAGAATTCCCCGGTGCTGAGGTCGATCGCCGCCAACCCGCCCTGATCCGCCGTCTGCCACCGCGCGGCCAGGAAATTGTTCCTGGGCCCGGAGAGACAACCTTCGTCGAGAATGGCGCCCGGTGTGATGGTCTCGATCACCTCTCGCTGTACCAGCCCCTTGGCCAGTCGTGGATCCTCGACCTGTTCGCAAATGGCGACCCGATGGCCGGCGCCGACCAGACGCCGCAAATATTCGGTGGCTGCGCGCACCGGTACGCCGGCGAGAGGGACCCCGTCACCGCGAGAGGTGAGCGTGATGTTGAGGAGCCGAGAGGCCAGCTGGGCGTCCTCGAAGAACATCTCGTAGAAGTCGCCCATTCGGAAGAACAGAATCGCGTCCCGATGCCGCGACTTGATCTCCCGATATTGCTGCAGGAGTGGAGTGTTGTTCGGGTCCGCCACGCGCGTGGTCACGATTCCGGGACCACGTAGGGACCGCCTCCCATCTTGGCCTTGATCTTCGCCGCCAGTTTGTCGGCGTCGGCCCGCTGGGCAAAGTGTCCGACCCGGACCCGGTACACGCCGTCACCTTGCGCGACGTGCGGCTCGAAGCCGGCGGCGCGCAGATCGGCGGCCAACTTGTCGGCGGCCGGCTTGGTCTTCACCGCCCCGACTTGAACGCTGAAGCCGGCTTGGGTCGCGGCGGGTGCGGTGGTCTTGGGCTTGGTGGTCGCGGTGTCGGTCTTCGTGCTCTCCGCGGTCTGCGCCAGATTGGCGCACCGGCCGCGGTAGTACGAGAGCTGGTTCTGGAGCTCGACGTTGTCGCCCACCTGGGCCAGGCCTTCGTTGAGCCACCGGCAGGCGTCCGCCGGTTTCTTGAGATCGAAGTAGGCTCGAGCGCCCCAATACGCCGCATAGGGCATCAAAGAGCTGGCCGGATAGTCGGAGCGAATCCGCTCGACGTTCTTGACCGTGCCGGACGGGTTGGCCTCGGCATAATCCTGCATGGCCAGGCGCAGCAGCGCGTCGTCCGCCCAGGCGGAGGTCGCGTATTCGACCGCGATCCGCTGGTACAGCCGCCGTCGCTCGTCAATGGTCTTCGCGAGCAGGCCCTGGGTATAGAGAATCTCGGGGTACAACGTGTCGGTCGGAGCGGTCGCGGTGAGGAGGCGGGAAACCACGGCCCGGGCCGAGTCCCCCTGTCCATCCTGAGCCAGTCGAATCGCCTCGACCAGGCGAGGGTCGTTTTGCGCCGCCGCTCTTTCCGCCGTGATCGCCAGGGCGGCCATCGCGAGCATGATCGTTGTAAACCGCATCAGGCTGCCTCGCGCCGAACTTGGTCCAGCTGGAGAATCAGGTCGAGCAGGATCGACCGCTCTTCCGAGACCCGGGTGTTCTTCAAGGCCTGGTCGGCGGCCAGCACTGAAGCGATGGCTCGGCTGATCCCGGATGGTGACCAGGCCGCTGCCCACCCTGCCCACCGTCCAGCCTCGGCGCTCCAGCCAATATCCTTGAGCCAATAGGGGCGTCGGCGAGCGAGGGTGGCCGCGAGTTCGGACGCCAGCGCCTTCTCACGCTTGCCCCGATCGTAATGGCTCCGCGCCAGACTCACGCCGACCAGGCTGCTGCCGATTACCGTCGCCATCCTTACGGGGGTGACTCCAGTCTGGCCCAGCACCACGTCGGTCAGCTCCAGCGCCTCGACAGTCTGACCGCCGAGCACCGCGTCCCGCCAATCGTAGAGCGTCTCGCCTCGGCGCACGCCGACCAGCTGCCCGACCCGCTCGATCGTGATCGGCCCCTGATCCGGCAGCGCCGACAGCTTCGTCAACTCCGAGTCGATGGTGCCCAGGTCGTGGCCGGTCGCCTTGGCCAGATGCTCTGCCGCCCCATCCTCAAAGGAAACCCCCAGCCGTCTCGCGCGCCCCACCAGCCACTCCACCACCTGGTCCGGGGGGAGCGGCGAGCAGGAGACTGCCAGGGTTGACCCCGCGAGCGCGGGATCGGACGCCTCTTCCCCAGGACCCTGCTGGAGGATGAGGACGGTATCGGCTATGGGTCGCTGGAGGTACCGCTGAAGAATGACGCCGGTCTTGGCGTTGAGCGACTCGATGTCGCGGAGGACCACGACCCGTCGTGCCGCCATCATCGGCAGGCTGTGAAGTGAGGTCTCGAGAGCTTCGGGATCCAGCTGGGGAGCGAGGTGTTGCTCGAAGTTGAAGTCGCGGGTGCCTGGGTCCAGAGCCCGCTCGACGATGGCGGCCGCGATCTCGCCCTTCAGGACTTCCTCTGGACCGCAGAGATAGTAGACAGGCCTGATCTCCCCCCGATCCAGGGACCGGCGCGCCTCTTCGTAACTCTGGGTTGCCATGGGGGAATTCTACCGCTGACACCCCGAGTGGTGAAAGCGGTTCCCCGGGAAATTAGGGCCCGGGAACGAACGCTACGAAGGGAATTCCCGCGGTTGCCACCGGCCGGGCTACCGAGGGAGGGTCGACCTGGGCGGCGGCGGTGGAAACCATGGCGGGCCGGCGCGATGCGAACACCGCGAGTGCCAGGAGCAGCACCGCCATCGCGGAGGCGACCACGGGGGAGACGTGGGGTCGGAAGGACTCCTCGACGTCCTCCCCGCTGGCGAGGCGGGCGTCCAGCCGCTCGACGAAGTCGTCCGAGGGGAGGATGACCTCGCGCCTCAGCGCGTCCACCCCTCTTCGGACGGCCTGATCGTGGGCTTCACAGGCAGCGCAGACCGCCAGGTGGGCTTCCATCGCAGCCGTCAGGCGGGGGTTGGCCCCGTCGCGGTACGCCGAGTACAGAAGAAGGAAATCCTTACACGTCATATGCTTGGCCTAGCACGGGTTACCCTCTATCTAAAGAATAACCCAAAGCGGCCAAAAAGTGCCATCCGGAAGGGTACTGCGGGGTCAGTCCAGCCGTGGGGCGATCAACTCGGCGAAGCTCTGCCGGGCCCGGTTCAGGCGGCTCTTCACCGTCCCGATATTACAGCCCGCGATCTCGGCGATCTCCTCATAACTCTTGCCCTCCAACTCCCGGAGCACGAAGACCTCACGATGGTGCTGAGCCAGCCTGCCGACCGTCTCATCGACCAGCTCTCGAAGTTGATGGGCCGCATAAACCCGGTCGGGACGGGTGCTGGAATCCTCGAAGTCGACCGGTCTTCGATCCCCCTGCCATCGCTGGCGGATCACCTGGAAAAAGACCAGCGGGCTCCGTCGCCGATTGCGGAGCTCGTTCTTGGCCAGATTGGATGCGATGGTGTACAGCCAGGTCGAGAACTTACGGGAGGGATCGTAGCGGTGGAGGTGACGATGGACCCGGATAAACGCTTCCTGGACCAGGTCTTCTGCCCGTTCCCGGTCCCCCACCATGCGGTACACGAAGTTGAGCAGGCGCGTCTGGTACCGAAGCACCAGTTGCCCGAACGCGTGCGGATCGCCGGCCAGGTGGGCGGCGACCAGCGCCGAAGACTCGGGCGGCCGCTGCGTACTGCGTGCCGGCAGTCCGTCTTCTGAATCCGACCAAATGGGGCGATGCGTGAGTGTCGCCACGCTTACTCCCGGCTCTCAGTTGGAGCCGTTCGAGCATCGGTCGCTCGTTGCCCCCTCCCAGGCCACTCCCTCATCTGCACGCGGAGTATACCGCTTCCGCCAGGACCGTTCAATCCGGTCTCACGAAACTTCGCACGTACAGGAGCGCCACCACCGTCTTGCCGTCTACGATCTCCCCGCTCCTGACCATCGCCATCGTCCTGGACCAGGCCAGGGAGTGCCACTCGAGAAATTCATCCGGTTCCCGCCGGTGGTCGCCTTCGGTGAGGCCGCTCGCGAGAAACAGGTGAATGCGTTCGTCGGTAAAACCTGGCGTGGTGAAGATCGTGGTCAGCCGGACCATCTGGCCGGCGCGAAAGCCCGTCTCCTCGGCCAGCTCACGATGCGCGCACGCCTCCGGCGTCTCTCCTGGATCGAGGCGACCGGCGGGAATTTCCCAAACCGCCCCTTCGGCCGCGTGTCGGAACTGCTTGATCAGCACCACCCGAGGATCCGTCGCCGTCACAGGGTCGAGCATCGGGACAACGGCGGCGGCACCAGGATGCCTCACCATCTCCAACTGGCCTGTTGAGCCGTCGGGGAACCGGACCGTGTCGAGATCGAGACTGATGATGCGGCCCTGGTAGCGACGAGTCGTGGAGACGAGAGCCATGGCGATGGACCCCCAACTTGCCGAGGCCGGTCGCGGCGCACAAGGCATAGGGAAACCATGCTCCTGCTGACCGCATAATTGCATAGGGAGCGCTCACTTCACCGTCTTGAGCACCGCTCCCAGGGCAGCTACGGCGTCTTCCAGCTGCCGGTCCGAGAGGTAAGGTGCGGGTCCTAATCGCAGCCACTCCCCGCGGTAGTCGGTCAGGACCTGGGCTTCCCTGAGTTTCTGTCCCAGCAGGGCGGCCATTGGCGAACGGAGCGCCAGGAATCCCCCTACCTGGGCTAAGGGCGTTTCACGGTCGCGCTCTACGACCCGCGGATCCGGATCCAGCCCATCGAACATCCGGACCAACACGCCAAGCTGATGCTGGCTCACTTGCCTCAGAAACGACGGCGACAGATCCTGGCCCTCGAAGAACGCGAAGACCCGGGCGGCGCGGTAATGACTGGTCGGGTCATAGGTGGCACCGGCGAATCGCTCGGCGTCTTCCGGATACCAGACCGTTCCGTCAGCCGTGCCCTCCGCCAGCGCAGAGAACTCCGCGAACCATCCGGTGACCACCGGTCGCACTCGGCAGCCCGGCGGAATCCGGAGAAAGCAGTTCCCTTCCCCCAGCTGGCAGTACTTGTATCCGCCGCCCACCACGAAGGCCGACCCCAGTCGCTGATCGGCCAGTGAAAAGGGGACCACGTTGAGCGCGTGGTACACATCGACCAACAGTTCCGCCCCGACCTCCTGGCATCGGCGGAGCACGCTGTCGAGGCCCGGGACGATACGACCGGTCTCGAACAGTACGGCCGAAACCAGGACCGCTGCGGTGCGATCGTCGGTGACCTGACTCAGGCGAGGCGCCAGGCTCTCGACTGGGTCCGCCGGGACCCGAATTAGCTCGATGCCTTCTTCCGACAGCCGGCTCAACTGTCGCCGGAGGGTGTGGAACTCACCGTCGGTGGTGATTAGTCGCCGGCGTTGCCGGAGAGGAAGCGCCGATAGGAACCGTACCACCAGTTCGTGCGTGCTGCTGCCTAGTGCGATGCGGTCCGCGTCGTCTCCCAGCAGGCTCGCGAACCCCTTCTTGACCTGCTTTGCCCGCTGGAAGGCGAGATCCCATTTCTCGTCCAGCCAGGCGGCGGCATCCGACCAGGCTTCCAGCTGGCCCTCCATCGCGCAGTCGGGCCAGGCTTGATGCGAGTGACCGGTAAGAAGCGCGCGGTCCGCTACTCGAAACCGCTGGTAATGCGCGGCCAGCGCATTGGGACTGGCCGCCAGCGCAGCCAGGTTCATGGATTCAGAAGTCGGTTCGGATGGCCCACAGATCCGGGAAAACAGGGTGGAGGAGGGTGCTCTGCAGGTACTCCGCCCCGGAGGATCCGCCGGTGCCCGGTTTGGTGCCGATGGTACGCTGCACCATCTTGAGGTGGCGATAGCGCCACTCTTGAACGCCTTCGTCCAGGTCCACCAGCCGCTCGCAGAGTTGAGCCAGGAGGGGCGAGGACCGGTAGATCCCGATCAGGGTCTCCTGAACGGCACGGGATGGTTGAGCCGGACTGGTAAGGTCCCGGGTGAGGAGGTCCTGGGGAACGGGGTGCCCCGCGCGGGCCAGATAATGAAGAAAAGTGTCCCACAGCGTGGGCCGCCGGTACCGGCTCTCCAGGTCAACCCGGGCGGGCGATCCCGACTCAAACCGATTGACCGCCCCCTGGGACTTGAGACCCAGGACGAACTCCAGGGCGCGAAACTGGTGGGACTGGAAACCGCTCCCGGACTCGAGCCGGTCCCGGAAGGAGAGAAAATCCAGCGGCGTCATGGTCTCCAAGACATCCAGCTGAGAGACCAGCACCTTGAGGACGGTGAGAACGCGCTTTAGGGTATGGAGGGCCGGGGGCAAGGCATCCCGGTCCAGCAGGGCCTGGAGGTGATCCAGCTCGTGCAGGATCGCCTTGAACCAGAGCTCGTAGACTTGGTGAACGACGATGAACAGCAGCTCGTCATGCTCGGGCCCGTCCGAGAGGGGGCGCTGGAGCTTGAGGAGCTCGTCCAGCTGGAGATAGCCGGCGTAGGTGCGGGCCATTGTGGTCGCCGGTGAGAAGTGGGAGATTGGTCGGCCCACGGTAACCTTCGCCGCCGGAGTTGGCAACGTCCGTGGTGGGCTCGCGCATCCATTGGCGAGAGACTCGTTGCCGTGAGGGTTGAGCCAGGAGAGGCGCCATGCCCGAACCGGCCCGCCGTCCGCGCTGGTTGGTCCTGCTCGAACAGAACATCCTCGTTCGGCTCGCTACCTACTACATCCTGGTGGCGGCCACCCTCTGGGCGTTGTGGTTGATGGCCCCGGACAACGTGCGCACCATCCTCTCGACGTCCTTGAGTGAGCTGCGCAGCACGTCCCTCAGCGCCGGCCTCGAGGACACCTTCCGGAGCAGCGGGAAGCCCCGGGTCGACCCCGCCGCTTTGATCTCCGCCTATCCGAGCGTCACCACTGCGATGGCGGTAATCGGCGCCTTTCTGCTCGTGCTTCCGGTCGCCTGGGTGTACATGTTCACCCGCCAGAAGCGCGGCTACAGCCCCTCGCTGGCCCAGAGCCTGATCCTTCTGCCGATTTCAGTGGCCGGCGTGGTCGTGTTGGTGAAGAACAGCCTGGCGCTGGCGTTCAGCCTGGCGGGAATCGTGGCCGCGGTGCGGTTCCGCAATACGCTCGAGGACAGCCGGGACGCCGTGTTCATCTTCGCGGTCACCGGCCTGGGACTCGCGGCCGCCGTCCACGTCGACGTAGCCATCGTCTTCTCGCTCCTCTTCAACGCCATCGTCCTCGCGATGTGGCATTACGATTTTGCCCTGACCCCGCCCCGCCTGGAGGCGGACCGGGCCGAGCGGCATTTGGAGCGCGCCATGGCCGTGGCCAATCGAACCAGCCAGTTCGTGGCCCGGGTCGATCAGGAGATCCTGGAAGCCTTGGCCCCGGAGCAGCTAGATGCCCTGGCTGTACGGGTCCGCCGGCACCGCGAGCGGAGCCGGGAGGATCTCCCAGTGGCCAAGCCCCCGAAGTGGGATGCTCGGCTTCTGGTGCACTGCTTCGAGACCATCCAGACCCGCGCCGCGGTTGAGCCCGTCCTGGATCGCCTCGTGAAGCGCTGGCAGTTCCTGGGCAGCCGCGATGGAGCGGACGGGACGGCGGCTGTGGAGTATCAGGTCCGATTCCGGAAGAGCGTGGCCCCGCACCTCGTCTCCGAAGCCTTGACGCGTGACGGGGCCCCCCTCGTGATCCGGGTGGACATGGATGCGGTCGGAGCCGTCTAGGCCTATGCTCCGCTTCGGGGGCGCTGCCCGACGCCTGTGGTGCGGCCTGGCCCTGCTCTACTCCCACGCCCTGCTGGCGCAGGCGCCGAAGGAGAAGGAGGAGCCCAAGGTGGCTCCGCTCTTCGCCTCCCATGACACCGTTCCCATGACCATCTCCGCCGACTTCCGGGCCATCTCCAAGGACAAGGACACCCTCAATCCCAAGACCTATCCCGCCGTTCTGGTCGCTCCCTCGGCCGATGGAAAAGTCGACACGCTCAAGATTGACTTGAGTCTCCGGGGGCACTTCCGGCGATCCCGTCTGGGCTGTGATGTCCCGCCGCTTCGCGTTCGCTTTTCGAAGGATGCGAAAGAGGAGAGAAAGGGGACCCTGTTCAAGGGCCAGAGCTCGCTCAAGCTCATCACCCATTGCAACACCAAGTCGAAGGACTTCGAGCAGTACATCCTCCAGGAGTACCTGGTCTACCGGATCTACAATCTCCTCACGGACGTGAGCTTTCGCGCCCGGCTCGTGCACATGACCTACCGCCAGTCGGGCGATACCGGTTCCATTGCCACCCGCTTCGGTTTCTTCATCGAGGACGATGACAAGATGGCCAAGCGAAACGGGGGAACGCTCGACAAGACCCAGGGGGCCACCTGGGAGGACCTCAAGCCCGAAACCGGGACCCGGCTCAGCGTGTTCGAATACTTCATCGGGAACACCGACTGGTCCCTGCCCTACCTGCACAACATCCGATTGGTCCGGCGCGAGGGCGGCCCCTTCGACGCGGCTCCCTACGATTTCGATTGGTCGGGGGTGGTAAACGCCAAGTATGCGTTTCCCGACTACCGGCTCCCCATCAAGTCGGTGCGCCAGCGACTTTATCGTGGGGCCTGCCGCTCAGCCCAGGATCTGGCGCCCGTCTTTGAACAATTCCGGGCACAGCGGGAGGCCATCTATCAGCTATACCGAAGTACTCCGGGGCTGGATCCGGGTCAGCTCAAGTCGACTCTTCAGTACTACGACGATTTCTATCGACTGCTGGACAGCCCGGGGAAGGTGCGAGATGAGTTCGCGGGAGCCTGCAGTTAAGGCTCGCGGCCGGCTTGGCGCCGGCCGCGGCCTGAGCGGGAATTAGAGAAGCCCAGCCAGCGGGGCGGCGTAACTGGCGTTCCTCACCTCCGGTTCGCCGTACCGACCGGCCGGCGCATGGTGCCGGTTCCACTCTTCGCGCAGACAGAAGGGATCCAGGCCGTGAGGCCGGTCCACCGCGAGCACCCCGTCGAGATGGTCGACCTCGTGCTGGATCAGCTCGGCCCGGTCGCCCTCGAGATCGGTGGTGGCCCACTCGCCGCGCTCGTCCTGGTAACGAATCCTGATGTGATACGCTCGGGAAACCCGCACCAGGAGATCCGGAAAGCAGAAGCAGTCATCCCACACCGTGAAGTCTTCGTTTCCCACATCCACGATTTCGGGATTGATCAGGACCCAGGGCCGATCGAGCTCCGCGTAGATCACCCGGACCGGCGCCCCGATCTGGGGCGCGGCAATCCCTCGACCGTAGCCGAATCGGGAACGGAAGTCCCGCAACGTCTCTCGCAGATCGTCAAGAATCACCCGGACCGCCGTTGAACGCGGCTTGGCGATCGGCTCGCAACGGGTCCGGAGGATGGGATCGCCCAGCAGTCGAATGCGATGAATGGTCATGGCGCGAACCGTCTCGGAAGAATGGGTGCTAACCTAATCTGGGAAGAAATCCGGTTTTCGAGAAGAGCGGGCCCCACTTGGGGCCCGGTCGTCGGATCATGGCAATCGGTCGCCTCGCGCGCCTTATAGTAGTAGTCATTATGACGACTATACTAAACTCTTTGGTTACAACGTGTTACGAGTTTAGACTATAAATGTGTTATTTAGTTGACAATCGGCCACTTGAGGGCTAATCTTCCGCCCATGGGAACGCTGGCCTCCACTACTGATACTGAACTCCCTCTCCCCGAGGCGTACCGGGGGCCCCGCGGGGCCATCTTGGTCGAGCTAAAGCGGGCCCAACGGGCTACCGCGAAGGAACTCGGCACCCGGCTCAACCTCTCCTTGACGGCCGTTCGACACCATCTGAAGGAACTCGAGGTCGGTCAGCTCCTTTCCTACCGTCGCGAACAGCGCGGAATGGGTGCTCCCACGTACGCCTACCAGTTGAGCCCCGCCGGCGAGGCCCTCTTTCCCCAGCGATACAAAGAGGTGCTGACCGAGGTCCTCGACCGGGTGGTGGAGCACGGCGGGCGCCCTGCCCTGGTCTCGGCACTCGAACAGCGCTATGTGGACCTGGCGCGGAAGCTGGGCCCGGAGCTGGCCAATGCCTCTCCCGAGCAGCGACTCGAGATCGTTCGTCGCGCCTTGGTGGATGGGGGCTTCATGGCCGAGTGGGAGAATCAGCAAGGCACGGTGCGGCTGACCGAGCACAACTGCGCCATCCGGGCGGTCGCTGAACGGTTCCCCGAGGTCTGTGCCGCGGAAGCGAAGTTCCTGCAGGAGGTCCTGGTCGCGGTGGTCAAGCGGGAGGCCCACATCCTCGAGGGGTGCAGCGCCTGTGAATACCGCGTGGTCTTTCCGCAGCCGATGAATATTGGGGAGTCAGCATGACAGCGTCCGTGGAATCGCTGGTCAACCAGCAATACAAGTACGGCTTCGTCACCGACATCGAAGCCGACACCATCCCGCGCGGCCTCAACGAGGACGTGATCCGGCTGATCTCCGCCAAGAAGGGAGAGCCGCCCTTCATGCTCGAGTGGCGGCTGCGTGCCTATCGGCGCTGGCTCACGATGGAAGAGCCCCATCACTGGGCCAACATCCAGTACCCGGCGATCGACTACCAGGACATCATCTACTACTCGGCTCCGAAGTCCGCTAAACCCGTTGCCAGCCTGGAAGAGGTCGATCCCAAGCTGTTGCAGACCTACGAGAAGCTCGGCATTTCGCTCTCGGAGCAGAAGCGGCTCTCGGGCGTGGCCGTGGATGCCATCTTCGACAGCGTCTCGGTGGCCACCACCTTCAAAGAGACCCTGGCCAAGCAGGGAATCGTCTTCTGTTCGTTCTCCGAGGCGGTTCGGGAGCACCCCGACCTGGTGGAGAAGTACCTGGGCTCGGTGGTCCCCTACAACGACAACTTCTTCGCGGCGCTCAATTCTGCGGTGTTCAGCGACGGCTCCTTCGTCTACGTGCCCAAGGGGGTGCGCTGCCCGATGGAGCTCTCCACCTACTTCCGGATCAACACCGCCAACGCCGGACAGTTCGAGCGGACCCTGATCGTCGCGGACGAAGGGGCCTACGTGAGTTATCTCGAGGGCTGCACGGCGCCGCGGCGGGACAACAACCAGCTGCACGCCGCTGTCGTGGAGTTGGTCGCGATGGCTGGGGCGCAGATCAAGTACTCGACGGTGCAGAACTGGTACGCTGGGGATGAGGAAGGGAAGGGCGGCATCTACAACTTCGTCACCAAGCGAGGCAAGTGCGCCGGTGCTGGCGCCAAGATCTCGTGGACCCAGGTCGAGACCGGCTCGGCCATCACCTGGAAGTACCCCAGCGTGATCCTCCAGGGGGACGACACGGTGGGGGAGTTCTACTCGGTGGCCGTGGTGAACGGACGCCAGCAGGCGGACACTGGTACCAAGATGATCCATCTCGGTCGCCGCAGCCGCAGCACGATCGTGTCCAAGGGTATCTCGGCAGGGCAGGGGAACAACAGCTATCGGGGACAGGTGAAGGTACTCCCCAGGGCCGAGGGCGCCCGCAACTACACCCAGTGCGACTCCATGCTGATCGGCAATCGGTGCGGGGCGCACACCTTCCCCTATATCGACGTCCAGAACTCGAGCTCCTCGGTGGAGCACGAAGCCTCGACCTCGAAGATCGGGGAGGACCAGATCTTCTACTGCAAGCAGCGCGGACTCAACACCGAGAACGCGATTTCGATGATCGTTAATGGGTTCTGCAAGGAGGTCTTTCAGAACCTGCCGATGGAATTCGCCGTCGAGGCCCAGAAGCTCCTCGGGATCAGCCTCGAAGGCAGTGTCGGATGAGCGGGCTTTTCAACGAGGCGGGGGCGGGCCCTCGCCGGAACGGAGCTGGCAGTGCTTGAAATCAGAAATCTCCACGCCCGCGCGGGCGAGACGGAGATCCTCAAGGGCATCGACCTCACCGTCAGGGCAGGGGAAGTCCACGCCGTCATGGGCCCCAACGGGTCGGGGAAGAGCACACTAGCCCAGGTCCTGGCCGGCCATCCGGCCTTCGAAGTCACCGAAGGATCCGTGTTGTACGACGGGCGAGATCTGCTGGATATGGACCCCGAGGAACGGGCCCAGGCCGGACTCTTCCTGGCCTTCCAGTATCCGGTCGAGATCCCGGGTGTGACCAACGCCTATTTCCTCCGGGCGGCGCTCAACGAGATCCGGAAGGCGCGGGGGCAGGAGGAGGTAGATCCTATCGAGTTTCTGGAGCTGGTCGATCAGAAACTCAAGCTGGTGGAGTGGGGCCCCGAGGTCATGTCCCGCCAGGTCAACGCCGGCTTCTCCGGTGGAGAAAAGAAGCGGAACGAAATCCTCCAGATGGCAATCCTGGAGCCCAGGCTCGCCATTCTCGATGAGACCGACTCCGGGCTCGACATCGACGCGCTGCGCATCGTCGCCGAGGGCGTGAACCGGCTCCGGCGTCCTGACAATGCGACCATCGTCGTGACCCACTACCAGCGGCTGCTCAACTACATCGTTCCCGATTTTGTCCACGTGCTCTACGACGGCCAGATCGTGAAGTCGGGCGGCAAGGAGCTCGCGCTCGAGCTGGAAGCCAAGGGTTACGAGTGGCTGACTGGAGAGGCCGCCCCGGCATGACCTCCACTCTGATCCCCGGAGTTCGCGCCGCTTCGCCGGTCACTGGGCCGTCCACGGCCTCCGCCACTTATCTCGCGGCCTTCGACCAATCGGGCGCCGCCTTGAATGGTGAGCCGGTCTGGCTGAGCGATCGTCGGCGGCTGGGGGTTGAGGCGTTTCGCGCCACCGGCTTCCCGACGGCGCGGGATGAAGACTGGCGGTTCACCAACGTGGCGCCGATCGCTCAACGCCCGTTCCGCCGCGCTGGCGCACCCCTTCGGGTGGCTCCGGGACAGCTCGATGCCTTTCTGTTGGGTTCCCCGGTCGGAAGTCGCGTCGTGTTTTTGAATGGTCGACTGGCCCCGGTCTGGTCCTCGATCGGTCGTCTCCCCAAAGGGGTCAAGCTGGGGAGCCTCAGCCGCGCCCTGGCCGTGGACTCGGTTCCTTTGGAGCGCTTCCTCGGCCGATTCGCGGCCGTGGAGCGTCGGCCGTTCGCGGCTCTCAATCAGGCCCTGTTTCAGGACGGCGCCTGTCTGTACGTGCCGCCCAATGTCCACCTGAAAGCGCCCATTCATCTGGTGTTCATCACGGACGCCGCCGCCGGCACCGGGGTGGTGAGTCCCCGGAACCTGCTGATTCTGGATCGCGGGGCCCAGGCCAGCGTGATCGAGACCTACGGCTCACTGGTCGATGGGGAGTGCTTCACCAATGCCGTGACCGAGCTGGTGCTTCGGCCCGGGGCTGCCGCCGAGCACATCAAGCTCCAGCTCGATGGCGAGCGAGCCTTCCACGTCGGGAGCACCCAGGTTCATCAGGGGGAAGGAAGTCGGTTGCGTTCCTTCGCGATCACCTTCGGCGGGGCGGTCGCGCGGAACGACCTGGATGTGGCGCTGGAGGGGAGTGACGCCGAGTGCCAGCTCGACGGACTGTACATGGCCCGGGGCGAGCAGCTGGTCGACAATCACACCTCGATTCGCCACCTGCACCCTCGTTGCGCCAGCCGGGAGGTGTACAAGGGGATCATCGCGGGGTCGGCCCATGCCGTGTTCAACGGCAAGGTGTTCGTGGCTCCCGAGGCTCAGAAGACCGACGGCAAGCAGACCAACCGGAATCTGCTCCTGTCCGACGACGCCAAAGTAGACACCAAGCCCCAACTCGAGATCTTTGCGGACGACGTGAAGTGCACCCACGGTGCCACCGTGGGCCGCCTCGACCAGTCGGGCTTGTTCTACCTGCGGAGCCGCGGCCTTCCGGAGCCGGCGGCGCGCAAGATCCTCACCTACGCCTTTGCCGCGGAGATCCTGGAGCAGCTCCCGCTCCCGGAGTTGCGCGAGCGCCTCGAAGGACTGGTCATATCCCGCCTGGACGTGGAACCGGGGTAAGGACCGCAATGGGTGCGAAGATCCTCGAGCGTGCGGGATCGGTCCCCGCTGAATCTGCGCCCTTCGACATCCGGCGGATTCGCGAGGACTTTCCCATTCTGGCTCGGCGCGTTCACGGCCACCCGCTGACCTACCTCGATTCCGCGGCCACCAGTCAGAGGCCCCAGGCGGTGCTCGACGCGATGACCGCCCACGACACGACGGCCAACGCCAACGTGCATCGAGCGGTCCACGAGCTGAGTCGGCTCGCCACCGACGCGATGGAGGGGGTGAGGGCTCAGGCCGCGGCATTCCTGCAGGCGGCCCATCCGGACGAGATCGTCTTCACTTCCGGCACCACTGCCGGCCTCAACCTGCTGGCCCAGGCCTACGGGCGGAAATTCCTCCGGTCGGGCGATGAGATCGTGCTCACCGAAATGGAGCACCATTCCAACATCGTCCCATGGCAGATGCTCCGAGACCAGGTAGGCGTGGTCATTCACGCGGCACCCATTGCCGATGACGGCTCGCTCGATCTTGGCGCCCTGCGACGGACCATCACATCCAGGACCCGGGTCGTCTCGGTGGCCCACGCGTCAAACGTCCTCGGCACCGTCAACCCGATCGCGACCATCGCGGGGATGGCCCGCGAGGTCGGGGCTGTGCTGGTCGTGGATGGGGCCCAGGCGGTGTCTCATCTCCCGGTCAACGTCCGGGAGCTGGGCTGCGACTTCTATGTCTGCTCGGGTCACAAGATGCTGGGCCCCACCGGGGTTGGCCTGTTATACGGGCGGCTGCCGCTCTTGGAGCAAATGCCACCCTGGCAGGGCGGGGGAGGGATGATCGCTTCGGTGACGTTCGAGAGTACTCGATTCGCTCCGGTGCCGGCTCGGTTCGAGGCCGGAACCCCGCCGATCACCCAGATCATCGGCCTCGGTGCGGCCATGGAGTATTTGGAGCGGGTCGGCTTCGCGGCCATCGGCGCCTACGAGGGGGCATTGCTGGACTACGCCGATCGCCGGCTGGCCGAGGTGCCGGGACTCCGAATTCTGGGTGCTGCCCCCGAGAAGATCGGCGTGATCTCCTTCGCGCTGGAGGGGGTGCACCCCCACGATGTCGGCACCATCCTCGACCGGGAGGGAATCGCCATCCGGGCCGGGCACCACTGCGCCCAGCCCCTCATGCATCGGCTGGGGGTCCCCGCGACCGCGCGAGCCTCCTTCGCGCTCTATAACACCACGGAAGAGGTGGACCGCCTGGTGGCGGGTCTGTTCACCGTTCGATCGGTGTTCTGCTGATGACCGGAACCAGTGCCCTCTATCAGGAGATCATCCTCGACCACAATCGGGCGCCCCGGAACTTTCGGCGCCTCGAGGATGCCGACCGCAGCGCCGAGGGGTACAATCCTCTCTGCGGGGACCAGTTCACGGTTTTCGTCAAGCTGGAGGGGGATCGGGTGGTGGATGTAAGCTTCGTTGGGTCCGGCTGCGCGATCTCCAAGGCCGCGGGATCCCTGATGACCACCCTGGTGAAGGGGCGGAGTCGGGCCGAGGCCGCGGAGTTGATGGAGGGGTTTCAACGGCTGGTGACCGGTCAGACCGAGGCCGGTCGAGCCGCGATGCCACCGCAGCTGGCAGCCTTTGCCGGAGTGAGGGAGTTTCCGGTTCGGGTAAAGTGCGCTACGCTTCCCTGGCACGCTTTGAAGGCGGCCCTCGAGTCCCGATCTGAACCGGTTTCAACAGAGTGATCGTTCGAACCACGAAAGGGTAGATAAGTCCCAATGCCTTACAATCCTGCATTAGTTCAGCCCATGCGCGAGGAAATGGTGCGCATGGGGGCCAAGGAGCTCCTGTCCGGTGGCGACGTTGATGCGATCCTGGGTGATCAGCGGGGCACCACCCTGGTGTTCGTCAATTCGGTCTGCGGCTGTTCCGCCGGCAGTGCGCGTCCGGCCCTCGCGCTGGCCCTCAAGCATACGATCGTTCCTCAGCAGACCGTCACCGTTTTCGCGGGTCAGGATCTCGAGGCCACCGCCAGGGCACGGCAGTATTTCAGCGAGTACCAGCCCAGCTCGCCTTCGATGGCGCTGTTCCGGGACGGCGAGGTGGTCCACATGGTGCACCGTCATCAGATCGAGGGACGTCCCCCGCAGGCCATCGCGGCCGATCTGATGGCCGCGTTCGACAAGTACTGCGTCACTTCCTCCGTCTGAGATCCGGGTGAGCGGGCTCGTCTTCCACCCCGGGCATCATGCGCTCCACGGAATGACCGTGGTGCTGGAGGCCAGCGACGGACGTACCTGCGTCGGCCGGTTCGACACCGAGGACGAGGCCGGGGTGCATCTGCGCGACGTGGGAATACACCGCGCCGAGGATGGCCCCGGCACTCGCGACGACTACCTCCGCCACACCCTGAAGTTTGGAGTCCGCCGGGACGTGCCCCATCTGGTCGTCCCGCGCGGCTCCGTCCTGCGAATCACCCGACTCACCGAATACCGGCTGGACTGAATCAGGCTGCAGTTTGCCCCAGCCGCCACCATATGCGCGGGAGGGGACTCGGTTTGCGCCGCACACCCGGCAATCGTTAGTGTTGCCCCGTGCCAGTCATCGTCCTCGAGGGGGTTACCAAGCGTTTCGCCGGTCATACGGCGGTCGAGGCACTTTCACTCGAGGTGCCTCCGGGCGGGATCTACGGCCTGCTGGGCCGCAACGGAGCGGGAAAGACCACCACCATCCGCATGATCCTGGGCATCCTGCCCGCAGACGAGGGCACCGTCACCCTGCTCGGCAACTCCACCAATCAGCGATCCCTCTCGGCCCGGGTCGGGTATCTCCCTGAAGAGCGTGGGCTCTACCGGAAGATGCGGGTCCTCGACCACCTGGTTTTCCTCGGGGAAACCAAAGGAGTGACTCGGCCCCAGGCGCGCCGACAATCCCGCGCGTGGCTCGGCCGGCTGGGTCTGGGCGAGTGGGAAAAGCGGAAGGTCGAGGAGCTGTCCAAGGGGATGCAACAGAAGGTGCAGTTCATCGGGTCACTCCTTCATGAGCCCGAGCTGCTAATTCTCGACGAGCCGTTCAGCGGTCTTGACCCGATCAGCAGTCGTGAGATGAGGGACACGGTGGTGGAGATCGCGCGACAGGGCCGGACGGTGCTGTTCTCCACGCACATCATGGAGCAGGCCGAGCGGATGTGCGATCGGATCGCGATCATCGCGGACGGGCGGAAGGTGCTCGACGGCTCCCTGGCCGACATCAAGCGTGAGTTCGGTACCCGCTACGTCGCCCTGACCTTCACGAGAAACGCGGCGGCGGCCGGCCAGATCCTCCAGGATCGGAGCCTCGCCGCCCGGGTCAACGACTATGGCGCCACCGCCGAGGTGGAGTTGGCCGCTGGGGCAAACGGCGAAGCGCTGCTCCGTGCCCTGGTCGCGGCCGACGTGGGACTGGGCCGCTTCGAGCTGGTGGAGCCCTCCCTGCAGTCGATCTTCGAGGCCAAGGTCGGGCGCGACTCGGCGACACCGGAGGATCCCGCCCATGCGTAAACTGCTGGCGGTGATTCGACGGGAATTCATCGAGCGGGTGCGGACCCGGGCCTTCGTCCTGTCGACGCTGCTGGGCCCCGTCTTTATCGCCCTCACCCTGTTCCTTCCTCTGTACCTCTCAGGCCGCCAGACCGCCCCCAAGCGGATCGTCATTCTGGACGGGGCGAGTGGGGGTTTGGGCGCCCGGGTGGATTCGCTGCTTCGGGCGGCGCACTACGGGACCGATGAGTCTCCCCGATCCAAGTACGAGGTCGAGTGGCTTCGCACCACTCGGGTCGACGAGGTTCAGGACTCGCTGGTGCGATCCATCGGCCTCGCCCGCTCTACAACGCCGCACCCCGATGGGGTGGTGGTGCTTACGGACCAGGCTCTGGATTCCGGAACGCTCAGGTATCTCGGCTCGAACGTGGGAAGCCCGACCGACATGGATGCGCTCCAGGGATCGCTTCAGGCCGCCGTGCTGGCGGAGCGCCTGAGTCGCGCGAACCTGGACCCCGAGGTGGTGCGACGGGCCTCGTCTCCGATCCGCCTTGAGAAGTCCAAGGTGACCGCGGGCCGCCTCACTGGAGAGAGCGGGGAGGCCTCGTTCTTCCTGGCCTACGTGATGACCTTCGTGCTCTACTTCGCCCTGTTGATCTATGGCATCCAGGTCATGAGCTCGATCCTCGAAGAGAAGACCAGCCGTGTCGTCGAGGTGCTGGCAGCCAGCCTCACACCCTTGCAGCTCATGCTGGGCAAGATCGTTGGCGTTGGCGCGGTCGGCCTGTTCCAGCTTACGCTCTGGGCGGCGGCCGCGTTCTACCTGACTACCAATCTGGGCCCCATTCTCGGGCTGATGCACGTCTCCCCGGACGTCGCGACGAGTGCGTCGGTCCCCAGTGTCAGCATCGACCTGTTGCTGGTGTTCCTGACCTTCTTTGTGCTGGGGTTCTTCCTCTATGCCGGACTGTACGCGGCGGTGGGTGCCATGTGCAGCAGCTATCAGGATACTCAGCAGGCCAACATGCCGGTGACCATGGGGATCGTCGCCGGGTTCATGTGCATGTTCCCCATTCTCAATGAGCCGGACGGAGCCCTTGCCCGGGTCCTGACAATGGTGCCCTTCGTGGCCCCGTTTGCGACCCCGCTCCGCTATTCGATCACCCCCCTTCCCCTCGGCGAGCTCCTGCTCTCCATGCTGATGACCGCGTTGGGGGTGCTGGGAGTGGCATGGCTTGCCTCCCGCGTCTATCGCATCGGCATTCTCGCCTACGGCAAGCGGCCCTCCCTGCGGGAGGTGGCGCGCTGGATCGCGACCGGCTGATCGCGGTTTCCCGATCCAGGCGATCGGTCCCTGGTTGGCTCGTAGCAGCCCGGTAGTAGATTCCCCGCATGCCACGGTACGATGTCATCGTCATCGGAGGCGGCCACGCCGGCATCGAGGCGTCCGCGATGGCGGCCCGGATGGGCGCCCGGACTCTGCTGCTCACGCAGAACCTCGAGACCATCGGGCAGATGTCCTGCAACCCCGCCATCGGCGGGATTGCCAAGGGGACGGTCGTACGAGAGGTGGATGCCCTCGGCGGCATCATGGGACGCGCCACCGACCTCGCCTGCCTTCAGTTTCGAATGCTCAATCGATCCAAGGGACCAGCCGTGTGGTCGCCGCGGGCGCAGTGCGACCGCGGTCTCTACCGTCGAGCCGTTCGGACTCTGCTTGAGCAGTTCGAGAACCTCGAGTTTGCTCAAGGGACCGTGTCCGACCTCGCATTCGAAGGCGCAGTGGTTCGCAAGGTGGTTACCAAAGAAGGCCGAGCGTTCGAGGCTTCCGCCGTCGTTCTCACCGCCGGCACCTTCTTGCGTGGCCAGATCCATATGGGTCTGTCGGCGCGATTTGATGCTGGCAGGGCGGGGGAGTCCGCCGTTGGCGCTATTTCAGAAGTGCTTGTTGGGCAAGGACTTACAATAGAACGCTTCAAGACAGGGACCCCGCCGAGAATCGATGGGCGCACCGCAGATCTGGAACGCTTGGTTCGCCAGGACAGCGATCCAGAGGACTATTGGTTCTCCTTTTTCAAAAAGGCCAAGAGGCCGCCTCAGCTGCCGTGCTATCTCACCTACGCCGGCGCCGATGCCAAGGAGATCATTCAGTCCCATCTGAGGGAGTCGGCTCTCTATGGGGGCGCCATTTCCGGGAGAGGCCCGCGCTACTGCCCTTCGATCGAAGACAAGATCGTCAAGTTCCCGCGAGCCGAGCGACATCAGGTCTTCCTGGAGCCCGAGGGGCTCGAGACCTCCGAGATGTATGTGAACGGGCTCTCGACTTCGCTCCCGCCCGAGGTGCAGCTTCGCTTCCTCCGGACCGTGCCGGGGCTCGAGTCGAGTCATATGACCAGGCCTGGCTACGCCATCGAGTACGACTACTTCCCGCCGACGCAGTTGCTGCCGACGCTGGAGGTTCGTGGGCTGGAAGGCCTCTTCCTGGCGGGTCAGATAAACGGAACGACCGGTTATGAGGAGGCCGCGGGGCAAGGCGTCATCGCCGGGCTCAATGCGGCCGCACGGGCGCTCGATGGTGATCCCGTGGTTCTGGGGAGGTCCGAGGCGTTCATTGGGGTCCTGATTGACGATCTGGTGACTCGCGGCGTGGATGAGCCGTATCGGCTCTTCACTTCGAGGGCCGAATTCCGCCTGCTGCTCCGCCAGGACAACGCCTTACGGAGACTTCTCCCGCTGGCTGAGCGACTCGGCTTGCTGACGGACGAAGAGAGACGCATCGCCTTGGGCCGGTTCGAGAAGGAGGACCGGCTCTTGGAAGATGCCCGGTCGCGGAGCATCACCCCGAGCCAGGCCAACCACTGGTTGGTGGCCAACGAAGCCGCTGAGATCCAGGAGCCAATGCGGGTGGCGGCCTTGGCGAGGCGCCCGGGCACCCGCCTTTTCGAGTTGCTCAGGCTGTCAGGACTCGAGGTGGACCAGGACTCCTGCCAATGGGCCGAGATTGAGCTCCGGTACGAGGGGTACTTGGCTCGAGAGGCCACCCAGGCCGCGCGCCTCGCCCGATTCGACGAGCTCCCCATCCCCCCGGATCTCGCTCTGGCCAAACTGCAGGGACTTTCCCATGAGGCCCGGGAGAAGCTGGTGGCTCGCCGGCCCGCCACCGTCGGACAGGCCTCTAGAATTCCAGGAGTCTCTCCTTCCGACCTTCACTCGTTGATCTTCGAAGTCCTGCGCGGCCAGCGAGCGGTGCCTGCGTGATGTTTCACGTGCAACAAGAATATTGCTGAAATTCGTCTTGCATACGATATTGGGTCGCGCCCGCAGACGACGCTCTCGCGTTTTGTGTCAAGTTCTTCTACTTCAAAGACTTAGACGATGGGTCGAATCGTAGCCATCGCCAACCAGAAGGGTGGGGTCGGTAAGACCACGACGGCGGTCAACCTCGCCGCCTCCCTGGCCATCGCCGAACAGCGAACCCTCCTGATCGACGCGGATCCTCAGGGCAACGCGACGAGCGGGGTGGGGATGGTGCGGGATACCATCCGCCTCTCCCTCTACGACGTGCTGGTCGAGGGCCGGCGCATGGGGGATGTCATCCTCACCCACCCCAGCCTTCCCTACCTCCACGTGGCGCCGTCGACCCAGGATCTGGTCGGGGCCGAGCTGGAGCTGGTTGACCGGCCGGGGAGAGAAGGCGTCCTCAGACATGCCTTGGAGGCGGTGCGAGGGAACTACGACTATCTCATCATCGACTGTCCGCCGTCGCTCGGGCTCATCACGCTCAACGTCCTGACCGCCTGCGACGGGGTGCTGATTCCCATCCAGTGCGAGTATTACGCGCTCGAGGGAATCTCCCAGCTTCTCAATACCATCAATCTCGTCTCCCAGAACTTCAATCCCGCCCTGGCCATCGACGGCGTGCTCCTCACGATGTACGACTCGCGCATCAACTTGAGTCGCCAGGTGGCGAGTGATGCCAAAGAGTATTTCGGCGCCAAGGTCTTCCCGACCATTGTGCCGAGGAACGTTCGCCTGGCCGAAGCGCCCAGTTTCGGCAAACCGGTCCTGTTGTACGACGTGCAATCGATTGGCGCCAAGAGTTACCTGGCCGTCGCCCAGGAGCTGGTGCGTCGCGTGAAATCCCTGCCGGTGGACGAAACGACCCTTCTCCCTGAGGTGAGTCGATGACCCAGACCCGTCGGCTTGGGCGCGGCCTCGAGGCCTTACTCGGGCCCACAACGCGGGAGCAGGCGGAGCGGGAAGGTACGCTCCAGGAGCTGGCCGTCTCGGCGATTCGTCGGAACCCCTTCCAGCCGCGGGTCCGGTTTGACGAGGCGGGTCTGGCTCAGTTGGCTGCCTCGATCCAGTCGGCCGGCCTGCTGCAGCCCGTGATCGTGCGTCCCGTCGGGGATGGCTACGAGTTAATTGCCGGTGAGCGTCGGTGGCGGGCCGTGCAGCGGCTCGGCTGGGCGAGGATTCCCGCGGTGGTCAGGCCGGCGGACGACAGGACCCTCCTGACGCTGGCCCTGGTCGAGAATCTTCAGCGTGACGATCTGAATCCGATCGAAGCCGCAACCAGCTACCAGCGGCTGATGGATGAGTTCGAGGCTTCGCAGGCCGAGGTGGCGCAACTGGTAGGGAAGGACCGCTCCACCGTGGCCAACGCCCTGCGCCTGCTCCGACTCCCACCCGAGATTCGCTCGCTCGTGGAGGACAGCAAGCTGACCGAGGGCCATGCCCGGGCGCTGCTCAGTCTGGCCGATGAGCGAGACATGCTCCGGTTAGCGCGGGCGGCCGTCGCGTCCGAGTGGTCGGTTCGACAGATCGAAGCCCGGGTCCGTCTGGGGCGCAACGGCGCCGCCGTGCGGCGAGCGATTGCTCGCAATCTGCTCCCCGAACACCGTCGCGTAGAGGATGCCCTTCGCAAGCGGCTCGGTACCGACGTCCGGCTCACGCCCCGCCGCCGGGGCCGCGGATTCCTCACCGTCAATTTCTACTCCAACGAGGACCTGGCCCGGTTGCTGGAGTTGATTCTGGGCGAGCCCTATCAGGGATGAAGCCGGGCGAATCGGTGACCATCCTGATCCACCGGGATGGCGCCATCGACTCGAAATCGATCCGGATTCCTCTCTGGGGTTTCCGGATGGTGGTGGCATTCGCGGTTCTCCTAGGGGCAGGCCTGATTCTCACTCTGGCGTTCTACGGCCCGATCGTGCGGACTGCCTCCCGGGTGCCCGGGCTTCAGCGCGAGATCAGCACGCTGCAGGCGGAGAACGCCAAGATCAGGGAATTCATCGCCGCTCTGGACACCGCCGAATCGCGCTATGCCCAGGTGCGGCGAATGATGGGTGCGGATATCGTGCCCGATCCCCTGAGCCACGCCTCGCTTCTGCAAGTGGCCCCCGCGATTCGGGCTCGAGCACCGGGTACCGGTCCCCGATTCGAGGCCGGCCCCTCCGTCCCCGGACACTGGCCGCTGGACGATCCCGGCTACGTCACGCGGGGCCAGATCGGCACCGGGACCCGGGATGAGGCCCATCCTGGCATCGATATCGCTGTTCCAATGGGGAGCCTGGTGAGGGCTGCAGGGGGTGGCAGCGTGCTGCAGACCGGAGTCGACCCCGAATACGGGTCCTTTGTCCTGCTCCAGCACCCCCAGGGCTTTCAGACGATGTACGGGCACCTTTCGCGGATCGCCGTGACGGCGCACAGCTCGGTCGCGGCAGGCGAGGTGATCGGTCTCTCGGGCAATTCCGGTCGCTCGAGCGCGCCGCACCTGCACTTCGAGATCCGCCGAGACGGCCACAGTCTCGATCCGCTGACCATGGTGAAGGAGGGAGTCTAGATGAGCATCTTTTCCGCCACCCCCAACCCGCCCAAGGCACACGAGACGCCGCGCCGGGGCGAGAATCCGTCGCTCTCGATCATCTCTGCCGGCACTACGCTTGTGGGCGACGTGGAGACCGCTGGGGTGATCAAGGTTGAGGGCCGCGTCCAGGGTACCATCAAGGCCGCGCAGGTTCTCCTGGCCAAGGGCGGGATCATCGAAGGGAACCTCATCACCCAGGAAGCCGTGCTCGGAGGCGAAGTGACCGGATCGGTTCAGGCCGACGAGCGTGTCGAGGTCCAGGCCACGGCCCTGGTGAATGGAGATATCGTGACCCGGCGGATCGCCATCGCTGAAGGCGGCCAGGTGAACGGAATCGTGACCACGGGAGAGCCATCTGCAGAGCTTCAGGCCAAGGTCGGCGGTGACCGGCTGAGGGCCGAACTGGCGTTGGCAGCCGTAACGCGAGATTCCCACAATAGTTGAAAACCAGTCAAGATCTGTGGAAACTGGCGGTTACATCGGCGTTCGAGCGATGTGATTACTGCGTTTCTTCGTGCTTGCTATGACTACAGTGTCACGCCGCCGTCGTAACGCCGTCGCGATCTGAATCCCCCCGGAACAGATCCCGTGACGCGGGCTGCTACCTCCCTGGTTGCCTCCTTTCTCGACGAGTTGCTCTCGATCAGGGAAGTGCCCGACCACGCTAACGCCCACAACGGTCTCCAAGTCGAAAACCACGGAGAGGTGGGTTGGATCGTGGCGGCAGTAGATGCCTCCCTGGCGACGATTGAAGCGGTGGCCCGGGCGAAGGGCAACCGGCCGGGCCTTCTCATCGTCCATCATGGGCTGTTCTGGGATGGAGCTCAGCCGCTGACCGGACGCCGGTTCCAGCGCGTCAGCACGCTCATTCGCCACGACATCGCTCTCTACTCGGCGCACATCCCCCTCGATCTCGATCCCGAGATCGGCAACAACGCGCTCCTGGCGCGGCGCCTCGGGCTGGAAATCGAGGGCCGATTCGGAGACTACCGTGGCGCTCCGATCGGCACCTGGGGGCGAGCTCCGGCCGCGATTCGTTCGAGGGAAGGTCTGGTCACAGCCCTGGCCAAGGCGCTGGGCCTGAGCGCCGACGCGATCACCTTCATTTCGGGGGGACCGCCAGCGATCGCGCGGGTGGGGGTGATCACCGGGGCCGCGGGCGACATGGTCGCGAGTGCGCGTGAGGCGGGATTGGACACGTTCATCACGGGGGAGGGGCCGCACCACAGCTACTTCGACGCGATGGAATGGGGGATCAATCTGGTCTACGCCGGCCACTACGCCACGGAAACGCTCGGGGTCCAGGCGCTCGCTGCGCGGGCGGCCGATCGTTTTTCCCTGCCCTGGGAATTCTCCGACCACCCCACCGGACTCTAATCTCTCAGCTCGTCGCTCCGCTCGTCGCGCCCTGCTGCATCTCCAATCGCGTCCTGGAAATCAGGTCCCGCACCCGCGAGCTCAACGCCGCCACGTCGGCCTTCGTCATTCCGGTGGTTTCGATGGGAGGCAGAACACGAACCTCCGCCACCGCGGGCGCCACGCGCCAGTCTCGCTTGGCGAGGGCAGTACGGGTACCGGAGACTGCGAGCGGGAGGATCGGGACCCCGGTCTCGATGGCCAGATGGAAGGCCCCGTCCTTGAACGGCAACAACTCCCCGGTCTTCGACCGCGTCCCCTCGGGAAAGATGATCACCGAGACTCGGCGCGCGAGCACCGCACGACATCGTTGCAGGGCCCGGACCGCGCTCCGCGCCGTCCCTCGCTCCACCGGGATGTCTCCCGCCAACCACATGTCCCAGCCCAGAAATGGAAGCCTGAACAGTTCGGCCTTGGAGAGCCATTTCATTTCCCACGGGAGGTGGCTGATCAGCAGGATATCCACCAGCGACTCGTGGTTGGAGACCACCACGTAGGGCCGACGGGGGTCCGTGATCCGGATCCCGCTCACCCGGACCTTCCACAACGGATTCAACGCGACCGTCACGACCGCGAGCTTGCGGAAGAGAAGCCCCGCCCAGTAGTGGCCGGCGTCGAACGGCGCGGTGACCAGCCTGACCAGCGCGAGCGCCGGACACCAGAGGATGATCGTCAAGCCCAGGACGAACCAGGTCCAGGCCGAGCAGATCGTGAGGTACAGTCGCCGCATTCAGCCCTCGGACGCCGGGGGTAAGCGGTCTTCCCAGAGCGCAAAGACGTTGCCTTCGGGATCGCTGATCATGGCCATGATGCCCCAGGCTTGCTGGGTCGGTTCGGCGATGAATCGGACGCTGTGCTGGCGCAGGCGATCGCAGTACTCGAGGAGGTCTTCGACATGGAGGGTGACGCCGGTATGACGCCCAACCAGGGCCCGGGCGTCCGGATGGATCGCCGGGTGGACCCCGAGATGGGTAGGCCCCTCCAGAAACTCGGCGCCAAAACTGCCCTCCTTGGTCATGGGCAGCCCCAGATGGTCGCGATAGAAGACCTTCGCTCGCTCGATATCATGCACGAAGATCGCCACGCTGTAGAGCGAAGGCATCGAGATGGTCTCGACTGATGGTTAGGTCGGGTGTCCTGGAGAGAAGCTGCCGGTGATCAGGCGGGCCCCCCGCTGGTAGGTCAGGTACGAATACGCCCATTCGACGAGCACTCTGACGCGATTTCGGAACCCGATCAGGAAGAAGATGTGGACGAAGATCCAGATCAGCCATGCCGCGAAGCCGCCGAACTTCAATCGCGCCAGGTCGGCAACCGCGTGGCCCCGGCCGATGACCGCCAGCTGACCCTTGTCGCGATAGGCAAATGGGGCCCGCTTCTCCCCCTTGAGGTCCAGCAGGATCGCTTGCGCGGCATAGCGCCCCATCTGAGTCGCCACCGGAGCGATACCCGGAAGAGTGTCACCCTTGCTATCGCGAAAAGCGGCCGCATCGCCCAGAACGAAGACCTCGCAGTGACCGGGCACGGTGCAATCCGGCTCGACGATCACCCGACCCTGATTGTCCAGGGGGACCCCCAGGGTCCGGGTTAACGGGCTGGCGTTGTTACCGGCGGCCCAAATGACGGTTTGAGTCGGGATGGTCCATCCGGCGGCGAGGACCGAGCGTTCCCGGATCTCGGTCACCATGCTCTCCTCGCGCACGTCGACTCCCAGCCGACGCAGCTCGAACTTCGCACGCGCACTGAGCCTGGGTGGGTAGCTCGGTAGAATTCGGGGCCCGCCTTCCAGCAGCATCACGGTGGCCTCGGCGGAGTCGATATGCCGGAAATCCCGGCGCAGGGCATAGCGGCGAATCTCCGCCAGCGCTCCAGCCACTTCCACCCCGGTCGGGCCTCCCCCGACGACGACGAAGGTCAGGCATTCGCGGCGCTTGACCGGGTCCGGTTCCCTCTCCGCAGCCTCGAACGCCAGGAGAACCCGTTTCAGAATCTCGTTGGCGTCCTCCAGGCTCTTGAGCCCGGGGGCCAGAGCTTCCCACTGGTCGCGTCCGAAGTACGAGTGTCGAGAGCCCGTAGCCAGCAACAGGTAGTCGTAACGGATACGACTATTGTCATCAAGGAGTACAACTCGTTCTCCAAGATGTACTTCCACGGCGTTGGCGAGGAAGACATCGGTATTGGGCTGGTCACGAAGGATGGAGCGAATGGGGGAGGCGATGTCCGCTGGAGAGAGCGCGGCGGTTGCCACCTGGTAGAGCATGGGCTGAAACAGATGGTGGTTCCGCCGATCGATCACCGTCACTCGCACCGGCGCGCGCCCTAGCGCCCGGGCAGCGTAGAGCCCGGCGAAACCGCCACCGAGGATTACGACATGAGGGCGCGGGCTGGACTCGGCCATGCGATTCGAGCGTCGCTCTAGAGGTGCATGGTCTCGCGCCGCCACCGCGCGAAGCTGATGACTTCCTCAGCCGAGGGGACTGCACGCTCGTCCCCGTAGGCGGTGTACATTCGCCAACCCATGTACTCTCGATCCGGGAGCGGGAGAAACGGGAAGTGACGCCACCACCCACGTCGGCGAAAGGACCAGAGCAGACGACTGAGATCCACCGCCAATCGGGGATTCAAGATGGCCCGGGGCACCAGTTGGAGGGCGAGGCTGGCCCAGGAAGAAGACGCGGCCATGCCCCTAAGATACCTACGCCCCGAACTATATTCCGCCTCCTATGGCTGCCCCATCACCTGGCGGCTTGCTCCGGGATAGTTTCCCGATCTTTCGCCAACAGACCTACCTCAACACCTGCTCTCTCGGCGCGCTCTCGACCCAGTCCCGATCGCGACTGTCTGAGTACCTCGAGCTTTGGGAGGCGCGGGGGGCCGCCGCCTGGTACGACGTGTGGCTCCCGGCACTGGATCAACTGCGAGGCCGCTACGCCAGGTTGATCGGTGCGGCGCCCCACGAGATTTCGCTGCACCCCTCGATCTCGGCCGCGATCGCCGCGGTGGCGGAGGCCCTGGACCACCGAAGCCGACCTCGCATACTGACCACCAGCCTGGATTTTCCCACTCTTGCTTACCAGTGGCTGGCCCGGAAATCGGAGGGTGTGGAGCTCACGGTGGTCGAATCACCCGACGGCCTCGAGGTTCCCCTCGAAGCGCTCGACTCTGCGCTGGACGGCACGACGGCCCTGGTGGCGACTAGCCACGTGTTCTTCCGGACCGGAGCAATCCAGGAGGTTGCCCCACTGGCGGAACAGTGCCATGCCCGAGGAGCCCACCTGCTGGTCGACGGGTATCAGGCCGTGGGGCAGGTTCCGGTGGACGTCAAGGCGATGGGAGTGGACTTCTACTGCGGGGGCGGGCTCAAGTGGTTGCTGGGGGGAAGCGGGATCGCCTTCCTCTACGCCGACACTGAGCGGACCGGAGACTTGCAGCCCAGAGTGACGGGTTGGTTCGCTCACCAGGACCCGTTCGCCTTCGAGCCGAGGAGCCTGGTGCGTCGAACAGACGGCCGGCGGTTCGAGGCGGGGACGCCTTCGATGGCCTCGGTCTATACGCAGCTGGGCGGATTGGATGTCCTCGAGGAACTGGGTTTGGAACGGATCCTCGCAGTCACCGCCGCCCTGCGGGACGACCTCATCGAGCGGGCCACGGAGATGGGATTGCAGCCGCACGTCGCACGGATGGCCAGAAATCGAAGTGCCATCGTCTCGATTCCGAGCCGCGATCCAGGGAAGGACGTGCGGCGACTGGCGGAGGCGCGTATCATTAGCGACGCTCGACCAGGGCATGTTCGCCTCTCGCCCTACTTTTACAACATCGTGGACGACCATCGCGCCGCCCTGGAGCTGCTTGCCCGTGACACCTCCCGATAATTCCCCGCCCCAACATAGCCGGCGACCTTCGGGCCCCACCGCCGACGAGGCGATCCTCGGAAAGGCCATTTCACCGGCGGAACGCCCCGATGCCTTGAGAAAGACGGACCCCTGGCGGGTGCTTCGCATCATGGGGGAATTCGTCGAAGGCTTCGAGAAACTGGGAGACATCCATGACGCCGTGGCCTTCTTCGGCTCGGCCCGAAGCCAGCCCAGCGACCCCTTCTACGATCGAGCGGTCGAGACGGCACGCCTCCTGGCGGAAGCCGGGTTCCCGATCATCACGGGTGGCGGGCCCGGCATCATGGAGGCCGCCAACAAAGGGGCGGTCGAGGGCGATGGTCTTTCCATCGGGTGCAACATCGAGTTGCCCCACGAGCAGGGTACCAATCGCTATGTGCGACGAAGCATGTACTTCCGGTTCTTCTTCGTCCGGAAGATGATGTTCGCGAAATATTCCATGGCCTTCGTGGTGTTTCCCGGGGGCTATGGAACCATGGACGAGTTGTTCGAGGCACTGACCCTGATTCAGACCGGCAAGGTAAAGCCGTTCCCCGTGGTGCTGTTCGGGAAGGACTACTGGAGCGGAATGGTGGATTGGCTCAAGGCCAGGGTGGTGGGGGAAGGCAAAATCGATCGCGGCGACCTCGATCTCTTCCATGTAACGGACAGCCCGGCCGAGGCGGCGCGAATCATCATCGCCGCTCGCGCGGCCGAGGGGAACCTGTGAGCGGACGCGGCTCGGGGCATCTGCGCGGCAAGCGCATCGATCCTCCGGGGATTGCCGGGACCGAGACGGCGGCCGACCTGATAGACCAGACGTTTCTCGCCTTCAATGCTGGCCGCCTGCGGGACGGCTGTCGGCTGTTCACGGAGCGGATGCTGGCTCCCGATGTGACGGTGGGGATGAGTCTCACGGGGGCGATGACCCCAGCCGGCCTGGGGATGAGCTGCATCATTCCACTGCTCGAATCAGGATTCGTGGACTGGATCATCTCCACCGGCGCCAACCTGTACCACGATGCGCATTTCGGCCTGGGGCTCGCGATGCATCAGGGCAGCCCCAACGCCAATGACGTGGAGCTCCGCGCCAAAGGCGTCGTCCGGATCTACGACATCTTCTTCGACTACCGCGTCCTGCTGAGCACCGATGCCTTCGTGCGCGAGGTTTCAAACCGCCCCGAGTTCCAGCGGCCGATGAGCAGCGCGGAGTATCACTACCTGCTCGGGGGCTACTTGAGAGAGCGGGAGCGCGCGCTGGGCCTGGACCGACGGTCGGTGCTTTCCGCGGCCCACGATCTCGAGGTCCCGATCTATACCAGTTCCCCCGGCGACAGCTCGATCGGGATGAACGTCGCGGAGCTGGCTCTGGCTGGCAGCCAGCTCCGCTTCGACGTGAGCGCGGACGTAAACGAGACTGCCGCGATCGTGCTGGATGCCAAACGCCAAGGCGGGAAGAGCGCCGCCTTGATCGTTGGAGGGGGCAGCCCCAAGAACTTCCTGCTCCAGACCGAACCCCAGATCCAGGAAGTCCTCGGCATCGATGAACGGGGCCACGACTACTTCCTGCAGCTGACCGACGCCCGTCCCGACACCGGCGGCCTCTCCGGCGCGACCCCCGCAGAAGCCGTCAGCTGGGGCAAGATCGATCCAGACATGCTGCCCGGCACCGTGGTTTGCTACCTCGACAACTCCATTGCCCTCCCGCTTCTCACGGCGTACGCCCGGGCGCGGCACGCTCCGCGCCCGCTCAAGCGGCTGCATGCACGCCGCGCCGCCCTGCTCCAGCGGCTGATCGACGAGTATCACGCGGCCTTGCCGCAACGGGATCGCCGCGCCCAGGACGCTACCTCCAGCAGCCGCGGTGCCAGCTAGCTGTGCCCCGCGAGGGCGGATCCTGACCTATCCGCTCTATGCCCTGGGCCTGCTGACGACGATCAACGTCCTCAGCTTCGTCAATCGCAACGTCATTTTCGCGCTGTTCGAGACCATCGAGCGCGAGCTTGGGCTGAGGGATGCGGATGCGGGGTGGCTGGCCGCCGCCTACGTGCTGATGTTCTCCCTCGCTGCGCTTCCCCTCGGAGTCCTGAGCGACCTGCGCTCACGCCGTGCCGTGCTGGCCTGGGGCGTGGCGGGATGGAGTGCGTTCACGATTCTGGGAGCGCTGGTTCAAGGGTTCTGGCAACTGTTCTTCTGCCGGGCGGCCGTGGGCGTCGGTGGGGCCGCGGCGGCGGCCGCAGCCGCCGCTCTCGTGGCGGACTTCTTCCCCGGCCCGCGGCGGGCGCTCGCCATGGGGATCTACATGTCCGGGATCGCGCTGGGAGGTGTGCTCGGCATTGTAGTCGGGGGAGAATTGCAGGCGGTTTACGGTTGGAGGCTTGCATTCGTCGCGGTAGGGCTGCCGGGCTTGCTGATCGCTCTCCTGGCCGCGAGGCTGGTGGATCCCACCAAGTCACGACCCTTGCTCACGGTGCGGCAATACCTTCGCGAACTGGAGCTGGGAGCCTTTGCCCTGGTGCGAGCCTGCTTCCCGGTCATGCTCGCGACGGTCGTGGGGGCCATCGTGGCCTTCTTCCTCGATCGCCAGTACGGCTCCGCCTCCGATCGCGATGTCGCGGCCTTCGCCCTGATCGCGGGGCTGGGCCTGGCGCTCAACATCTGGTATTGGGTTCGACAGTCACGCCATCAGCCGGGGCTGCTCGGCACGGCCGTGGTGGAATCTGCGGTCGAGGAGATGGTACGCGGGAGCCGCGCGGTGCTCAGGACCCCAACCCTGGTTTACGTGTTTCTGGGCGGCGCCTTGATCTCCTTCGGGATGAACGGGCTGGTGGGTTGGGCACCGACGTTCATGTCTCGAGAGCTGGGCCTCTCGGTCGCGATGGCCACGCGAACCCTTGGCCGCTGGGGGCTGCTGATGGGGATTGCCGGCACCGTCGTCGGCGGGAGCCTGGCCGACTGGCTCCGGCGATACACGCCGACGGCGCGGGTCCTGACCGTGGCGACCGGATTCCTGATCGGGGGCCCGCTGGCGCTTTGGCTGCTTACCATCCGGGACTTCGACCTCTTCCAGCCGGTGTTCTGCGCTGCCTTCTTCTTTCTGAGCTGGTACAGTGGGCCGATCGCCGCGGTGATCTTCGACGTGGTACCCGCGCGGATCGGCGCCTCGGTGGTGGGGGCCTATCTCTTCTTCATTCACCTCGCGGGAGATTCGATCGCGTTTCCCCTGGTCGGAGCCCTCTCGGACCGGTTCGGCATCGACCGCGCGGTCTTTCTGCTTCCAATTGCGGGACTTCTCGGGGGCTTGGTAGTTCTCTTTGGAGCGAGAACCGTGGCGGGAGACATGGAGCGAGCAATCTCGACGACGGCCGAGTGGGAAGCGCGCGTGCTTTCGGGGGGATGAGCCTCTCCGCGCCTAGCGGGCGTGGCGGAACATCAATTCGGTCAATTCGTCGTACAACGCCTCTTGCTCGGCTTCGGTCCCCGAACGAATCGTGGTTGACGCGCAGTGCTTCAGGTGATTCCGGAGCAGGCTTCGCCCCGTCGCCCTGAGCGCCTCCTGCACCGAGGACATCTGGGCGAGGACATCGGCACAGTACCGTTCCTCCTCCACCATTTTCTGAAGCCCGCGCACCTGCCCTTCGATGCGGCGGAGCCGGTGGAGAACGGCGGTCTTGATCTCGGGGTCGACCGCGACCGCGTGGCCGCCGGGGCCGGCGTGGACTCCGCAGGCGCAGGGAAGGGAGGAGGTCGAATCGGGCATGGATCAGGCCTTTCGCAGGCGGAGACTGTTGGAGATCACACTGACACTGCTGAACGCCATCGCGGCCGCGGCGATGGCCGGCGATAGCCGAAGGCCGAACGCCGGATACAAGGCCCCCGCCGCGATGGGAATGCCGATCACGTTGTAGATGAAGGCCCAGAACAGGTTCTGCTTCATCACCCGCAAGGTGCGGCGGGCCAGTCGAACCGTCGCGGGCACCGCGCGCAGATCGCTCTTCATGAGGGTAATGCTTCCCGCTTCGATGGCGACGTCGGTTCCGCTGCCCATCGCGATGCCGACATCCGCCTGAGCCAGCGCCGGCGCGTCGTTGAGCCCGTCGCCCACCATGGCGACCGGGCCAGTGCCCTGGAGTTTCCGGATCTCCTCGAGTTTCTGATCCGGGAGTACTTCCGCGATGACCCGATCGACTCCCACCTTGCGACCCACCTCCTGAGCGGCTCGCACCCGGTCGCCCGAGAGCATCACCACCTCGAGACCCAGCGCGTGCAGTTCCGAGACCGCTTCGGCGCTGGTCGGGCGCAGGGGGTCGCTGACACTGATGACGCCGATGACCTTGCCCTCGGCGGCGACAAACACCGGCGTCTCTCCCCGGTTCGCATGTCGAATGGCGAGCTCGCCGAAGCGGCCGAGATTCCGCCCTTGGGCGGTCATCAACACCTCGTTGCCCACCGCCAGCTTCCTGCCCCCTACCACGCCGGTCACCCCCTGACCCGGGTGCGCCTGGAAAGCGGCGGGGTCAGTCAGCGATAGCCCTCGGGCAAGAGCGCCTGCCACGATCGCCTCCGCGACCGGGTGCTCGCTGAGACGCTCCAGGGAGGCCGCGGCGGCCAGGAGCGCATCCGCGTTGCCGTCCTCGGCCTCGACGTGCGTGACCGCGGGCTTCCCCTCCGTAATGGTCCCGGTCTTGTCCAGGACCATCACCCCTACCTGGCTGGTCCGCTGAAGGGCCTCGGCATTCCGAATGAGCATCCCCCGCTCGGCGCCGCGTCCAGTGGCGACCATGACGGCGGTGGGAACCGCAAGGCCCATGGCGCAGGGGCAGGCGATGATGAGGACGGTCACCGCGGAGACCAGGGCGTGCAGGTAGGCAGGCTCCGGTCCCAGGTCGAACCAGATCACGAAGGTCGCGATGGCAATCGAGACCACCACCGGAACGAAGATGGCCGAGATCCGATCCGCCAGCCGTTGGATCGGGGCCTTGGTGGCCTGAGCCTGCTGCACCATGGCGATGATCCGGGACAACACCGTGTCCTTACCGGTGCGGGTGACCCGCACGCGAATCGCGCCATTCTTGTTGAGGGTGGCACCAGTGACCTGGTCACCGGACTGCTTGGAGACCGGCATGGGCTCGCCGGTGAGCATCGATTCATCGACGCTGGTGGTGCCCTCGAGCACTTCGCCGTCGAGAGGAATCCGGTCCCCTGGGCGGACCAGGACCTGGTCGCCGGGGCGGACGGCCGAGAGGGGCACCTCGCGCTCCCCACCGGTGACCAGTACGGTCGCGGTCTCGGGCCGGTAACCGATCAGTCTGCGGATGGCCTCGGAGGTACGGCCCCGGGCCCGCGCCTCGAGCACGTTGCCGAACAATACCAGGCCGATGATGGCGTTCACCGATTCGTAGTACGGGGGCGACCAGAGGCCTCTCGACTCGAGCCATCCCTCGGCGAGCGTCATCGCCAGGCTGAACGCGAACGCGGCTCCGGTACCGATCGCGATCAGAGTGTTCATGTCGGCCGAATGGTGCCGAAAGGCCGCCCAACTGCGAGTGTAGAAATGCCGACCGGCCCATAACACGACCGGCAGGGTGAGGGCGAGCTGGCCGAACGTCACCGCGGCCCGCGGGAGACCGGGCAGCATCGAAAGGATTACGCAGCCGAGCGTGGCCAGGCCAGCCACGATCGCCTTGCGCGTGATGTCGCGAACTTCCTGGGCCCTGGTTTCCTGTTCGGCCTTGAGCGCGTCCTCGATTGATTGCTCGGGGGACGGCAATTCCGCCCCGTAGCCGGTGCCGCGAATGGTCTCGACCAGCGTTTCCACTGAGGTGGCCGCGGGGTCGAACTCGACGGCGGCCGATCTGGTCAAGAGGTTGACGGCGGCTGAAGAGACGCCGGGGCTTTGTTCGAGCACGCGCTGGACCCGCCCGCTGCATCCGGCGCAGGTCATTCCGCTGACCGGAATGGTGACGGATTCCTTCATGGGGTCTCGGTCACGATCAGTTTTCCGTGGAGCATTCCCATGCCGCAGGCGAAATCATAGGTCCCGGGACGGGAAGGCGTGAATTGTACCGGCGTGATTTTGCCCGGAGTGAGGAAGGTGCGAATCCCGAAGTCTCCCAACACGACTTCGTCCGTGCAGCTTCCCCGATCCTTGCGATTGAAATCGAGCCGCACGGGAAGACCGGCCTGGACGTGGATTTCGGACGGCTCGTACCCACCATCGACGGTGACCGCGATCCGTTGGACGCCGGCTCGGACGGACGCCGCGCCCACCCGCCGCCCAGCGAGGAAGAAGTAGTAGTTCACCCAGGCTATGAGGCCGAGGCCGGCTGCGGTGACGATCAGTTGAGTGGCGGGCATGAGCTTCTACGGTTGAGACGGTTTGAAGATAGGCTATTGGGTCCATATAGGGGAGGGGGGTATATCAAGTGCTTTCCGCAGGCGGAGATGCATTAGGCTGGGAGGAGCGCTGCGATGGGCGGCTCAGAGGGAGGACCGGTGGGCATCCTCTAACTCCTTATCCAACAAAGGACTAGATTGGCCCGACGGGCTGCCGGGCACAACTTTCGCTCCTCTTCCCCCCGCTATGTCCGAGTCGTCCCTGCCCCCGGATCTCGCCGCCAGAACCGCTCGAGTGAGCCAGGGAATTCCCTTGCTCCGCTCGGAGGAGATGTCGGCTGATCTGGTTGCGATCCGGACCTGGCAGGAAGCGCTATCAGATGCGCTGTCGGAAGAAGTCCCCCACGATCTCTTTGCGCTTTGGTTGTTCCCCCCGGGCGGGTCCCCGGTGCTGGTCGGCCCTGAGGCGTTGGCCGAAGACCAGCTGGTGATCCCCCACCCGGCGCCGACCCTGGACGAGAAGCAGCTGGCGGTACTGGAGGAGATCGTCCGCGACGCGGGCTACAAGTCGGCCAAGTGCCTCGCCATTCCACACGGGCAGGCCGATGTCGGCCTCCTGCTCCTGGCGGATCTCCGTCCCGGCCTCTATGGCGCCATCCCAATGGCGCTCCTGGAAGCGGCGGTGCGATCCATCGCGCCAATGTTGGGTCGGCTGGTGCGCCGCTGGCCCACCGCCGATGTGGAGAGTGCGGAATCGGAACTCACGGTGGTCGGACATCGCCCCCCGGCCCGGGTTCGGGGGGACGCGGCCCGGTTTGATGCCTTGCTGGCCGGGCTCGGTCAGGCTTCGACCGGCGCGGGAACTCCGCGTGACTTCCTTCTGGCGGTCTCCTACACGCTTCAACCGCTCCTGCCCCACGACATCATCGAACTCCTGGTTCCCGACGCTACCGGCGAGCGACACTACCGGCTGGGCAATCACGGCTTTGGTCCGCTCTGGGCCGATCCCGCCCTGGTGGTGGAGGCAGATGCCTTCGATCCATTGGGCCTCTTCCAGGAGCGAGGCAGCGTCCTGGTCGCCGACACCCGGGGCACCTCACTGGAGCGCTGGGCTCTTGGAGGTCCCCTGGGAGAGCCCCGCTCGGTGATCGCGGTAAAGCTCCGCGTCCTGGAGCGGACGGTGGGTTATCTGCTGCTGGGAAGTCTAGGGGAGGATTTCTACGAAGCCGAAGACCTGGATCTGCTGGATCACGTTGGCGCGCTGATCACGGCTCGGGTCGACGCCTTTGTTCTGCTCTGGCACCAGCAGGTGCTGCGGACCAACCTCGGTCTGCTCCGGAGTCTTCCGGTCCAACTCGGCAAGATGGGTGACACACTGGCGACGATCCCGTTGCTGGGCGAGGGCACGCGGCTCTTCGCCCGCCAACTCGGCGGACTGCTGCCCGCCAAACGAATCGAGTTTGCGCTCAAGCTGGGAGACGAAGCGCGGGTGGCGATCGTGGAGCCCGGAGACACTACCGCGCTGGCGGATCTGCCCCAGCGGCCGATCGCGGGCACCCTGGTCGGCGATGTGATCAAGGGAACATCCCCTTACGTGCTGACCGAGCAGGAACTGGGGAGCGGGCCGGAGTCGGTGATCGTGGTCCCGCTGCGGGCTGGAGGGAACGTCTTCGGCGCGATGGCCATTACCGGATCGGTGGAGGTCTTCACTCGGGGAGACATACCGCTGGCTCAGCAACTCGCCGACCTCATCGCCCCGCACTTTGACATCCTGCGCCGCTCCGGCGCCATGCCCCCACCGTTCAGCCCGGGTTGGAAGCGCGCCCCCAGGTTCTGATCAGCGCGTCAACGGTGTGACGGCGGTGGCGCCGGCGGTCCCGCCGTCGATTCACGCTCTACCCGTTTGATGATCGGCCGCCGCTTCAGGGCGCGGCGAATCGAGCTGCGGGTCATCTGCCAGATCACATCAAGGCCGAATCCTGCGAACGCCACCAGAAAGCGCGCGCTGCGCCAGAGACTGCCCCTGGGCGGGTGCGCTGGCTGCGACTGAGGAACCTCCGGGCCCACGCCGAGCGTCGGAGTCTCGTCCTGCAGTCTGTGGGGGGTGGCGAGGGCCATCGGCGCGATCCCTGTCGGTCGACCCGGAAAAGCTACTCGGTTCTGTCCTCGGCGACAGGCCCGCGAGGTGGATGGGTGACTGATGTGTACCGCCGGTCCTTCCCGGCGAGGCGGGCAAGCGGTATGGTCACTGGGCGCGGCTTCGGGGCCGCGAGATCTTCCTGGTGACCGAGGTTGCACCCACCGATGTTCCGAGTTGCGCCATGATTCTCAGAAACCTTCGCTATCTCACTGCACTGGCCCGCGAGAAACATTTCGCGCGGGCTGCAGCGGCCTGTGACGTTACCCAGCCGGCGCTCTCTGCCGGCATCAAGCAGCTGGAGGAAGAGCTCGACCTCCTGATCGTCAGACGGGGCCAGCGGTTCGAGGGCCTCACGGCGGAAGGTGAGCGGGTGCTCGAGTGGGCCCGACGGATTCTCACCGACTACGAGAGCTTGCAGCAGGAAGCAAGCGAGCTGCGTGCGGGGCTCACCGGCCGGCTCCGGATCGGGGCGATCCCGACTACCCTGCCGATGGTTTCCCTGCTGACGACGCCATTTGCCCAGCAGCACCCCCATGTCACGATCACGGTGCTCTCCCTTACTTCCATCGACATTCAGCGGGGGCTCGACGACTTCAGCCTGGATGCCGGGCTCACCTACCTCGATAACGAACCGCTGGCGAACGTGCGTACGCTGGCGCTCTACCTCGAGCGCTATTTCCTGTTCACCCCGGCCAGCAGCCCCCTCGCCATGCGCGACACCGTGAGCTGGGCCGAGGTGGCCCGGCTTCCGCTCTGCCTGCTGACGCCGGACATGCAGAACCGCCGGATCCTGGACGCACACTTCGCCAAGGCACGGGTGGAGGTGCGTCCCTCGGTCGAGACCAATTCGGTACTCACCCTCTGGTCCCACCTGCGGTCGGGCCAGTGGTCGAGTGTCCTGCCGCAGACCTTCCTGTCCCTCTTCGGCCAACCTGAAGGACTCCGGGCGATCCCGCTGGAGGGCCCGCGGACCCGGCAGACGGTCGGCGTGGTCATTCCCGACCGGGAGCCGCTCACCCCCTCGGCCCGAGAGCTGGCTCGGATCGTCAAGGATCTCGATGTGGCGGCCGCCCTGGAGGAGCGGGCGTCCGCCACGGGCGATTGATTTCTCCGCACGGCCTCATCGGCATCGTTTATCGCATCATCAGCGAGGCCTATTTGCGGGCAAGGCTGCGGGGCGTAGATTCAGCGAGGCAGCGCGCCTCCTGCCGGAAACGCGCGCTCCACAAGGATTTCCCGTGTGTCCCGGCGAGCGCAGCAGGACGCGCGCCGGGTTCAAGGAGTCGCGTCATGGCGATGGAGTTCACCCGTCTCACCGAGCCGTTGGTACGCGATGGTGGTCGTCTTCGTCCCGCCAGTTGGGAGGAGGCGCTGGACCGCGCGGCGGAGGGGTTCCGCCGGGTAAAGGCCCAGCACGGCGGCGACGCCATCGGGACCTTCAGCTGCTCCAAGGCCAGTAACGAAATGAATTTCCTGGCCGCGAAGCTGGCGAGGGTCGTCTTCGGCACCCATAACATCGATAGCTGTAACCGGACCTGACACGCTCCTAGCGTCGTCGGTCTGGCGACGGTGTTCGGTGCCGGTGGGGGCACCAGCTCCTACCGAGAAGTGGAAGAGACGGACGTCGTCTTCCTCTGGGGAGCGAACGCCCGGGAAAACCACCCCATCTTCTTTCACCACATCCTCAAGGCGGTGAACAACGGCGCCCGGCTCTATGCCATGGATCCGCGGCGCACCGTCTCGGCCCAGTGGGCGGATGAGTGGCTGGGGCTCAACGTCGGCTCCGACATCGCGCTGTCGAACGCGATGGGTCGCGAGATCATCCAGGCGGGGCTGGCCAACGAGGCGTTCATCCGGCGCGCAACCACGGGATTCGACGCGTATCGGAAGAGCGTGGAGCGCTACACACTGGAGTACGCCGAACAGGAGACGGGGGTCCCCGGGGATGTGATCCGCCGCGCCGCCCACGCCTATGCCCGGGCAGACCGGGCCGTGATCTGCTGGACCCTGGGGATCACCGAGCACCACAACGCGGTCGACAACGTGCTCTCGTTGATCAACCTGGCGCTCTTGACCGGCCACGTGGGGCGCTACGGCTCGGGGGTCAATCCGCTCCGGGGCCAGAATAATGTGCAGGGCGGCGGTGACATGGGCGCCATTCCCAACCGGCTGGTCGGCTTCCAGGACTGGACCACGGACGCGGCCATCCGCCAGCGGTTCGAAAAGGCCTGGGGAGTGAAGCTCAAGCCCGAATACGGCAAGAACCTCACCCAGATGTTCGAGGCGATGGAGCATGGGGAGATGCGGTCGCTCTACGCGATCGGTGAAAATCCGGCGCAATCCGAGGCCGATCAGACGCGGACCGAGCGGCTGCTGAGCGGCCTGGAACACCTGGTGGTGCAGGACATCTTCCTCACCCGCACGGCCGAACTCGCGACGGTGGTGCTTCCCGCCTCGTCGAGCTGGTGTGAAGCCGAGGGCACCGTCACCAACAGCGAACGGCGGGTCCAGCGACTCCGGAAAGCGCTGGAGCCGCCGCCGGGCGCGCGCGACGACATGTGGATCATCAGCGAGATCGCCCGGCGGCTGGGCGGCGACTGGGGTCAGCCCTCAGCGGAAGAGGTCTGGAATGAGGTCCGCTCGCTGGCGCCGATGTTCGCGGGAATGAGCTACGCCCGCCTGGACAAGGAAGGCGGGCTCCATTGGCCCTGCTACGACGAGAAGCATCCCGGCGAGCTGTTCCTCCACTCACGACTCTGGAAGGATCCGATCGAGGGACCACCGGCTCCCTTCTCGGTGGTCGAGCATGATCCTCCCGTGGAGCGGCCCGACGCGGAATACCCGTTCCAATTGACCACGGGTCGCCGGCTCGACTCGTACAACACCGGAGTGCAGACCGGGGGCTTCACCTCTCCGCTCCGGCGCGGTGAGTCGCTCGACATGTCTCCTGAGGACGCGAAGCGTCTGGGCCTCATGGACGGCGATCCGGTTCGGGTCACCTCGCGTCGCGGTAGCGTGGTCGCCCCGGTGCGGATCGATCGCTCCCTGCGTGCCGGGCTGGTATTCATGACCCTGCACTTCCAGGACGAAGTGAAGACCAATGTCCTGACCGTCGACTACACCGACCCCAAGTCGGGGACCGCCGAATTCAAGGCCTGCGCCGTCCGGGTGGAGGCCATTGGGGCGGCGCCGGTGCGGGCGACCGTGCCACGGGCTCCCGATCCAGCACCCTAACCTGCCCTAAACCTTGGATCTCCATCTCCTGAACGCCGAACCGACGGCCGAGGAGCGCGAAGCGGTTGACGCGTTCCTCGGCCCTCCGGTCTCGGGCTGGGACGGCGGCCCCCGGGTGACCCGGGACAGTCACACCGCTGCGGGGGGACACGCGGCCCGCGGACGACGGCATCTCCTCCTGCCGGCCTTCCATGCGGTGCAATCGCGGGTGGGCTGGATCAGTGAAGGCGCGCTCAACTACGTCTGCGAGCGCCTGACCATCCCCCCGGCCGATGCCTATGGCGTGGCCACCTTCTACGCGCTGCTCTCCACCGTGCCTCGGCCCAAGCGCGTGGTCCACGTCTGCGACGACATCGCGTGCCGCTGTAAGGGCGCGGAGAAGCTCTGCGCTGAGCTGGAGCGGACGGTGGGTCCGGCTTACCACCACGGCCCCAACGGCGACCACCACGAGATTCCCGAAGATGGTGCGGTCTGGCTCCGGAGCCCCTGTCTGGGTCTCTGCGATCAGGCCCCTGCGGCCCTGGTCACGATCGCCGGGACCTCACCGATAGAACGGCTGTTCGGGGACGTCACCGCGACCAAGCTGGCCGAGGTGCTCAAAGGCGATCTGCGCTCGACCTCGCATCCTCATCCCCGGCTTCCCCAGACGGGCGATGCGTCGTTGCGATTGTTGCAGCGAGTGAATGTGGTCGATCCCACCAGCCTGGATGACTACCGGTCCCGCGGCGGCTACCAGGCACTGCGGAGCGCCTGTGACATGGGTCCCGAGGCGATCATTCGGGAGGTCACCGACGCGAAGTTGTTGGGCCGGGGCGGGGCCGCGTTCCCCACCGGTCGCAAGTGGGACGCGGTGGCGAAGCAGCCGGTGAGGCCGCACTACCTCATCTGCAACGCGGACGAGTCGGAGCCCGGCACCTTCAAGGACCGGGCGATCATGGAGGGCGATCCCTTCGCGGTGGTCGAGGCGATGACCATCGCCGCTTATGCGACCGGCTGCGAACAGGGCTACATCTACCTGCGGGGCGAGTATCCCCTGGCCCATGAGCGGCTGCAGCACGCGATCGATACGGCGACCCACCGCGGTCTCCTCGGAACCAACATCCTGGAACAGGGCTTCTCGTTCGAGATCGAGATTCGGAAGGGAGGCGGGGCGTACATCTGCGGTGAAGAGACCGCGATCTTCAACTCGATCGAAGGCTTCCGGGGGGAACCCCGGAACAAGCCACCCTTCCCCGTGCAATCGGGTGTCTTCCACAAGCCAACCGTCATCAACAACGTCGAGACCCTGGTGAACGTGCTGGAAATCCTGCGGATCGGGGGTCCGGCCTACGCCAAGGTCGGCACCGAGGGGTCCGCCGGCACGCGACTCTTCTGTCTCTCGGGCTGCGTGACTCGGCCCGGCGTGTACGAGGTTCCCCACGGGGCCACGCTCCGCCGGCTGCTCGAGATGGCGGGTGGTGTGGCCGGAGGACGGCCGCTTCAGGCGGTCCTGCTGGGCGGCGCGGCCGGCGGGTTCGTGAGGCCGGACGAGTTGGACATTCCGCTCACCTTCGAGGGCGCGCGGGCAGCCGGGGCGACGGTGGGGTCCGGCGTCATCATGGTGTTCGACGATACCGTCGACCTGATGGACATGATTCTGAGGATCGCCGCCTTCTTCCGCGATGAATCCTGCGGCCAGTGTGTTCCCTGCCGGGTGGGCACGGTGCGGCAGGAAGAGGCGCTCTACCGCCTCAAGGCCGGCCGCGCCCGGGGTGGGGCCAAGACGGAGCTGGCGCTGCTCGAGGAAATCGGACTGGCGATGAAGGATGCTTCGATCTGCGGCCTGGGTCAGACCGCTTACAACGCGGTGGAATCGGCGGTCAAGCGTTTGAAGCTCTTCGAAAAGGCGGCTGCGAAATGAGTGCCCTGGTCCAATTGGAGCGATTGCGCCGCACCGTCGAGCTCAAGATCGACGGTGAAACCGTGCAGGTACCGGAAGGCACCACGATCTACGACGCTTGCCGGATGCGCGGGAATGTCCTGCCCACACTCTGCTACCTCGAGACCCTGCACCCCGTCAACGTGTGCCGGGTCTGCGTGGTCGAAGTCGAAGGCTCGCGGGTGCTGGTGCCGTCGTGCTCCCGCGCGGTGGAACCGGGCATGGTCGTGAAGACCAATACGGAGCGGGTGCAGCACAGCCGCAAGATGGTGCTCGAGTTCCTGGCTTCCTCGGTCGACCTCTCCACGACACCCGATGTCGATGGGTGGCTGGCCGAGTACAAGGCTTCTCCCGAGCGCTATGGCCCGGCGGCGTCCCCTTCGCCGGCCGGACACCGGGACAGCCTGCAACCGGGACATCATTCGCCACCCGACGTCCAGCATCGCGCCACTGTCGCGCAGCCCACCAAGGTGGATAACGAGCTGTACGTGCGGGACTACGGCAAGTGCATCCTCTGCTACAAGTGCGTCGAGGCCTGCGGCAAGGACTGGCAGAACACCTTCGCGCTCACGGTGGCGGGCCGGGGGTTCGACGCCCGGATCTCGACCGAATTCGCCGTCAAGCTCCCGGAGTCGGCCTGCGTCTATTGCGGGAATTGCATCGCGGTCTGTCCGACCGGGGCCCTGATGTTCAAGTCGGAGCATGACCACCGGAAGCAGGGCACCTGGGACGAATCGAAGCAGCACGTCACCCAGACGATCTGTCCCTACTGCGGCGTGGGGTGCAATCTCGAGCTCCACGTCCAGGACAACGAGATCGTCAAGGTGACCTCACCCCTGGATCACGAAGTGACCCGGGGCAATCTCTGCATCAAGGGGAGATTCGGCTGGAGATACGTGCAGAACCGCGGCCCATCGCCTCAGAAAGAGGGAATTCGGCGCGCGTAGTGATCCGCTAGAGACCCACTCGCCCAGGGTGGGTGTAGGCCGTCATCTGCCCTTTGCGGGCAAATCCTACCAGGGTCAGTCCTGCCTGTTCGGCAATCCGCACGGCGAGTCCCGTCGGTCCCGAGATGGCGACCAGGATCGAGGCGCCCAGCACGGTCGCCTTCTGGACCATCTCGAAGCTGGCCCGGCTGGTCACGATCAGGAAGCCGGTCTGCGGATCCACCCCTCGCTTGACCAGGGCGCCGATCACCTTGTCGAGGGCGTTGTGGCGGCCCACGTCTTCACGCACGACCTCGATGTCTCCATTGATCGACGCCCACGCGGCGGCGTGCACCGCCCCGGACACGGCATTGAGGGATTGGTGAGTCGTGATCCCGCGCAACGCGGCCTGAATCGCCTCGGGCTTGACGGTGGGACCGGCCGGCACCGGATGCAACTCCTTCAGCACCGCGGCGATGCTGTCCGTGCCGCAGATCCCACAGCCGGTCCGACCGGTCAGGCGCCGAGTCCGTGAAGCCACGACCGCCTCGCACTCGGGCGCGATGGTGGCCTGAATCTCGATTCCCTGACTGTAGCGGACGATTTCGACCGCCTGGAGGTCGGCCGGCGTGCGGATCAGCTCCTCGGTGAGGCTGAAGCCGAGCACGAAATCCTCGAGGTCGGTCGGGGTGGCCATCATGACCACGTGCGGAATTCCGTTGTAGACGATGGCCACGGGCGTCTCTTCGACGACCTGCTCGGCCCGCTCCGAGACGACGCCGTCACGCCACTGCCTGGCCTCGAGATCGAGCAGGGGCTGAGCGTATCCCAGCCGCCCCAGCCCCAGCCGCTCCTGCATCTGTTTGAGATCGATCGCCATCGGTGGCCCTCCCGAACGGCCCTTCGAAATATACCAGTCGGGCGCGGGTCCCGTGACTGCGGGGGGAACCGTGCCCGATCGCCAGCCGCCCTTGCGGGGCGCCACGACGACCGGGACCGGTCCCGAACACTCTCCGATTACTTGAATTCGGTGGTTACTCGCATCACGAGCGTGCGCCCCATGCCGGGGTCCACGGCGTTGGTCTTGATCCGGCTCAGGAAATTGGCGTAGGCCTGGTTGAACGCGTTCTTCAGGGTGAAGTCGAAATGCACCGGCGTCTTCCCGGCGAACAGGCTGAACCCCGCGCCGAGGTTCACGAGGGTATAGCCCTCCGAGCGGTAGCCGGCTCCCCCGAAGGCCTGACTGAAGAAGACGGCCTCGGCCGGGTCGAGTCGAGTCTGAGCCGCATTGGTCTCCCCGCCGACCAGGAAATACGGACTCTGGAACCAGCGTTGCCCGCCGCCCTCGAGCCGCGCGAAGTAAGTTGCCCGGAAGGGCGGAATGTTGGGCAGCGGGTTGTTGGTGCTGGTGTTCTGGGCCCAGACGTAGTCCGCGGTCCCCTGCAGGTGAAGGATTTTCGTCGGGTGGTACTGGACGGCAGCCTCGAATCCCGTCAACCGGGCATTGCCCTGCGTGAAGTCGTAGATCTCGAAGCCCGACCCCGGATCGATCTGGCCGGTGGGGAAACTGTAGATGTAATTCTGGACCCAGTTGACGAAGCCACCCAGCTCGGCCGCCACCCGTGAGCTCTGCACTCGAATGGCCAGGTCGGTATTGACGGACGTTTCGTTCTTGAGGGTGGAGTCACCCCGCTCGAAGGCCACGGTCCCTTCGTGGACCCCGTTGGAGAACAGCTCGAAGCTCGAAGGGGCTCGAAACCCGCGGCCCACGTTGAACACCAGGGCCACCGGTTCCGCGACCTTGTACAGCGCCCCCAGATTGCCCGTGATCGAATTGTAGGTCCGGGTCTGGGCCGTCACTCCGATGACGGTGTCGTCCTCCACTTTGAGATTCCGGTAGTCGTACCGGAGCCCCCCCGAGAGGCGCCAGCGCCCGGTCTCCAACTGCTCGAAGGCATAGACACCCAGGCTGTTGGCGCGGTTGTTGGGAATCAGGGTTTCCTCCCCGAACTTATCGAAGCCGGTGGTCAGGCCCGAGATCCCCAGGATGCCGTGCAGCGGGCCAAGGGGGGAGTGGTGCCACCGCGCGGCGGCGGTCCAGGTCTCCGATAGGAGGCCGAGTGCCACGTCGGTGGTGACGGCGTCCTCGAACTCGCGGCGCCGGTTCCGTTCGTAGCCTCCGGTCATTTCCAGCACGGAATTTCCCAGGGGGAGGTTGGCATCCAGGCGGGCTCGGCTGTCCGACATCCGCTGGACGCCCGTAGCGGTTGGGTCCTCATCGGTCATCTCGATCTTCTCGTTGCGCTGGGTGAAGGTCCCGGAGACCGATCCCCAGGTCCCCCGGTATCCGAGTGCCGCGCTACCGCCAATGGCCTCATCGCCGCTGTTCCACAAGACGTAGTTGGGGGTGCGGACGTCCTGACTGGTTCGGCCGCTGATATCGGCGCGGGCCCCGAAGCCCCCGCTTGCCCCTTCGATCAGCAATGCGCCGTCGGGTTGGCGATTGTTGGTACCATAGGCCACGCTGACCCGGCTCTGGGCGAACCCGGAACGGCCGATGGCGTCGGGAATGGGAGGGGGAATCACGTTTACCACGCCGCCCAGGGCGTCGGAGCCATACAGCACACTCGCCGGGCCCCGAATGACCTCGATCCGCTCGGCATTCTCGGTCTCGATGTTGGGACCGTGCTCGTCACCCCACTGCTGGGTCTCCAGGCGTTGCCCGTCGTCAAGCACCAGGACCCGATTAGCCGTCAGGCCGCGAATCACCGGCTTGCCGATGCCCACCCCGGTGCTCCAGCTGTGGACTCCGGCGACGCCATTCAGTGTCTCACCCAGACTGGGGGCCTGGGCGGAGTGCAGGTCCTCACCGCTCAGGACTGCGGTGGGCTGCGGCGAGTTGAGCACCGCGCTCGCCGTGGGCGTGGACGTCACCTGAATGGGCGGCAGCTCCACCAGAGAGACCTTCATCGTCAGGTCGAGCGTCAGGTTCTGGTCTTTGAGGACCACGGTGGCTTCCTGAGGCCCGTAACCGATCAACGAATAGGACAAGTGATACTGGCCGCTGGCGAGCTCGGTGAAACGATACTGGCCGTCCGGCCCGGTGGTGGTGGTCCGGTTGAGCTCCAGGACGATTACCCGCACTTCAGCAAGTGGGGCGCCTTGTTCATTGGTGACCCGGCCGCTGATTTCCAGGGCAGGGGGTGGATCATTGGCGAGCGCGAGGGCGGGGCTGGCCACGGCCAGCAATAGCCCCAGCTCGATAGACAGGAAGCGCATATGCCCTCCGGTACCAAGAGGTGAACCGCCCGCCTGAAGGGGGCGGCTGAGATCTTGTGGTCACCGTCGGATCGCAGAGCGATCAGGCGATGCTTACCGGCGGGGCCCTGGAGAGTTGAGTGGAACTGGGAGGGGAAGGGGGGGCGACTGGCCGAGTCCAGACTGCTGGAACTTGCGTGGACGCATGGGACCGCAGGACGATGCCCCGGCCGATGAGGATGTGTCCAGTACTCTGACGCTGCTCGGAGACGGCGCACTGCGCCGGGTGGACGAGACTGGCACCCTCGGCTTCGAAGCGAACTGGTGCCGTGCTGGTGCGGGGGCCGTGGAAGAGCGCGGCGTCGATTGCCGGGAGGGCAATCCCTCCCCCCACCACGATGGTGAGGAGAAGTAGCGCTCCGATTCGGGTCCGCCTGCGGCTCGCCATCCTCACTTGGTCCTCGCCACGGATTCCTAGGCTGCCGATTCGACCGGCAGGCCGGTCGCTCGCCGAACCAGGTAGGCGAGCAGGAGCAAGATGCCGAACACGCACACTACGACCGGTCCCGTCGGAAGATCGTAGTGAAAGGAGACCCAGAGGCCTCCCGCCGAGGCGGCCATTCCGGCCAACCAGGAGTAGGCGGCGAGCAACCCGCGGCGGCGGGTGAACTGAAACGCGATGGCCGCCGGGATTACCAGGAACGAAAACACCAGCAGCACGCCCACGATCGGCACCGAGAAGGTGATCACGATGCCGAACGAGAGGTAGAAGAGAAAATCCCACCAGCGAACCCGCCACCCCTGTGCGACCGCGGTCTCGGGCTCGAATGAAATGGTGAGGAACCGCCGGCGCAGGGCCCAGTGAAAGGCCCCAACGGCGGCATAGACTGCCGCCAGCCGCCAGATAGCCGGCCACCCGACCCAGAGCAGGCTCCCGACCAGGATGTCCTTGATCGCCTCTCCACCGCGGGGCGCCTTGTCGGCGACCAGGAGTGCCGCGGCGCTGGCCACCACGTAGACGATCCCGATGATGGCTTCCTGGGGCACCCGGCCGTGCGCGGCGGAGCGGCTCAAGGCGAACAGTGCCGCGCCCAGCGTGGTGAAGGCGAGCGCATAGGTGAAGGCCTGCGGCGAGGACGAATCGGCTCCCGCGAACACCGCGATGGTCGAGCCGAGGGCCGCCATCTGGGCCAGGGAGAGGTCGACGAAAATGACCTCGCGGGCGATCACGTGCAGACCCAGGTAGCTGTGGATGGCGACGATCACCATGCAGGCTATCAGCGGCGCCAGCCACAGGCTGTGCGTCAATTGGTCGAGCATCAGGCTCCCCCGGTCTTGAAGGCGGCGGCCAACGAGTTGATCCAGGTATTCATGAGGTCAAAGTAAGTCTCCACTCCCGGCGCACCGTGGGTGTTCTCCGGGACGATGACGGCCTTGGCCCCGGTCTTCTCGGCCACCTGCTGGATCTGGTCGCGACTGAAATAGTTGGAGGCGAAGAGCACGGCGATATGCCGCTCTTTCATGAGCGCGATCACCTCTTCCACGTGCTTGGGCGTGGGCGGAATGCCCGGCTTGGGCTCGATGTACTCCACGCAGTTCACCTGGAACCGGTGGCTGAAATAGGCCCATTCCTTGTGATAGCAGGCCATTTCCTTGCCGCGGAAGACCTCGCCCTGCTTGAGCCACCCGCCCAGCCGGTCGATCAACGGCGCGCCCTTGTACTTGGTCTTGGCGAGAAAATCGAGGAGCTTGTCGCTCTGCAGGAGATCGTACGCGGTCGAGGGGGTGAGGATCCCGACCAGCTCAGCCCCCATGGTTGCCTCGAGAACCCGCTTCTCGAAGTCCTGCTCCCGGGCAGCGAAATAGGCGGCGTCGCCGGGAGAGACTCGCTGCAGTCCGGTCAGGATGTCGCGCGCGATGATGATCGCATTCAACGGGTCGGTGTGGATGTGCGGGTTCCCATCCGCGTGGATGTCCCCCTCCGATCGGCTCAGCGAGGTGGGAACCTCCAGCAGGGTGATCCCGGTGTATGCCGTGACGTACCCGGGGCCCCCCTCCGCGACCTTCCGGTTCCCCGCCCGGTCGAGGAGCGGGGGAACCCAGAGCTCGAGGTCGAGACCGGTGGTGACGAACAGGTCCGCGTCTCTCAGGACGGCGACGAAGCTCGGCTTGGGCTGTACGAAGTGGGGGTCCTCATCGCCCTGGGCGATGGAGGTCACGGTTCCCCGATCGCCGGCAATCTCCCGGGCGATGGCCCCGTAGGTCGTAAGGCTGGTGACGATCTTCACCGGCTCCGGGGCCGGGGTGGAGGCGGCGAGTGTCGCGGCCAGGAAGGCATGAAGCAGCATCAGTAGGTCTCGTGTTTGTGGGGGCCCATCGCGAAGACTGCCTGAAGCAGCAAGCGGTTTTCGTCGGCGCGGCCATCCTGGTGGTTGTGCTGACCTTCCAGGCGGAGGTACACGAACTCACTCTCCCACCAAGTGAGGGTCGGGGTAATCTGCCACTGATCGACTCGGGGTCCCCGAGGCGACTGTACGTAGTCGTAACGCGCTCCGAAGATCCAGCGCTGGCTGGCCTTATAGGTCAGGTCGGTAAAGGCACCGTAGCGGGTACTCTGAATGCCCGCTTCGTCGGAGTGGAACTGGTAGCCCTCGGCACGGAAGGTGAGATCCTTCCGGGTTCCCTCCCTGGGGGGCCGCCAGGTCACCCGCATATCGAGGCCGAGGACTCGGCTGCTGAGGCTGCTGTCGGAGTTCTGGCCCCCCAAACCGGTGAAGCCGATCTGTCCATACGTGCTTCGACTCAACTGCCAGAAGTTCTGCAGGCGACCGAGGAAGGTGAGCCGGTGTTCTCCGGCATACAGGGGACTACTCTCGGCGGTGGTGGTCTGGAACCAGACCTCGTGGGTCCCGTGGGCGATCGAGAGCGGCAGCGCCGTGTACAGGGAGAGGCCTACGCCCGACAGCCCGTCGTCGTTGAGGTACTCCCGGTAGACGGTTGGATATTCCGTTTCAGGGAGGGCGTGCAGGTGCCAACGGTTCAGGTCGCCGATCTGTTGGCGGAAGAGTCCGATATCAGCGCGGATTCGGCCCGGCAGCCCGGTCCAGTAGAGATATCCCTCTTCGACGCCGACGCCATCCTGGCCGAACGTCAGGAAGATCTTCGCGTAGGCGTACGGGTCCAGCGCCGATTGGATTCCGACTTCGAATTCCCGGGCCTCCCCCTCCAGGGTCTGGCCCACGTCCTGGAGTTTGAGGCGGATGTCTCCCGTGGCGCTGATCTCGGGATTCAGGACCGAGGCGTTGCGTTGCTTGCCGACGAAGGTCGTGGGGGGAGGCTTGGTCGTGTCCTGCGCCGCGGTGGGCGACTTGCCGGCCGCCGAATCTGCCGCGGCGCGGATAGCGGCCAGGTCATCCCCGCCCGTGTCCGCGGGGGCCGCCCCTCCGGCGGGGCAACGCTGCCGCCGTTCGGCCTCCACCCGGCCCGCGAGGTCGTTTACTGCCGTGGCGAGCGAATCGATGGTGGCATCTCCGGTCCGGGCCCGAGGCACCACGACGGCAGCTGGGGCCGGGCAATGACCGGTTTCGATCGAGTCCAACCGCTGGGTTAGCCCAGCGACCTGGCGCCGCAGGGAATCCACCGCTGCCGCCCGAGGCGTCTGTCCTTCGAGCCTCTGATTGAACAGAGCCAGTAATCCGACGAGCAACGCCCATCGTGTCAATGTGCGCATTTGTCTCCCAAAGACTTCAGCGCGCCTCGCAAGAAGGCGCAGTCGGACCTGGGTTGTGAACGCGACTGTGGTGCGATGCGTCCGCTCGGGGACGCCTAGCTCAGCAGGGCGGGAGGTGCGCGTGAATCCGGGACTCGAAGCGGTGCGACGGGACTGAAAACCAGCGAATGAGGCCGAAAAGTCGGCGGAGGAGCCGGGATCGGAGCTGCGGTGACTGCGGAAGCGGCCCGGACCAGGCGCGTACCCGGTGCCCATTGCCGGAGCGCGCACTGGTCACCATGGCCGCAGACTCCGCCGGCGGTCTCGAAGTGCGGCTGCTGCTGGAGGGCCTCGCTCCGGGAGCGGTGGAAGAAGATCGCATCGAAGCCGGCTTCCCCGAGGGTGCCGGCCGCGAAGAGGAGCGTGAGCAGAAGGGCTCGAGCGCGGTGGGTCCAGGTTGCCGTCACGGGAGTAGTATAGACCCTTGCCGCGGAAAGGCCAACGCAGGGCGTCGAGCAGGTTCTCGACGCCCGGGGATCGACGAGAAGCCTAGCGGGCGGAGTTGCTCTTGACCCAGATGATGTCGGGTTGGTGCGGGAACCGGAGCGTTCCCGGCGAGCCGGAGGCCATGGCGAGCTGCCATTCGACCGGCTGGTTGTCCTCGAGGTACTGGATGATCAGGTACGTCGTGTCGTGAGACTGCCTCGTGTCCACGGACTGAATCGGCCTGACCTTGGGGAGCCCTTTCTGCCCGGTGTTCAACTCGATCTGCGTCTCCGAGATCCGGAAGCCTCTCGTCGCGTACTTCTTGTTGTCAGTCCGCCAGGTGCCCAGGAAATCCCCGGGAACGGTCACACTGGTCTTCTGCATTCCGGACATCACTTGCGAGGCAGTGAAGATCACCGCTGCCGCGCCGGCGCCGATCAGGACCTTTTTCCAGGGCAGACTCCGCGCGGCGCCGGCCTCTTCGGGTTTGGGCTTCCTCTTCTTCGGGAGCCGCATGATGAGCCCCAGCCGGTCGAGGAAATCCCGGAGCTCCATGCTGTGCGCCAGATTGCCGTCGGCCACGCTCCCGTGATATCCGGGGGGGGTACCTTGGGCGGGTTGGCTTCCCGATTGGCGGGGCGTCGTGGGCGCAGTCATAAGGCGGTGATTGTCTCCCGATTAGAACTTGGATCCCAGGCCGATGAAGCCGCCATCGCCGCCGCGGACGATGTCGTCCTGGCTGGCCCCGGCCGTGACGGAGGGCACGCTGGAGCCGTCCTTGCCCAGGCTGTAGACATCAAACGTGGAGTTGAGCGGTACGCCGAACCGGTCGAGTCGGGACGAACCATTGGGGACACCGCCAGGGAACGGAAAGTACTGGTACGGCCGTCCCCAGGGGTCGAGCATTCCGGCTCGTCCGACCCCGCTCAAGTCGGCCGGCAAAGGCTGATTCGACGCTTCAATGGTCATGATCTCGGTCTGAAGCGCGCGAACGTCACCGATGGCCCGCGCGATCTTGGCCTTGTCGAGCACGGCGGAGACACGCGGGATGCCGATGGCGGCGAGAATACCGATGATGGACATCACGCTCAACAGCTCGATCACCGTGAACCCGCGGACTGACCGAAATGTGCTGGACAGTGGGCGGTTCGCGGGTCGAAGAGATCTCGACATGGTTTGATTCCCGGGTCGGTGCATGAGCACCGGATAGGTCCGCAAGAGAGGTACCAGCCTTGAGGTGCCCGCAAATGCAGTGACAGTAACAGGTTACAATAGCGAATGATGGCTCTCGTGTCGAGATGCCTTGCAGGCTGCGACCGCCCGTGAGACGAGGGGTTGATGCCCCTTTCCTGGCGATCGTTGCCGGGGCGGGTGGTTCGGGTGCTGGCGGGCGTTGGCCGGGGGATGTATATTCAATGTATATACGCCTTTCTACCCGAACATCGGAGGCTCGATTGAAGGCTCGGCTCTCGCGTTGGGGAAACAGCATCGGGCTCCGACTTCCCAAGGCCTTTCTGGTTCAGGCCGGTCTCCAGGAAGGAGACGAGGTCGAAATCGGGCTGGCCGGTGGGGTCATCACCCTTCGGCCGGTGGTTTCCGAATACGGTTTGGCAGAGTTGGCGGAGCAGATTACCCCTGAGAACCGGCACGACGAGACCGATTGGGGTCATCCCGTCGGTCATGAGGTCCTGTGACGCCGGATCGCGGCGACCTGGTGTGGGTTAACGTCGAAGCGCAGAGCGGAAAGCCGGCGGGGCGCCTGCCCGCGCTGGTGGTTTCCCCCGCGACCTACAACAGCCGCTCCGGACTGGCGCTCATGTGCGCCATAGCGGGACGGGCCAAGGGATATCCGTTCGAGGTAGCCCTGCCTCCCGGCCTCCCGATTCAGGGGGTGGTGTTGTCCGACCACTTACGCAGCATCGATTGGCGGGCTCGCCGTGCTGCTCCAGCTGGTCGGGTTCCGCCCAAGCTCGTGGCGGAAGTGCTGGCCAAGCTCAAACCGATCTGATCGAGCCATGCCCGATTCCCCGCTGGTCCAGATCACGCCAAGGCCGTCGAAAGAACGGGCGTGCCTCAACATCAACGGGGAGGAACGGGAAGTCCTGATCGCTCCTCAGGCCACGCTGCTCGAGGTGCTCCGGGAAGAGCTGGCCCTGACCGGAACCAAGCACGGCTGTGAGCTGGGAGAATGCGGAACCTGTACCGTCCTGCTGGATGGGCTCCCAATCCTGTCCTGTCTCGAGCTCGCTCTGACCTGCCAGGGCCGATCGGTGGTCACCGTCGAAGGGATGGCCCGGGGCCCCCGTCTTCACCCACTCCAGGATGCCTTCGTCGAGCTGGGGGCTGCGCAATGTGGCTACTGCACTCCCGGTTTTCTCCTTACGTCACAGGCGCTCCTCGAGGAGAATCCGTCTCCCACCCGCGAGGAGATCAAGGCCGCCCTCGCCGGCAACCTCTGTCGGTGTACCGGCTACCTCAAGATCTACGAGGCGGTGGAGCTGGCAGCCGCTCGAATGCGCGGCGAGCCCGCGGTCCCTCGACGAGAATCGCTCTATGGCCACGACTAGCGTCCCCGGCGTGCCCGCGTCCCCCGACGTCGAAAGGAACGGCCTGCACGTGGTCGGCACCGCGCGCCCGAAGGTGGACGCGGCGGCCAAGGTCACCGGTCAGACGCTGTTCGCGGACGATCTGGTGTTACCGAGGATGCTCTGGTGCAAGCTCCTGCGAAGCCCGCACCCGCATGCGCGGATCCGCCGGATCGATACCAGCGCGGCGCTGGCCCTGCCGGGAGTGTCCGCGGTTATCACGGGCCGGGATCTTCCGACGCCTTACGGCATTCTCCCCGTCTCCCAGGACGAGCACGCTCTCTGTCCGGAGCTGGTCCGGTTCATCGGCGATCCGGTTGCCGCGGTCGCGGCGATCGACGAAGACACCGCCCTGGCGGCGACCCGATTGATCCAAGTCGAGTACGAAACGCTCAAGACCATCGAGTCGGTGGCCCAGGCGGCCGCCCATCCCACGCCTCAGCTGCACGACTACGCCGACTCCGGGAACCTGCACAAGCTGGTTCATCTCCAGTTCGGGGACCTGCAGGATGGATTCGCGCGGGCCGAGGTAACCCGGGAAGACCTCTTCTTTTACGAGGGGAACACCCATCTGGCGATGGAGCAGCACGCTGCCGTCGCCCACTCCGGTCCCGACGGACGAGTGACGCTCTGGACCAGTTCCCAGACGCCCCATTACGTGCATCGCGCCCTGGCCAAGGTGCTGGGGCTGCCGCCCAGTCGGATTCGAGTCGTGGCCACGCCGAACGGAGGCGGTTTCGGCGGGAAGAGCGATCCCTTCAGCCATGAGATCGCGGTGGCCAAGCTGGCCATGGTCACCGGCCGTCCGGTCAAGATCTGTCTCACCCGGGAAGAGGTCTTCTACTGTCACCGGGGCCGCCATCCGGTCCTGATGAAGAGCAGGATCGGCGTCACCAAGCAGGGCGCCATCACGGCGCTCGACTTCGAGTCCTATGTGGACGGCGGGGCCTACGGTTCCTACGGGGTGGCCAGCACCTATTACACCGGGGCTCTCCAGACCGTCACCTACGATGTGCCGGTCTATCGCTTCAAGGGGGTCCGCGCCTTTACCAACAAGCCTCCCTGCGGCCCCAAGCGGGGTCACGGCACGCCTCAGCCCCGATTCGCCCTCGAAGTTCAGCTCGACAAGCTGGCCGAGCAGCTCGCCATCGACCCGGCCGAGTTGCGGCTGCGGCACCTGGTCCAGCCCAACACCGTCACCGCCAACTATCTGCGAGTCGGCACTATCGCGCTGGGCCAGTGCATCGAGAAGGTGGTAGCGGGCTCGGGGTGGAAATCACGGTTCCGTCACCTCCCTTATGGTCGGGGCCTGGGTCTGGCCTGCTCATCCTACATCACGGGCGCCGGTCTTCCCATTTACTGGAACGACATGCCGCACTCCGCGGTGCAGCTCAAGTGTGACCGGGGCGGCGGGATCACGGTCTTCTGCGGCTCCACCGACATCGGCCAGGGATCGGATTCGATTCTGGCCTACATCGTAGCCGAGGTGCTGGGGCTGGAGCCGGAGGCGATCAGAGTGCTGACGGCCGACACCGATCTCACTCCGGTAGACCTGGGTAGCTATTCGTCCCGTGTCACCTTGATGACCGGGCAGGCCGCGATTCAGGCGGCGGAACGGGCCCGGGCAACCATTGCGGCGGCGGTGGGAAAGAAGCTCGGGCTACCCGGCGAACAGGTCGGGTTCGGTGGTGGCCGGGTGTTCGACGTGGGCGACCCCGAGCGAGGGATGACGTTCGCGGAAGCGGTGGTCGTGACCGAGGCGGCCACCGGTGTGATCGGATCGGTCGGCAGTTACAAGCCGCCTACCGGAGTGGGGAAGTTCCGCGGGGCGGGTGTGGGGCCGTCACCGGCCTACAGCTACTCGGCGGCCGTCGCCGAAGTCGAGGTGGATCCGGAGACCGGGGTGGTGCAGGTGCCGCGGATCTGGATCGCGCACGACATCGGGCGCGCCATCAATCCGGCGCTGGTGATGGGGCAGGTGGAGGGGAGCGTCTACATGGGGCTGGGCGAAGCACTCATGGAGGAGATGAGCTATCGCGAGAATCGGCGGGTGGTCCACAAGATCCCCTCGATGCTCGAGTACAAGAGCCCCACCACCCTCGAGATGTGCGACGTGGTGACTTACCTGATCGAGAATCCGGAACCCAATGGGCCTTTCGGGGCCAAGGAGGCGGGGCAGGGGCCGCTGCTCCCGGTGATGCCGGCGGTGGCCAACGCGATCTACGACGCCGTCGGGGTGCGCATCGATGAGGTCCCCATGAGCCCACCCAAGGTGCGCAAGGCGATTCAGGCCAAGGGTACGGGCGGAGCGCCTCGCTTCGGCCCAACCACTACGCCGACCATCGCCTGGCCCGAACCGCTCTACGTCCCAACACCGGCGCAGGGCGGCGACGGGCGCGCGGCGACGCCGCCCACGGCTGCGAAGTAAGGAAACCAGCATGCTTCGCCTCCCACCGTTCGAGCTGAAGGTGCCTGCCACCGCCGCGGAGGCAGTCCGCCTCAAACGGGAAGCGGGGGCGCAGGGCGCCTACGTTGCGGGGGGCACCGATCTCTATCCCAACATGAAGAGGCGGCAGCAAACCCCACGGGTGGTGATCGACATCCGTCGACTGCCGGAGCTGGAGACCATTGCGACTGCTTCGGACGGAACGCTGATCGTCGGCTCTGCCGTTTCGCTTTCCTGCTTGATCCGGGATCCGCTGGTCCGGCAGTCCTGGCCGGTGCTGGCCCAGGCGGCAGCCACGATTTCCACTCCCCTGCTCCAGAACATGGGCACGGTGGGCGGCAATCTCCTGCTCGACACGCGCTGCAACTACTACGACCAGAGTTACGAGTGGCGGCAGGCCATCGATTTCTGCATGAAGAAGGACGGCACCATCTGCTGGGTGGCTCCCTCGTCGCCGCGATGCTGGGCCGTGCAATCGAGCGACCTGGCACCGGTCATGGTCGCGCTCGACGCGAAGGTGCGAGTCGTGGGACCTGAGGGGCCGCGCACGATTCCCGCGGCGGCGTTGTACCAGAACGATGGGATCGACTATCTCACCCTGCGGCCGGACGAGCTGGTGACGGCGATCGAGGTCCCGCCGCTCGCCGGTGCGCGTGCCGACTACCAGAAGCTCAGACGCCGGGGCGCGTTCGACTTCCCGGTGCTGGGCGTCGCCACTTGGGCTCGGGTGGATCAGGCCGGGGTGGTGACCGATGCCCGCGTCGTCCTGGGGGCCGTGGCGTCGTACCCGGTGACTTGCCGGGAAGCGGCTCAGGCGCTGGTGGGACAGCGCCTTTCAGACGACGTGGTGGATCAGGCGGCGCGCACCGCAGCGCGGCCTGCCAAGCCGCTCGATAACACCGATTTCACGATTGGGTGGCGGAAAGAGATGGTCCCGGTATTCGTGCGCCGGTCGTTGCTGTCCCTGCGACCCGCCTGACCGGCGGCTACGAGGCCCCCGAAGCGGCGCCGACCTGGTCGGCCTCGTCCTGAGGCAGGTCCAACGCGCCGGGGCGACGGATTGGCCCGTCGGCTGGGAGAATGAACCAGAAGGTCGACCCCTTCCCGTAGACCGACTCCGCGCCGATCAGTCCCCCGTGCATGTCCACGAAGCGCTTGGACACGGCGAGGCCCAGGCCGGTGCCCTGCTGCATGCGGCTGGCTGAGGAGTCGAGCTGGGTAAACTCCGTGAACAACTTCCCCATGTCCTCGGGCCTGATCCCGATGCCGGTGTCGCTCACCGAGATCCAGACCGCATCCCGGGAGACCAGGCGCTTCTGGTCTCCGACCCGCTCGGCGGGCATCGGGAGCGGGGCTCGCGTCGCCACCGCGGAGAGGACCACCTTGCCGGCATCGGGCGTAAACTTGGAAGCGTTGGCGAGGAAATTGATCAGGATCTGACGCACCCGCGTGGCGTCCGCCACGACCCGCAGCGCCCCGTCCTCGAGGTCGACGCGACACTCCTGGCGCTTCGCCGCCCTGAGACTCGCGGTGTCGGCGACCGCGGCGGTGATCGCCTCCCGAATATCGGTCTCTCCCAGCGACAGCGTCATCCGGCCCGCCTCGATCTTGGCGAGATCGAGGACGCTGTTGATGAGCCCGAGGAGGTGCTTGCCGTTTCTCAGGACCGAATCCAGGAACTCCCGTTGGGTCTCGTTGAGTGCGCCCAGCTCCTGGGTCAGGAGCAGCTCCGAGAACCCGTTGATGGCGTTGAGGGGGGTCCTGAGCTCGTGCGACATGTTGGCCATGAACTGACTCTTGAGCTGGGTCGCGCGCTGCAGCTCGCGGTTCTTGGCGGCCAGGGCCAGCTCGTTCTTCCGGCTCTGCTCCAGTACGTGGGCCCGGTCCAGCCCCACCACCGCCTGATCGCCGAGGGCCTGGAGGAGCTGGACGTCGTTGGCATCGAAAGAGCGCTGGTCCAGCCGGTTATAGACGCTGAGCGTGCCGATGACGACCCCGGCGGAGCGCAGCGGCACGATCGCGGTGGTCCTGAGCTGGCCGTCGACCCCACAGTCATGCAGCTGACCGGTCCGGGCGTCACTGTCGATCTTTTCGCTGGTCGTGGGTTGCTCCTGGGTGACTACCCAACCGGCCAGCGTGCCGTCGACCGGCGTGAGATTCCCCTTGGCTCCAGCGAGTGCTCCAGTGGCGGCGGTGACCTTGAGAAACCGGCCCTCTTCCACGACCAGCGCCAGGGCCCCGCATTCGGCCTGAAGCAGCTCGGCCGCGGCCTGGGCGATCTCCTGGAACAGATCATCCAGCCGATCGCCGACCAGCAGGGCCGCGGTCACGCCCCGGAGTCGCTCCACTTCGCGGTGGCGGCGGGCGGCGACGTCCAGCGAAGTGCGCAGGGCGGCTTCGTGCTCTTCCGCCATGGCCTCGGTGCGGCGCAGGGCGGCCATCGTCAGTCCCGCGGCGACCAGGGCCACGACGGCTCCGATCAGCTGGTCCTGATAGGCGAGCCAGAGGGCCAACCACCCGAGGATGAGGCCCGCGGCCAGGAGATGGCCAGGTCTCAGCAGCCGGGACCAATTCCGTTGCCGAGGACCCTGGTCTGGAAGGGGCATGCCTGAATGATAGGCAAGACCCGCTGGGAAGTGCGAGATGCATCGGAGGGAAGGGCTGGGTCAGGGATTGGTCGGCCGGATGTCGATCTCGCTCACCAGGGCGCGGGCCGGCAGACGGAGCAGATCGAGCACGGCCTGGGCGACGTCCTCGGGGTGAAGGATCTTCGCGAAGTCGGGCTTGAGCATCGATTGCCGATGGAGGAGCGGGGTGTCCACGGAACCGGGGCAGATGGCGATCACTCGGACGTTGTCCTGCCGGACCTCCAGCATCAGCGAGCGACTGAAGCCGAGCACCGCGTGCTTGGATGCGGAGTAGGCCGTGCCTCCAGCCAGTCCGTTGCGGCCGGCGAGGCTCGAGACGTTGACGATGGTTCCCTGTTTCGTCTGGCGCATCCCCGGCAGCACGGCCCGGCTGACGAGAAACAGGCTCCGGAGGTTGGTCGCCATGGTGGAATCCCACTCGGCGGTGGTCAGCTCCAGGAGCGGCTTGAGCACCCCGATCCCGGCGTTGTTGATCAGGGTATCGATGGGGCCCAACTCCGCCACGACGTGGCGCACCAGTCGGTCGACCGAGGCCTCGTCTCCCACATCGCAGGGAAGGCCGGCCGCGGCGATTCCCTTGGCCCGGAGCTGCGCGAGCAGGTCGCGGACCTTCGACTCGGTTCTGGCGCAAACGCCCACCTTGTAACCGGCCTCCCCCAGCGTAAAGGCGATGGCCCGTCCGATTCCCTCGGTGGCTCCGGTGATCAGCGCAATGGATGGCATGACGGAATCTCGCTAGGCCTTGGTGGGCTTCAAGGACTTGACGTCCTCGGCGATCTGGTTGAGCTGAGTCATCAGCTGCTGGTAGTGCAGTGCTTCGGTGCGCGGAACCTTGCCGATGAAGCAGAAGGTGCCGCTCGGATAGAGGATGGCCTGATCCACTTCCTTGAGCGAGGCGAACCCCTGCCGGCGGGCCGCCGCTTCCAGGTCCTCAACACTGATCCGTTCGGTAGAGAGGCGCTGTTTGTGCAGCTTGCCGCCGCTGATCAGCACGTCCGGCCTTCCTTCGATCAGCATGCCGAGCCGGGGTATCCGGTAGATCAGGTCCACCAGGACGTAGTTCATGATCAACAAGGTCGTCGCGCCCACAATCCCGCCCAGCACCGAGTTGTCACTCCCGATGATGGCGTTCTGGACCGTGTTCGAAATGGTCAGGAGGACGACCAGGTCGAGGGGATTCAAGGTGGCCAGTTCGCGCTTGCCGGCCAGCCTCAGCCCCACCAGGAGAAAGAGGTAGACCAGAATCGGACGGATGATCTTTTCGAGGATGGGGACGTCGGGGTAGAGCAGGTCATGCCAGATGCTGGGAGTCATCGGCGGCCTCCAGGACCGGAGTTGGTCAGGTAGACCTGAACAGTAACCGGGAACAAAGGCCGGATCACTTGCGGGCCGTTCCCTGCTCTATTTGTCGCCGCCGATCCCCGCTGATCCCTCCATGCTCCTGCGAGCCGCCAGCCAGCTCACGCGATAGACCAGCCGGCGGATCACGATGACCTGCCCCGGATCCAGGAGCCCCTGCGCCTCGGCCAGGGCGGTCAGGCGGCGGAGCCGTTCCAGTCTGGCCAGGCTTCTCTCTTCCCCGAGGCGGCGACGGATCCTGACCAGCGCGGTCCGCAGCCGTCCGGGTGGCAGGGCGAGGGCCGCGCTATCGACCGCCTCGGACAGCGCGAGGAGGTAGCCGGTGAGGAGTGGCTCATGCACCAGGGGCATGGGTCCACGATGCGGCACCGGGCTCCGGGATTAATCATCCTTTTCCCAATCCGCCCATCATTTTTCCTCGCATCAACGCCCCTTTACAACCCCGCCTCCCATCTGCAAAATGGGGGTCCCACATTACCAAGGAGGCGATGACCATGAAGGTCTATGGCTCACCTGCCATCCGGAACGTGGCCTTCGTGGGCCACGGCTCCAGTGGCAAGACCTCGCTGGTCGATGCCCTGGCCTTCGTCGCCGGGTCGAGCCGGCGACACGGGAATATCAAGGAAGGCACTACCCTCACCGATTACACCCCCGACGAGATCGATCGCAAGCACAGCATCAGCCTCGGCTTGGGCTACGCCGAGTGGATGGATACCAAGCTCAATCTGATCGACACCCCCGGCTATCTGGATTTCTTCGGCGAGGCCATCACTGGATTACACGTGGCGGACGCCGCCGTGGTGGTGGTCAGCGGGACCGGCGGGGTCGAGGTCGGCACCGAGAAGGTGTGGGAGGTCTGCGACCGCCTGCACCTGCCCCGGATCATTTTCGTCTCCCAGATGGACAAAGAGCACGCCGACTTCGAGCGGGTCTTCCAGGACGTGAAGACGCACCTGTCGCCCAAGGTGGTGCCGGTGGAGATCCCGATCGGCGACGGCCCTCAGTTCCACGGGATCGTGAATCTCTTTTCGGGGAAGACCCACTTCTACAAGAAGGGCACCAAGGCCGGGGAATATGACGAGGTGCCGATGCCGCCGGAGTACAAGGATCGCTTCACGCAGTACGATCAGGCGCTGACCGAAGCGGTCGCCTCGACCGACGACAATCTGCTGGAGCGCTACCTGGGCGGCGAGAGCATCGCGCGGGAGGAAGTGCTGGCCGCGATGAAGGCGGCGATGGCCAAGGGGGAAATCGTTCCGCTCTTCGTGGGCAGCGCGGAACTCACCTATGGCATGCGCGCGCTGCTGAACAAAATGGTCGAGCTCTTCCCGTCACCAGCCGAAGTGCCCTCACCGGTGGAGGCGCCGCTGGTCGGGCGCGTGTTCAAGACCGTCTCCGAGCCGCACGTGGGAGACGTCACCTATTTCCGCGTCTACGCGGGCAGCCTCAAGAACGGGGAAGAGGTCTGGAACGCCGAGCACAGCAGCCCCGAGAAGCTGGCTCACCTGTCGGTCACTCAGGGGCGAGAGCGGCTCGAAGTTCCCGAGCTCCATTCAGGCGACATCGGCTCGGTGGCCAAGCTCAAGGACACCCACACCGGCGACACCTTCTGCCGTCGGGACTATCCGGTGAGGCTCCCGGAGCTGCCGTTCCCGGAAGCCATCGCCGCCTCGGCGGTGATCGTGAAACAGCGGGGCGAAGAGGACAAGCTGGCCGCCGGCCTCCACAAGCTTCATGAGGAAGACCCGACCTTTCACTTCGAGTACAGCTCGGAGCTGGGCCAGACCCTCATCCAGGGGATGGGCGAACGGCACTTCGAGATCCTGCTCGGGCGGCTGCAACGGAAATTCGGGGTGCACGCCGAGCTGGTGCGGCCCAAGGTGGCGTATCGGGAAACGATCAAGGGGAAGGCCGAGGGCCAGGGCAAGCACAAGAAACAGAGCGGCGGACGCGGCCAATACGGCGACTGCTGGATTCGGCTTGCCCCCCTCCCCCGCGGGTCGGGTTACAAGTTCGTGGACTCGATCGTCGGCGGGGTGATACCGAACAAGTTCATTCCGGCCGTGGATCGGGGGATCCAGGAAGCGGCCGCGCGGGGGCCGGTGGCGGGCTATCCCTTCGTGGATTTCCAGGCCGAGTGCTACGACGGCTCCTATCACGATGTGGATTCCAACGAAATGTCGTTCAAGATGGCGGGAATCCTGGCCTTCCGGAACGTGTCCCCCAAGTGCCGGCCGGTCCTGCTGGAGCCGCTGATGGACGTGGAGTCGTTCGCGCCGGAGGACGTGCTGGGCGATGTGATGGGCGACCTGAGCTCCCGTCGTGGCCAGATCCTGGGGACCGAGACGGATGGACGACTCACCAAGGTCAAGGCGATCGTCCCCGCGGCCGAGCTCTATCGTTACGCGACCACGCTACACTCGATCACTCACGGCCGGGGCACCTTCCACCAGAAGTTCCATGGCTACGCGGAAGCGCCGCCCGAAGTAACGGCCAAAGTCGCGGAGGAACACCAGAAGGAGACCCAAGCGGGCGGTGAGCGCGTGGGGGCGCACTGAGATTGGGGGAATGAGGGAATGAGGGAATGAGGGAATGGGGGAATGAGGGATTGCCGAGTGCCGAGTGCCCAGTGTCGAGCGCCGATTTTCGATTAGGATGAGTGGGCCAACCAATCTGGCTCGCGTAGAGGCGCTGTGGCGGGCACACCAGAACGAGCCGCCGCCGCCCCTGGGAGAGTCTGGCCCGGACGGAGTGGACCTCGCCGGACTGGTGGCGCAGACCACTAGCTGCGTTGAACACTACCTGGCCTCGGCCGGGGTCCTCGACTACGGGCGCGTCATCGCCCTCAAGCAGTGCTACCCGCAGCTGTACATGCTGGACGACATCGCCCCGGTGGAGACGCGGCCGTTTGTGGATCGGATCTGCGCCGTGGCGCGACTGATCCTCGAGGACCAGGGGCTCCCGAGCTCGTGGGGAGCTTCCGAGGCAATGTGAGCGCCGGGCTGCTCTGGAGCGGCCTGGCGTGGAGGGAGCTGGTCATGAGTCTCGCACTGACGTCCACCGCCTTTGCCCCGGGCGGTGCGATTCCGAAGAATCACACTTGCGACGGGAAAGACCTGGCTCCCCCGCTGGACTGGTCCGGGGTACCGTCGGGGACCAAGAGCCTTGCCCTGATCGTTGACGATCCCGACGCTCCCAGCGGGATGTGGGTCCACTGGGTGTTGTATGATCTGCCACCGGATAGCCGCGGATTGGCGCTGGGGACCACGTCGAAGACTCTTCCCGCGGGAACGCGGGAAGGACTCAACGACTGGAAGCAGACCGGCTACCGGGGGCCCTGTCCCCCCAGCGGGCGCCACCGCTACTTCCACAAGCTCTATGC